>WLLZ01000179.1 GCA_009700485.1 Actinomycetota bacterium | reverse complement strand
TAGCCGTGACCTTGGCTGGCATCACCGGCTTCATCCTGCGCTGGGCTATCCCATTTAATGTCGAGATCAATGATCCAACATATGTGTCGCTAGTTGTGATCGTGGTAATCGCGTGGGTTTTGGTCTTAGTACTTCGTGGTGCGTACGACACCCGAGTACTAGGTGTCGGTTCCGAAGAATTCAAACGCGTCGTCGCAGCTACCGCCACAGTTTTTGGCGCGGTTGCGATCGTGGTGTTCGCCTTCAAGATTGATCTATCCCGTGGGTTCGTCCTGATTACCTTCGTTACCGGTTTAGCTTTGCTGTTGATCGTGCGTTGGGCGCTGCGCTCCTGGCTGCGGCATGAACGCCGCTACGGTCACTTCCTGCATCGCACGATTGTTGTTGGCGCCGAACCGCAAAAATCAGAGATCGTCGACATGCTCGATCGCGACCCGGTAGCAGGGTTCACTGTTGTTGACGTAATCGATGAACCCTCGGCTGATATCGATAGCGCCGGGCTGGATAGATGGCTTGACGAAGTCATGACCCGCATCGCACTAGAGGACGCCGATACCGTTGCGGTTGCTGGCTCGCCGGCCCTTGGCCATCAAGTGGTGCAGCGTTTGTCATGGCGACTCGAAGGCCCACGTGTTGACCTCCTGGTTGCTCCTGCGGTCGGCGACGTCGCCGGCCCGCGGGTGACTATGCGCATGGCCGCTGATCTTCCTTTGCTGCATCTTGATGAGCCGCATCTGACCGGCCCAAAGCGCGCAATCAAACGCGGCCTCGACATCCTTGCGGGGATTTTACTCTTCTTGATTTTCTTGCCATTCATGATCGTTGCTGGCATCGGTACCAAGTTGACCAGCCGCGGGCCGATGTTCTACTTCCAAGAACGCATTGGGCGCGGTGGCGGGGTAATCACTGTTGCAAAATTCCGCACCATGCGCGTTGGTGCTGATCAAGAACGCGAGGCCGTTATCGGCGCACCCGATGCCTCCATCGTTGATCGCTACAAGCAAGATCCGCGAATCACGTCTTTCGGTCGGGTGCTGCGTCGCTGGTCAATTGATGAAATGCCGCAGATCGTCAACGTCATCGGCGGCACGATGTCACTTGTTGGCCCCAGGCCGGTACTCGTGTCCGAATTACCCCTCTTTGCCGACGCAGACCATCGCCGCCACCTGACAAAACCGGGCCTGACCGGCCTTTGGCAGGTTTCTGGGCGCAAACAGGTGGAGTGGGATGAGCGGATGCGCATGGATCTTGACTATGTCGAGCACTGGTCACCGGCCCTAGATTTGGTCATCGTGGCCAAAACCATCAAAGTCGTCCTGATCGGTCACGGCGCTTACTAGCGGCCACGGCCTTTCTATACTCATCTAGTGTCACGCCCAAGGCCTTTTGTCCTGCTCGGCCTAGCTTTCGTGGTTATTTTGGGCGGGTTCGTGCTGTGGCTCCAAATCGGCTTGGTGTCCTCACTAGTTTCTGCGGCCTTGGGCGCTCGTAATTTTCAAACCAGCCTCACCGGGGCGGTTGATCAACTGACGGCCGGCGACTATGAAGAGGCATTGGCGAATTTTAACGAAGTGCAGTCCGCGGCTGATCTGGTTAGTGCCTCAGCCGGTGGGCCGCAATTGCAATTGGTCGGCTCAATCCCGGGCTTCGCGACGGCGGTTGATAACTGGCGAGTCTTAGCAATTGCGACGAGTGACATAACCACCAGCACCGGCGAGCTACTTAGTATTTTCGGTGACCTCTCGGGTAAGAGCGGTGAAGTGAAGATCTTCAGCGATGGGGCGATTGACATCGAGTTGCTTAAACAGTTACCGCCGCGAGTTGACGCGGTTAACACCGGCATTAATGACAGCGTTGCGCAATTGCAACTGGTAAACACGAGCGGTCCGGCGGCCGGGTTCCTTGCCACGGTGCAGGCGAAAGCGTTAAAGGAAGTGAAGCCGGTGCAGCGCGCGGTTAGTGCGCTAGTTGAGTTAGCACCACTGCTCCCAGATGCACTCGGGGCCAATGACCCGAAGCGGTATCTGATCGCGATCGGCAATCAAGCCGAGATGCGGGCATCAGGTGGGGCACCACTCACCCTGGTGCTTGTGGAATTCGATAATGGCCGAATTTCGATCCCGATCAAGGGGCAGACGAGTACCCAGCTTTATCCACCACTGAATGCACCAGTGCAATGGTGGGGTCCGTCGGGTAATCCGTTCTTCCCGACGAATCCGCGTAATGCCCCGATGGTCGTTGCCAACACGCATCCGTCGCTCCTTTATTCGGCGCGCGAGATGTCCGGTGCGTGGATCGGTGGTGACTATCCGGAGGTTGACGGTGTAATCACCCTTGACCTCAGTTCGATTGCGGCGGTGTTAAATGCCATCGGGCCAATTGCATCACCGACATACGGTGAGGTCACCGGTGACCGACTCGGTCAGCTGCTCCTGGTTGAAGCTTATGAAAAATTCGGGGTTGCCGAATTCACCGCTCGACAAGAAGCCAACCAACAATTACTTGATGAGTTGCTAGCGCGATTACTGTCAGGTGAAGATTTGGTTTCAGTCGCGAAAGCAATCGCGAGTACCGCCCCGGGCCGACATTTCCAGGTCTGGATGCGCGACACCCGGTTCGAGAATTTCATTCTGGAAAGCGGCGCCGGTGGCTCAGTGCGTGACCCCGGGGTCGGCGATTGGTCTGCGGTTTACACGCAAAACGGAAACCAGAGCAAGGTTGACGTCTTCCAGCAGCGCAATGTGTTAGTTAACGCCAAAATCAATGAAGACGGTTCGGCTCGCGTAACGCAAGTCATGACGGTGACCAACGCAACTCCACCAGAGCGCCCGGAAGGGCCCCCAGAGCGCATCGGTTACGAAACCAGTTGGCTCAAGGCCGCGTATTTAATGTACGTACCGGAGGATGCGACTAACTACAGCGCTTTTTATCCACAGGGTTTCGCGGTTAGGTCCTTCAAAGAGCATAAACAGTATGGCCGAGGTTTCGCTGACGACGGGTTCGGGCAAAAACTAATTCGGGTGGTGGGCTGGACGGCCCCGGGTGGGCAGGCGGAGGTATCGGTCTCATATGACTTGCCCGCCGGGACTTTCACGGCCCCCGATGGCAGCCTCGTCTACGCCTTGCAGGCCGAGCCGCAATCGATTTGGAATGACGCGACGCTAACCGTGCGTGTCACACCGCCCACAGGGTGGCGGGCGGTTGATGATCTGGGAATGATGATTGACGCCGACGGCGTCGCTGAACTCAGCGCGGTGCAAAGTGGCCAG
>WLLZ01000178.1 GCA_009700485.1 Actinomycetota bacterium | reverse complement strand
TCGGGGGTAATCTCGTTGAACACCATGCGATGGAAGGGCACCTTTGGCCTGAGTACTTCGAGTAGGTGCCAGGAGATAGCTTCGCCCTCGCGGTCCTCGTCTGTTGCGAGCAAGAGTTCGTCACAGTCTTTAAGTGCCCGCTTAAGTTCGGTGATCGTGGCTTTCTTCGAGTCGTGGACTACATAGACCGGCTGAAATTCATCATCGACGTTGACGGCAAGTTTGGCCCAAGGCTTCTTGCGGTCGGCTTCAGGCAGCTGGGAGGCTTTAGAAGCCAGGTCGCGGATGTGGCCCACCGAGGCCATGACGGTATAGCCGTCGCCAAGGTAGCCGGCGATCTTCTTCGCCTTCGCTGGTGATTCAACGATCACCAAGGTTTTGCCTGACACGTTTACCCTTCCCTGCCCGTCGGCCACCGGAGGCCTGGCCGGAGTCTGACGCTAAGCCAGCCCCTGCTGTCAAATCCATCCGGCCCCACCCAGTGGCTCACTGGGCCCTCACTCCCCCCAAGGGGGGAGTGAAACGAGCCGCCCTGCGTCCGGATATCGGAACACAGGGCGGCCAAGTGGATCTATTTTCTAACTGGCTCTCCGGCTCAACCGGCAATTGCCGCTTGGTCGCCAACCGAGATTGGCCGCCGCTTGGAGATAACCACCGAGACGATGACGATGGCCGCAGCAACAACCGCGATCGCCCAGCGCAAAGTGGTATTCGCACCGGTGCCAAGTGACATGGTCACGATGGCCGGAGCAATCAACAATGCGACCAGGTTCATGACCTTGATCAACGGGTTGATGGCTGGGCCGGCGGTGTCCTTAAATGGATCACCAACGGTGTCACCAACGACGGTTGCGGTGTGGGCTTCTGAACCCTTGCCGCCAAAGTGCCCGTCTTCAACGAACTTCTTGGCGTTATCCCATGCCCCACCGGAGTTGGACAGGAACACCGCCATGAGCACACCTGTTGCGATAGTGCCCGCAAGATAGGCACCGAGTGCGCCAACGCCAAGGCCGAAACCAACGGCGATTGGGGTCAGCACTGCGAGCAGCCCTGGGGTAACAAGCTCACGCAGTGAATCGCGAGTGACGATGTCAACGACCTTGGCGTACTCGGGCTTGGTGGTGCCTTCCATGATGCCAGGGATATCGCGGAACTGGCGGCGCACCTCAAAGATGACCGCGCCAGCAGCACGCGAAACCGCATTGATGGCCAACCCGGAGAACAGGAAGACAACCGCGGCACCGATGATCAAACCAACAAGGTTTGCCGGCGAAGCAACGTCAAGGACACCGAAGAACTGGTAGCCCTCTGGGACGACCTTGCCTAAACCGTCGACCAACGTGCTTGGCTCCCAGCCGGTGCTGATCGCTGCGGCAATAACCGTGTCGCGGAATGCGCCGAACAGCGCGGTCGCGGCAAGAACTGCCGTTGCAATTGCGATGCCCTTGGTGATGGCCTTGGTGGAGTTACCAATTGCATCAAGGCGTGTCAGCACCGCGGCACCTTCACCGTGGACGTCACCGGACATTTCAGCAATGCCCTGCGCATTGTCAGAAACCGGACCGAAGGTGTCCATCGAGACGATGACGCCAACTGTCGTGAGTAGGCCGGTGCCAGCAAGTGCGATGGCAAACAGGCTGAGCAACACCACACCGCCACCGAGCAAGAACGCACCGTAAACCGCAGCACCAATAAGCAGCGCCGAGTAGACGGCCGATTCGAGTCCGAGTGAAATACCCGAGAGGATCACTGTTGCCGGGCCGGTCAACGAGGTCTTGGCGACATCATCAACAGGGCGACGATTGGTCTCGGTGAAGTAAGCGGTTAGCTGCTGGATCAAGGCTGCAAGCGCGATACCGATAAACACCGCGCCGATTACGAAGACCCGTGGGTTAAGTGAGGCACCGGTCAGCTCTGCGGCAATGCCACCAAGTGACTCGATACCCGCCCAATCGCCTGGCACCCACACAAAGACAGCGATGATGACCAGAACCGCAGAGATCGCAGCCGAGATGAAGAATCCACGGTTGATTGCTGACATGCCAGAGCGATCACTAGCGCGCGGGGATACCGCGAAGATGCCGATGACCGCGGTGAGCACACCGATGGCCGGGATGATCAGTGGCAGCACGAGGCCAAGTTCACCGAAAGCTGCCTTACCCAAAATGAGTGCCGCGACCAAAGTGACGGCATAAGACTCGAAGAGGTCAGCGGCCATACCGGCGCAGTCACCGACGTTATCGCCCACGTTGTCGGCGATGGTTGCCGCGTTACGGGGATCATCCTCGGGAATACCCTGCTCGACCTTGCCGACGAGGTCGGCGCCGACGTCAGCAGCCTTGGTGAAGATACCGCCGCCGACCCTCATGAACATGGCGAGCAGTGCGGCACCGAAACCGAAGCCCTCGAGTACCTTGGGTGCTTCACCTTTATATACAAGTACCACGAGAGCGGCGCCAAAGAGGCCCAGGCCCACCGTGAACATGCCTGCCACACCGCCGGTGCGGAAAGCGATCTTCATGGCCTTCTGCTCACCGCCAACGTCGTTGGCAGCAGCGGCAACGCGCACGTTACCGCGCACCGCTAGCCACATACCGATGTAGCCGGTGGTGCCGGAGAACACCGCGCCAACCAAGAAGAAGATGCTTCGGCCAATGCGCTCGTTGGTGGTCTCGGCCGGGAGCAAGAACAGCACGAAGAAGACGATTACCGCGAAAATCGCGAGGGTTTTGAACTGCCGCGTGAGGTATGCCGAGGCACCTTCTTGGATCGCGCCGGCGATCTCCTTCATGCGATCGGTGCCTTCACTGGCCGCCAGCACCTGGCGAACGAGGACTGCCGCAACGCATAGGGCGGCTAACGCGATGACAGCAACGATGACAACGAGAGTCATGTTGGTGCCGGATAACTCAATCATGGGTCTCCTGACCTACCGGGACAACGCGGACATAGATAACGGGCGGAGTCTACGCAGGGGCTATCCCACCGGGGCGAACAGGTGCGAAATCAGGCAGAGAGGGCCGAATCCAACGTCGCATGAATATCTATCAGGGTGTCGATCCCGGTGATCGAGAACACCCTCATGACCCTGGGCTCAGACACCACCAATACCAGCGTGGTTCCGGCCTCGCGGGCCCGCTTTAGGGCGGTTACAAAAACACTCAGGCCCGAGGAGTCCATGAAAGTTACATCGGTGAGATCAACAATGACCGGTTGGCCGGCCGCAATGGCCGGGCTCAGCACCTCGGTTAGATCCGGGGCAGTATGGATATCGAGCTCGCCGCTGACCGTAATTACG
>WLLZ01000177.1 GCA_009700485.1 Actinomycetota bacterium | reverse complement strand
TAACCTCGATAATCGAGCGGCGGGCAGAAGCCAGCCAAGTTTTCTTTTATGTCGACACTTTGGAGTATTTGCGCCGCGGTGGGCGAGTTAGCTCGACGCGAGCGGTGGTGGGACAAGCCCTTAAAGTTAAGCCGCTTTTGCAACTCGTTGATGGGAACGTGCAGCAAGTTGACAAGGTGCGCACGGCATCAAAAGCTCTGGCTCGATTAGCTGATCTCGCGGTTGAAGCGGCAGGTGATGCTGAAGTGGATATCGCGGTTCAGCATTTGTCGGCATCCGAGCGGGCGCAGCAACTTGTTGATATCTTGCAGGAGCGCCTACCAGCCGCCACCATCGTGCAGTGCCCGGTGGGTGGAGTTGTCGGTGCACATGTGGGCCCGGGCATGGTTGCTGTTGTAGTGGCGCCGAAAGTTGAATTGCTGTGACCCCATGGTTATGGGTGCTTGTTGCCGGCGCAGCTGGTTATCTTCTTGGCTCGATTAGTCCGGCGGTTTATGTCGCGCGGGTATTCGGGGTCGACCTTTATGCCTCAGGTTCTGGTAATCCCGGTGCCACCAATGTGGGCCGCACTCTGGGCGCGCGCTGGGGCGTCATTGTCGGTGTAATAGATATTGCCAAAGGCTTTGTGCCAGCGGCCGTGTTCGGGGTTTATGTCGGTGAGATTGCCGGTGAAGTTGCCGGATTAGCCGCGGTGCTCGGCCACATCACTTCACCATTCTTGAAAGGCCGCGGTGGTAAGGGGGTTGCCACCACCTTGGGCGCAATCCTTGGGGTGCAGCCGTGGCTGGCCATCCCGGTGCTCATTACTTTTGGTATTGGATTGGCGATTTGGCACCGCGTTGGCCTCGGCGCGGCTCTAGCAGCAATCGTTTTGGCACTGAGTGGGGTAGTCGGGTGGGGTGTTGGCTTACTGGATCCATCTGATGCGGTTTTCGCGGTGGTGATGGCCGGGTTGGTGCTGGGCCGGCATATCGGCAATGTCCGCCGAGCGGCCTTGCACTAGCAAACTCGCGTTGTCCACAAAGTGGTTCTGCGGTCAATTTCATCCACAGGTCGGTAATTGACCACTGACTCTTGTCCGGTAACTTCTTAGCGTTGCGGTATGACTTTGCGCACCGTGGTTGCTGACCGCTTTCATAAGCAGGCGCCGGCGGTGGCAGCAGCAACCAGCGATCGCCTCCACCGAATTGCGAGCCAGTGGACTCCGGCCCCGCCGGCAGAGTTGCCGGCCGATGCTTTTGCCGCCGCCATCGCGGGCCCGCCGCCAAGGGCTCGGGTATTCAACTTAGATCGGCGGGCCTGGCGCGGGCTACTAGTAATCGTGCTCGGTGCCGCACTTATTGCCGGTTGGATGTGGTGGCAGGGCCGGCCGCGGGAAGTAGCACTGGCCCCAGAAGTGATTGCAAGTGGCGCTGCTGTCCCTGGGGCCATGAGCACTACGGCTGCGGTATCTGGTCAGGTTGTTGTCCATGTCACCGGCGCGGTTAATAATCCAGGATTGGTGCATTTGCCCGCCGGTTCGCGAATTGCTGACGCGATCACTGCTGTCGGTGGCGCTAAAACGGCAAAAGCACTCGGGTCGGTGAATCTGGCTCGCGTCTTGATTGACGGTGAACAGATCGTTGTCGGAGCGCAGGCAGGTCCGGTTACCGGATCACCCGTTGACACCAATGGGGTGCTCAACCTAAATAGTGCAAGCGAAACCGATTATGAATCCCTGCCCGGTGTTGGCCCGGTGCTGGCGGCTCGAATTATGGCTTGGCGCATGACAAACGGAGTATTTCGAAGTATTGATGAACTTGGTGAAGTAACTGGTATCGGGCCATCAATTCTCGAACAGATTCGCCCGCTGGTCCGGGTTTGATTGATCTGCGTCTGCTGCTCCCAGCGGCGGCGGCATGGCTGGGCGCGGTGGTTCTGGTGGTTTCGGCGAATTCAGTCCCGCAACTTGTCGAACGCCATCAGCACGTACTTCTTGTTCTACTGATCGCCGCTACCTGCTTGGTGCCGACGTGGCTCTTCGCCGATCGCATTGGCCGTCACCGCGCTGACTTGATTCGAACAGGTGCCTTCGGGCTCGCTATTGGAGTATTGGCGGCGAGTTGGCAGATCCTGTCGCTCACCGCGCAGCCGTTGGCCGGCTGGGTTGATGCGGGTGCAACCGCCACCGTGCATGGCATTGTTATCGGGGATGCGCAGCGGCAAACCTCGCGCGGTCAAGTGATTTGGCAGTCGGCTACATCGAATCAGATACGTGTTAACGCCACGCAAATTGAGGCCCGTGGCAAGGTGATTGTCAGTGGACTGCCAATCATTATCCGTATCCCTGGCAGCGATGGCCTGCCGCCGTCTGGAACGCAGATCAAAGTGATCGGGCGACTGGCCGCACCCTGGTTACCTGATACGGCAGCTCAATTGAGTGTTTCCGGTGCCGACCAGATCGAAATAATTAGTGATGCCGGCCCGATTGATCAATTCGCAACATCGATGCGCGCTGGATTGCGAGCCGGTGTTGCAAACTCCGGACCCAATGCGGCTGCTCTTGTCACCGGTCTAGCTGTTGGTGATGAATCACTGCAGTCCGATGAACTTGATAATGCTATGCGCAAATCCGGGCTCTCACATTTGACCGCGGTGTCAGGCGGGAATGTTGCAATTGTGTTAGTGGTAGTTCTTGGTATTGCGCGGTTGCTCCGCTTGAGATTGCCGGGCCGCATTGTCTTTGCACTGATCGCTCTAACCTATTTCGTAATTTTGGTGCGCCCGCAACCAAGTGTCCTACGTGCGGCGGTGATGGGCGCGGTGGTGCTCGTTGGCATGTTGGCGGGTGGCAGGCTGGGTGGGCCCGCAGTGTTGTCGACGGCCGTGATCGTGTTAATCGTGATCGCCCCCGGTCTGGCGGTGTCATGGGGCTTCGCGCTCTCGGTGGCAGCGACGGCAGGGCTCATTCTGCTTTCACCGTTTGTCGAGAAGTGGTTGGCAAGCCAGCGCTGGTGTGCGCGGCTACCTCCGGCGTTACGGGAGGCGATCGCGATCACCACAGCAGCGCAACTTGCGACGCTTCCGCTGCTAATCGCGATGGGCACGAGCGTTGGCTGGGTGGCGCTGCCGGCGAATTTGCTAGCGATGCCCGCGGTTGCTCCGGTCACGGTTCTAGGGCTGCTCGCCGCATTCGTCTCGCTGGTTAGCCCACCGCTGGCAAGTCTGATCGGCCAGGTAGCGGCTTGTCCCGCCGGCTGGATCGCGCAATTGGCCATTACCGGTAGTTCGCTGCCGTTTGCGAGTTTGCCGTGGCCGAGCGGCTGGATAGGTGCCGCGCTCCT
>WLLZ01000176.1 GCA_009700485.1 Actinomycetota bacterium | reverse complement strand
TGCCGCCAGCACCGCCCGGCCCGCAGCATTAGATTCAAGTGGCTGACGCGCACCCATGCGATACGCCACGTGGACATCTGATCTCGTTGGCTCAACCACCACCGCCGTCAACGCCTCAGTGCCTTCAACGATAGTTAAATGTGCGGTAGCCCCAACCGCATCCGATAGCAGGCGCAAGGCCGGTAAGGCCACATCGCGAACAATTGGCTGGACTTGGCGGCCCATTGTCAAGACCGCCAGGCCCAGGCGGCACTTACCATCACTTGCCCTGCGTAAAAATGCGTGCTGCTCAAGGGTGACCACGAGCCGGTACACCACGGTGCGGCCGATACCTAGAGTTTGAGCCAACTCCGTGACTGTTAAACCATCAGCGGACTCAGCAATGGCCTCAAGCACGCTCAGACCCCTATCAAGGGTTTGGGAAGTCTCCGAAGCCATGGAATAAATGTAGTGGCCCGCGGCATTCGCCGCGGGCCACTAGGAGCCAATTCAGCAGATTTACTACTTCATGGCTTTCTTGACTGCTGACTTCAGTGAGAACGCGCTGATGATCTCGAAAATACCGATGATGATCAGCCAGATACCCGTGATCCATGCCAAAGTGACCAGCGAGATACCTGGCCAAACCAAAATAACCACGCCACCGATCAACATCACAATGCCGCCGAAGATATTCCAGCCGCGGCCTTCTTTTTCTTCCGCACCCACGAAGAGGGCACCGAAGCCACGGAACAGGAAGGCAATACCGATGAAGATTGCCAGGATCTCGACAGCTTGGAAAGCACCGCGGAACATGAACAAGCCCAAAATGATCGAAATAATGCCGGTGATGATGAGCAGGGCACGCATGCCGCCCGACAGACCGTGAGCAAATGCCCGCACCACCTGGAAGATGCCCGAGATGAGCAGCCAGATGGCTAGCAGGATCGCTACCACCACAATGGTGGCACCTGGCCAAACGATCGCGATTACCCCGACACCCAAACTGATTATGCCCAAGAACAACAGCACCCACCAGTTTCGACCTATCTGGCCCAATGCATTGGCCTCGACCTCATCGACCGATTGGCCCGAGTTCATAGTTGACATTCATTCCTCCACGCGTATGGCAAGTGCCCTGTGCACCCCCGCACCAGCGTAGGGATGAAGGGGGCAAATTTAGTGCGACTCACCCTGCCCACAATGAACTATTTAAGGATTCGAGCCAGGAATTCCTGGGTTTTCGCCTCTTGCGGGCTACCAAATACCGCCTCAGGTGTCCCCTTTTCAAGGACTACACCAGCGTCTAGGAAGCAGACTTGATCGGCTACCTCGCGAGCGAATCCCATTTCGTGGGTGGCCATTATCAACGTTAGACCACCCGCCTTGAGGTCGCGCACCGTGTCGAGCACTTCACCCACGAGTAATGGGTCAAGGGCCGAGGTGATCTCATCGAACAGCATCAACTCAGGCTCCATTGCAAGTGCACGCACAATCGCAACCCGCTGCGCCTGACCACCAGATAAGCGATCCGGGTAATCACTTGCCTTGCCTGCAAGACCAAATCTTTCTAGCAGTGCCATGGCTTGTTCCTTTGAATCAGCCGCGCTTCGCTTCAAAACCTTACGCGGTGACAATGTCACATTGTCAAGAACTGTCATATGCGGGAACAGATTATAAGACTGAAAAACAATACCTATTCGCCTTCGTACCGCATCCATATCTGTCTTAAAGGCGCTAACATCGAGGTCACCAGCAAGCAGGATGCTCCCAGCGTCAACTGTCTCTAAACCATTTATGCATCGCAGCAATGTTGACTTGCCTGAGCCGGATGCACCGATTAGTACAACAGCTTCATGTCGAGTAACCGACAGATCTAGGCCTCTAAGCACCGAATTGCCTTCGAATGCTTTCCAGACGCCGGCGATATCAAGGAGGGTGTTGGTCATGCGGTACCCGCCATACTGCGGCGCTTGCGCATTCGCGCTTGAACCCAGTCGGCAAATCGAGTCATGGGGATTGTGAGCGCGATGAATATTAGAGCCGCGCCAACATACGCGGTGTAGTTAAATGTCGAGGAGGCATCAATTTGCGCCTGCCTTAGTAATTCGATTGGCCCGAGAACCGAAACCAGCGCAGTATCTTTTTGCAGTGAGATGAAGTCATTAAGTAGCGGGGGGATCACATTGCGCACTGCCTGGGGCAGCACGACATAACGACTTGTCTGCAGCGAAGTCAGGCCCAGTGAACGCGCTGCCATCCGCTGGCTTGAGTGGACCGAACCGATGCCGGCACGAAAGACTTCGGCTACATACGCGCCATATGAAAGGACCAATGCGGCGGTACCCCAGAACACTGTGTTATTCGGTACGCCCTGCAATTGCAGTGCCGGCACGCCAAAACCCAATAAGAAGATGACCAAGATAGTTGGAACACCTCGGAAAATATCGACGTAGAGGGTCGCGACCACTCTAAGTGGCAGCAGCAGCGGTGAACGTAAATCGCGAGCCAGCGCCACCAGCAGACCGATTATCAAAATTAGCGGCTCAGCAATTAGAAAGATGCGCACATTCAATAAGAAGGCATCTAAGAGCCCAGGAAAGGTGGCGATGAACTCGCTGCCGTTAAAGAAAGTCTCTTGAACAAGTGGCCAGCCCGAGGTGCGTGAAATGGCGAATCCCACGACCAAGACGAACCCCAGGAGGCTAGCCATACCAACCAGAGCATCACGCCTCGCCCGTTTACGACGATACGCCTGGCGCACCGGGTCAAAATAGACCTCGGGCGCGCCAGGCGCAGTTGTCGCTGACGTCACCAGCGTGACGTTACTGCGTGAAGTACGGCGCCGTGGTACCGGCCATCCACTCATCTTGGATCGCCTGCAACTCACCGGATGCACTTAGGTCGGCAAGCACCCGGTTGACGCAGGTGGCTAGCGGGTTGCCCTTCTGGAACAAAAGACCAAACTGCTCACCACCGGCTTCGGCTTTGAACTGTCCGACAATCTTGCCCTTGGGGATTTCCACCGCGGTGATGTAGTAGGCGGTCGGCAGATCAACTACCAAGCCGTCAATCTGACCGTTTTGCATGGCACTCTTCGCATCATTGGTGTCGTTGAACACCTGGACGTCATTATTTGGTTGCACCACCGCATTGATGAAGTCAAGACTCGTGGTGCCGACCTGGGCACCAAGATTTGCATTCTTCAACTCTGCCAATGATGTTGCGTTGGCAATCGGTGAATCCTTGAGAGCGACAACGGCCTGGTTCACCGTGTAATAGCCATCTGAGAAATCAACGACCTTCTGGCGCTTCGGGGTGATCGAAATTTGATTAATGTCGAAGTCGA
>WLLZ01000175.1 GCA_009700485.1 Actinomycetota bacterium | reverse complement strand
TGTTTGCGAAACTGTTGCCGAAAGAATAACGTAGTTAAGCCCTGAAGGTTTTACAATCAACCTGATATCCCAAGATAGGTGATGCACGATAATGGGGCCAGGTTGAAAGTGGGCGCGCCATCCAGTGACCAGGGGACGTATCGTGAATAGTGAACAGCTCGAGAAGATGAGGAACGCCAGCGGCTTCATTGCCGCTCTCGACCAAAGTGGTGGTAGCACCGCTAAGGCCTTGACGCTTTACGGCCTAGATGACACCGCCTATTCCAGCGAAGGTGAGATGTTCGACCGCATTCACGAGATGCGAGCTCGCATCATCACCAGCCCGGCATTCACCGGCGAACGCATTCTTGGGGCCATTTTATTTGAGATGACAATGGATCGTCAGATCGATGGGATCGGCGCCGCTGAGTATCTATGGGACCAAAAGCGCATAGTGCCATTCTTGAAGGTGGATAAAGGCCTAGCCGACGAATTCGATGGCGCACAGGTGATGAAACCGATGCCGGACCTCGACAAATTATTGGAGCGCGCAAATGCGCACGGGATTTTTGGCACCAAGATGCGGTCGGTCATCAAGAGAGCAAACCCGACCGGTGTTGATGCAGTGGTGGGCCAGCAGTTCGAGATGGGTCGCCAAATTCTTGCCGCGGGCTTGGTGCCGATTATTGAGCCCGAGGTGGACATCAACAGTGCGCAGAAAGCAGCTGCCGAAGCCTTGCTAAAGCCTGCTCTTCTGGCTGAACTTGACCAGCTCACTGCCGATCAGGAGGTCATGTTGAAGCTCACCTTGCCGGAGGTGGATAACTTCTATGTGGACTTGATAAGTCACCCCCGTGTGCTACGCGTTGTTGCACTTTCCGGCGGCTACTCTCGCGCGGATGCGAATACCCGCCTAGCTCGCAATCACGGCATGACCGCGAGCTTCTCACGAGCCCTTACCGAAGGCCTTTCGGCGCAGCAAAGTGATGCGGAGTTCAACGAGGCTCTTGGTGCCTCGATCAGCAGTATTTTTGCGGCATCCGCTACCTAATTGCTTTATTTGACCGGAGATTATTTGTTCAGGAAGGCTCCCTTTCTGTCAAAGTCCCAGGTGGTAAGCCAAGTTCAATTTCGGCGCCGCGGCGTGACCAGTTGCTTACTTGGGCGCTGGTAACTGAGTCACTGTGTGCTACCTCCTGCAAATGGAGACCATCAAGCAGTGAAAGGATGCGCCAGGCTGCGGCCACTGGATCAGTGCAGGTCATTAAGCCACCCCGCACCCCACCTTCGATAATGTCGCAGATTAATTGTTGCCATGCTTCATTAAGGCGTTGAGATATTTGTCTAAGTTCAGGGCGCCTAGCGGCTTCAGCCCAGGCATCGAGCCACAGCTGCATCCCTGAATCCCCGTCAGAGCGGGTATAGGAGTCGAAGAAGAACCGCAGTTGCTCCAGTGGATCTTGGCCTTGCTGAACCAAGTTGCTTGTTGCGAGTAGGTCGGCGCCTGCAGACCGTTCGAAGGCTTCGGCTATGAGTTCATCCATTGAGGTCATGTAGTGGTGGATCAGGCCGCTGGAGGCACCGAGTTCGGCGGCTACGTCGCGGACGGTGGTAGCGGCGATGCCCTGCCGCTGCATCACGGCCAAGGTGGCGGCGATTATCGCCTCACGCCGGTCGTCCGGGTTCATCCTGGCCATACGGATAGGTTAGACGCTATTGCGCAAATGTCCAATAAGTGCCTAGGATGGGGCACCGCCAAGTCAAGGAGTGCGATGATGCGAACAACACCTTTCCACCCGCGCTTGGCCGAGCTGAGCCAAACCCAGATGTGGGGCAATTGGTCTGGATACCTGTCGGCGGTGCGGTATGACCTATCAAGCAAGCACGAGTATTTCGGGGTCCGAAATGCCGCTGGCTTCTTTGATACTTCTCCGCTTTATAAATACTGGATTCGCGGGCGAGATGCCGAACTCTTGTGTTCATTCGCCTTTGCACGTGATATCCGCACCCTCAAGCTCGGGCGTGCGCAGTACACCATCTGGTGCGATGACGGCGGATTTGTCATGGAGGATGGGGTTATTTTTCGCTTTGCCTCCGATGAATTTCTACTCACATCGGCCGAGCCCAACATGGGCTACTTAAAACAATTGAGTCGCCTTTACGACGTTGAGATTGTTGATGCAAGTGAAGATTATGCTTCACTTGCAATCCAGGGCCCACGTTCGCGCGACATCCTTGAAGTACTGACACCCGACATTTCAAGCCTTCGCTACTTCGGATTCGCTGAGACAAAAATTGCGAACACCCCTGTCACGATCAGTCGCACCGGGTTCAGCGGTGACCTTGGCTATGAGGTGATTATTCCGGCCGCGGAGGCCTTACCGGTCCTTGATGCCATTCTCGAGGCCGGCCAACCGCACGGGCTACGCCCATATGGTGATGAAGCACTTGGCATGACCCGCATCGAGGCCGGCTTGCCCCTTATCGGAATTGAGTTCAACTCCAGTCGCTACGCCTGGACCGCGGACGACCGCTTCACCCCAGATGAGCTCGGCCTCGGCTGGCTTCTTAAGGGCATCGACGATGACAGCCGACCGTTCATCGGCCGCGATTCGATATTGCGCGAGCGCGCTGAGGGCTCCTCCCGGTGGAGCACGGTCGGTATCACCGTGGCGCGGAGCGACTTCTTTGAACTGTTTGATTCGCGCGGGCAGCTTGCTGTGCCTGATGAAGTCCCGGTGTCTTGGGAGTCCATGCTCTACAGCGACAAGAACAAACGTATTGGATACGCCACCAGCTTTATGTATTCACCTGTGCTCCAGTGCCACATCGGCATTGCCCGTGTCAAGCCTAAGTACGCAGAACCTGGTACCGAAGTTTATATTGAACAAACAGTGAACCACGAATACATCAACGTGCGGGCCACCGTCACGACCATGCCTTTCTACAGCCCCGAGAGGAAGACGGCCTGACATGTCGGACATCTTTAGCTACGACGCGATCGTCATTGGTGGGGGCCATAACGGCCTGACTAATGCGGCTTACCTTGCCAAGGCGGGTAAGAAGGTTCTGGTCCTTGAGCAGCGGAATTTCGTAGGTGGTGCTGCGATCACCGAGGAGTTGCGACCCGGCTACCAGTTCACAACTTTCTCCTACGCCCTTAGCCTCCTGCGCCCAGAAATCGTTCAGGAACTCGATCTAGTGCGTCACGGATTCATGCCACTGCTCATGCGCTCACATTTTGCTCCCATGGAAAATGGCGACTACTTCCTGCTTGGTCCAGATGCCGGCGTCAATCGTCAAGAAATTGCGCGGCACTCGAAGGCCGACGTTGATGGTATGGAGCGATTTGAACATGACACCGCACGGGT
>WLLZ01000174.1 GCA_009700485.1 Actinomycetota bacterium | reverse complement strand
TCGATGAGATCAATGCCGCCGGTGGCGTACTTGGCGCACCAATGGTAAATATCGATGGCGACTCGGGCGACACCTCGACCGATATCGCAACCCAGACGACCGACGCAGCCCTCTCACAAGGTGCCCAGGTCATCATCGGTGCCGCTTCATCGGGTGTTTCGTTGACGGTTATCGACAAGATCACCTCACAGGGTGCTTTGATGATCTCGCCAGCAAACACTTCACCAGCATTAACCACCTACGAGGACAATGGCCTGTACTGGCGCGTTGCCCCATCTGATGCACTCCAAGGCGCGATTCTCGCCTCGACCGCAATTGACTCAGGCATCACCAAGGCCGCGGTTATTGCTCGTCAGGATGCATACGGCGAGGGCTTGGAGAAGGCTTTCTCCAAGAACTTCACCGAGGCCGGTGGCACAATTACCAGTGAGCTGCTCTACGACCCAGAAGCAACAACCTTTGATGCAGAGGTTGCGGAGATCAAGGCGGGCGCACCTGAGGCAGTCGTCGTGGTTGGTTTCGAAGAGTCCGTCAAGCTACTCCAGGAAATGATCAAGCAGGGTGTTGGACCAAAGAATCAGCAGGTCTATCTAGTTGATGGAAACATCTCTACCGAGGCCTACAAGGAGTTCCCGAAGAACACGATGAAGGGTGTTATCGCCACGGTACCTACCGGCGAGGCCGATCTCACCGCGTTCAACGAGATGCTCCTCATGGTTGATCCCGCACTGACCGACTTCACCTACGGCGCTCAGGCATATGACGCTACCGTCGTGGTGGCTCTTGCTGCGAACGTTGCAGGTTGCGCCACCGGCACGGCCATTGCGGCTGCGCTCGCTGATGTCACCGGCAACGGTGGCGAGGCCTGCACCACGTATGCAGACTGCTTAGCGCTCATCCAGGCTGGCACCGAGATCGATTTCAATGGTGTAACCGGACCGCTGGACTTCAACCAGTACGGCGATCCTGTATCAGGAAGCATTTCGATCAATCAGTACACCGATAATGGTGCATTCGAAGAAATCGGCAAGGTTACCGCTGAGGTGCCACTGCCGTAAGTTTCGAAACGCACTGCCGCCAGGCGGTAAATCACTAAGTAGTTGGGCCCTTTCCTTCGGGAGGGGGCCCAACTACTTTCTATTGGTTAAAAGCACACTCGGTTGGACTGTAAAGATGCAACGCAGCAACTGCCCTGAACGCGCACGTTTTGGTCGTGAAATCGACCGAAACCAAGGTTTTCACGACAAAAACGTGCGCACTCACGGGCGGTGGCTCGGATCTGGTGGCGGTGGCGAAAGTTGACTAGGCCTTGGCCAGGGTGCCGAGGTACAGCTCAATCACCTTCGGGTCGTTGGCCAAAGAGGCTCCCGTGCCGGTATAGGCGTTCTTGCCCTGATCGAGCACATACCCACGGTCGACAATCTGCAGGCAGCGCCGGGCATTTTGCTCAACGATGATTACTGTGACACCCGATGCATTGATGCCTTTGACTCGGACAAATACTTCGTCTTGGAGTGCTGGGCTCAGCCCAGCACTTGGCTCATCAAGTAGCAGCACGCTGGGGGCCATCATCAGCGCTCGACCCATGGCAACCATTTGACGCTCGCCACCTGAAAGCGACCCGGTGCGCTGCTTACGCCGCGTGCCGAGTGCCGGAAATAGTTCAGTGACCGCCTCAAAGCGTTCTTTAAAGGATTTCGGGTCCTGATAGGCACCCATCTGCATGTTCTCCTCGATGGTGAGCGAAGGGAACACATTGTTGTTCTGCGGCACAAATCCGACACCACGCTTGACAAGTTGATCGGCTCGTAGGTTGGTGATGTCTTCATCGCGGAGGAGTACTGCGCCTGAAGTCACATTCACTAGCCCGAAAAGGGCCTTCAATAAAGTCGACTTACCGGCGCCGTTAGGGCCGATGATGCCGACAAGTTCACCCTCCTTGGCATAAAGGTCTGAGCCGTTGAGAATGTTTACCCCGGGGAAATAACCGGCAATGAGGTTATCGGCCCGGATTAGGGCTCCGACGGCCTCGGAGGCGTGCTGCTGCTCGATGCTCGCTTCATGGCCGCGGGTTTGCCTGGACGCATCAAGATTGAGTTCTGCGGTGAATTCTTTAAGGTCATCGGGGCTACCGGTGGCCGGTAGGTCACTGGGCTCGAGGAAACTCACTTGTTCTCTCCCGTCGTCAGCGACTCGCCAGATTCAGTGAGCGCCTTCTCGTGGTGGGAGCCGAGATAGGCGTCAATAACTTCAGGGTTCTTCATGACATCGCCCGGTGGCCCCTCGGCGATAATCTTGCCTTGGGCCATGACGATTACCCAGTCGCTGATGTCATGGACCATATCCATGTCATGCTCAACGAAAAGCACGGTCGAGCCTTCCTCGCGAATCATTTTGATGTGCTGAAGCAGGCTCTGGGTTAATGCTGGGTTCACACCAGCCATTGGCTCATCTAGCATGATGAGTTCAGGCTCCGACATTAATGCGCGGGCCATCTCGAGCAATTTGCGTTGGCCGCCAGATAGCGAGCCGGCGAAATCGCCACGTTTGGCATCAAGGCTAAATCGTTTGAGCAACACATCGGCGCGTTCGGTGTTCTTGGCTTCCTGGCTGCGCCAGAGGAAGGGGAAAATTGATGCCCACAAATGTTCACCACGTTGGCCCTTGGCGCCTAGCAACATATTGTCGATTACCCGGAGGCGGTTCAGCGCCTTGGTGAGCTGGAAGGTACGGACCATTCCTAGACGGGCTACCCGATACGGGGACAGCCGGCCCATTGATCTGCCATTGAAAGACCAAGCGCCCTCATCGGGAGCGTCGAATCCGGTTAATAGGTTGAAGAATGTGGTCTTTCCGGCGCCGTTGGGGCCGATGAGCGCGGTAATCGACCCGCGCTGAACTTCGACATGGGCGACGTCAACGGCCGAAAGGCCGCCGAAACGGCGCACGATTGAAGTCGCTACCAAGATGGGATCAGGCTTGGATGCGCCAGGTACTCGCGGCACGGTGGCGAGTGCAGACTGGGCCTCGAGGGCACGTTGGCCGTTAGCGGGCATCGAGGGCCAACTCTCGTTTATCACCGAAGATGCCTTGTGGTCTAAAGATCATCAGGCCCATTAGACCAAGACCAACCAGGATGAAGCGGATTGGGCCTACATCGGTCGGAAGCAAGAAGGTAATCCAGCCGGCTGCAATTAGCTGGTTCAAGAATTCACCAACGAATACCAGCAAGAACCAGAAGATAATTGCACCCACGATCGGGCCGAAAACTCGCGCAGCACCACCTAGCAGCAAGATGGTGTAAGAGAAGAACGTGACATCCGGTACAAAGTTATCGGGCTGCACCGATTGCTTCGCGATGGCCC
>WLLZ01000173.1 GCA_009700485.1 Actinomycetota bacterium | reverse complement strand
GCGAAAATCAGCCGTAAGGATTTCGGCTTAGTCTGGAATGCAGCGCTCGAAACCGGTGGCGTCTTGGTCGGCGATGAAATCCACTTAACCTTCGACGTCGAAGCTAATAAGCAGTAACCGGACTACCTAGGCCAGCCAGGTACGCAACTGCAACTCGCAGGCCCGCAGTTGCTCAAGTGGTACATGCTCGTCAGCACTATGTGCAAGTGATGGGTCCCCCGGTCCAAAATTTAGGGCCGGGGTACCCATCGCCGAGAACCGGGCGACATCAGTCCAGCCGAACTTGGGCGCCGGGGCTTGCCCAACCGCGGCAACAAACTCCGCGGCAGCCGGGCGATCAAGCCCAGGCCGGGCGCCCGCAGCCAAATCAACAACAACGACGTCGTAGCCCGCAAAAACTGCCTCAACATGAGCCTTAGCGTCAGCAGTTGAGCGATCCGGCGCGAAGCGATAGTTCACGGTCACCACACAACTATCGGGGATCACATTTCCCGCTATACCGGCGTTGATCGCAACGGCATTTAGCCCCTCGCGATACTCCAGGCCGTCGACGATCGGCCGCCTGGGCACATAAGAACCAAGTATCTGAAGCACATTCACGGCTGAGTGGACAGCGTTTTCACCAAGCCAAGAGCGGGCACTATGTGCTCGAACACCGTTAACGCTTATCTCGGCGCGCAAGGTGCCTTGGCAGCCGGCCTCGACAGCAGCATTAGATGGCTCCATCAAGATTGCTAAGTCGGCTTCGAGTAACTCCGGCTGCTCATCAGCAAGTTTCTGCAACCCGTTAAATTCTCCTGCGACTTCCTCGCACTCATAAAAGATGTAGGTAACATCACGGTTAGGGGTGGGGATAGTTGCCGCTAACCGAAGCGCAACCGCAACACCACCCTTCATATCGCACGAACCCAAGCCGTAAAGCCGGTCACCTTCGAAGTGATGCGGAATATTGTCAGCAGCTGGCACGGTGTCGAGGTGGCCGCCAAGCAGCACCCGCTCCGAATGCCCCAAATGGGTTTGGGCCACGATGGTGTTACCAAATCGCTGAACCGATAGGTGCGCGCAGCCCGCTAAGGCGGCTTGCACCAAATCCGCCAACTGCGCCTCCTGGTGCGACTGGCTCGGGACATCGATCAAGGCAGCCGTAAGAGCAACGACATCTGTCGATAGGTCCAAGGTTTGAACCGCGGTGGCCACATGGATACGGTAGTGCGATGAGCTCTCACCCTGAATTAACCCCGGTGACCGGCCCCGCCTCGGCCATCGGCCTCGCGACCATAGCTGGCGATGTTGTGCTGGACGTCTGGTACCCAGCCCCGACACTCGGTGCCATCCCAAAGGATGTCCCTGATATCAGTAGCGGCATCAATTCAACCGAAACCATCGGCGCGCAGGTGCGAAGCATCTCGACAACTATCGCCGATTTGGCAGCGCCCCCGGTCGATACCGCCGACGCCTACCTACGTCTACACCTGCTCTCGCACCGCATCGTGAGGCCTCGCACCATCAATCTCGATGGAATATTTGGCCTGCTGCCCATCGTCGCCTGGACCGATTCTGGCCCCGTGCCACTTGATCGACTCACCGAGGTGCGCCTTCGGGCCCGGTCAAAAGGCCACCACCTAACCGTCTACGGAGTAGACCGGTTCCCGCGGATGGTCGATTACGTCGTACCAAGTGGCGTGCGCATCGCCGACGCCGATCGAGTTCGCCTAGGTGCCCACTTGGCTTCGGGCACCGTGGTGATGCACGAGGGGTTCGTCAATTTCAATGCGGGCACCCTTGGCACCTCAATGGTCGAAGGCCGAATCTCTGCCGGCGTGGTCGTCGATGACGGCTCTGATATTGGTGGCGGGGCCTCCATCATGGGCACTTTGTCCGGTGGTGGCAAGGAAGTTGTCAGCATTGGCAAGGGCTGCTTGATCGGTGCTAATGCGGGAGTTGGTTTGTCTTTGGGCGCAAATTGTGTTGTCGAAGCTGGCCTTTATGTAACCGCCGGCTCGAAAGTCACCATGCCGGACGGCAGTGTCGCAAAAGCTAGTGAAGTGTCTGGTGCCGATAACCTACTGTTTCGACGTAACTCCCAAAGCGGTGCAATCGAAGTTGTCATGCGCACCGGCACCTGGGGCGGGCTAAACACCGCATTGCACGCCACCGATTAATGCCCAATCAAAACCGGCAGTGTCACGGTGCGTCAAACTAATAAGGAGCGCCTTCAGCCTAGGCCTGTTGAGCTCTCCCGCGACAGCACCTGGCCATCATTGGCTCTAATCACCTGACGCTGCGCTAGCGGGGCTAGTAGTTGCACATCGACCCAAACCTGAGAGGCGCTGAGCCCGACCGCCGGGCAACTGATATTGCGAGGTGAAGTCACCGATGCACCCACATACACGGCTGCTGCATCCTCAGACTGAGCGATATCAACCACATCATCAGCGCACAGGCCTTCAGCGGGCACGGCAACCGATATTTGCACGACCGTGTCGACAATCGTGGGTCGAAAAGCCAACGGCTCCAAATTTTCGGTCACCAAGCCAAGTTGGCGAAGTGGGCCGGACGCCGCGAACACCCCAAGGCCAAGAATTACAACCCCAGACAAAATAACTAACCCCAAGAGCCACCAAAGGATTATCGGATTGCGTTTGCGGGGTGCATCAAACTCCCGGATACCCGGGATTAGGGGCCCGCTCATGATGGTGGCCCCTCCTCCCGGTACCCGTGCTAGTTACTAATTATTCCGCGATGGTGCCGGCTGCTTCGATGGGTGGAGAGTCGGGCAATTCAGTCTTCGGAGTAGCCGTAAACGTAAACTCCCGGTCGGCGCCTTCACCGGTGACATCTACGACCACTATTGACCCCTGCGGCATTTCGCCGAAGAGCATCTTTTCACTCATTGGATCTTCAAGGTCGCGCTGAATCGTGCGACGCAGCGGGCGGGCACCCATGACCGGGTCATATCCACGCTCTGCGAGCAATGCCTTAGCGCCAAGTGTCAACTCGATGCCCATGTTCATGTCCTGCAGGCGCAGATCCAATGCTGCAATCATGAGATCTACGATCTGGAAGATTTCATCTTGGGTTAGCTGATGGAACACGATGGTGTCGTCGATGCGGTTCAAGAACTCCGGACGGAAGTGCTGCTTGAGTTCTTGCTGCACCTTCGCCTTCATCCGCTCGTAAGCGGTTTCGTCGTCATTCTCTGGCGCAAAGCCCAGTAGCACGCCCTTCGACACATCGCGGCTACCTAGGTTGGTAGTCATGATGATGACCGTGTTCTTGAAGTCGATCACGCGGCCCTGCGCATCGGTCAACCGACCTTCTTCGAGAACCTGCAACAAGGTGTTGAAGATATCCGGATGGGCCTTTTC
>WLLZ01000172.1 GCA_009700485.1 Actinomycetota bacterium | reverse complement strand
CCGCACGCAGGGTGAAATACATCGCGAAGAGCGCGGCGAAGAACATCAGCTCGCTGGCGAGCCAAACTATGGTGCCGATAGCCACCATGTTGGGCCGGTTGGCTGGGGCGTGCGCGTAGGCCGCCGGTACCTGAGTTGTCGATGCCACGAGAGGCAGTCTGGCAGATGATCCAAGCTAATTCCTGTTTACCCCCCGTGAATCTTGTCACTGTCCATGAGGGGCGCGCTGGCATCTGCGCCCCGCGCTCCATAGGGGGCTCCGGCTCGGTCTAAGGTTGGGCTCGTGAGCGACCAGGTGAGCCCCGAGATAACCCGAAACCTCAAGGTTTTGATCTACAGCGATGACCGTGCCGTGCGCAGCGATGTGATGTTGGCACTGGGTAAGCGCCCGGCGCCCGACCTCGCCGAACTGGATTATGTCGAGTGTGCGACCGGCCCGGCACTAATAGGGCTGGCCGATAAAGGTCGCTTTGATTTGCTGATTTTGGACGGTGAAGCGACCCCGGTTGGCGGCTTGGGGGTGGCCCGGCAGTTGAAGGACGAAATATTCAATTGCCCGCCGATCTTGGTTCTCATCGCTCGCCCGCAAGATGCTTGGTTGGCAACGTGGTCACGTGCTGAAGCGGTTGCCTCGCACCCGATCAACGCGGTGCTGCTTGCCGATGCGGTGACCGGTCTACTGCGTCCGAAAATGGCTAAGTTATCCGCCATTGCCACCGCGTGATTATTGTCTCACCATAATTTGAAGTTGCGTTGACCCAGATGCCGCAACTCACCTGGCCGCATCTTCTCCGGTCCCTGCTTTCGGGTTCGGATTTATCTGCTGAAAGCGCGACATGGGCGATGAGTCAAATCCTTGCCGGGGACGCCACCGATGTGCAAGTGGCTGGATTCGTGACGGCGCTGCGGGCGAAAGGTGAGACACCCGTCGAAGTGCGAGCACTCGTTGAAGTGATGTTGGCACATGCGAATCGGGTAAATGTAAACCGAGTGGTACTCGATGTGGTTGGTACCGGCGGGGATAACTCACACTCGGTCAATATCTCGACAATGGCGGCAATCGTTGCGGCGGCTGCGGGTGCTCCGGTTGTAAAACACGGTAACCGTGCAGCTTCATCTTCTACCGGCACCGCTGATGTTTTAGAAGAGCTCGGGATAGTAATTGATTTACCTCCCGAGTTGGTTGAGGTGTGTGCTGAAAATGTTGGTATTGCTTTCTGCTTTGCCCCTATTCATCACCCTGCCATGCGCTATGCCGTAACCGCGCGCCGTGAGCTTGGTGTGCCTACCGTCTTCAACTTATTGGGGCCGCTGACTAACCCAGCCCTGGCTGAAAGTGCGCTAATTGGCTGCGCCGATAAAAGCCGCGCCCCTGTCATGGCAGATGTGCTCGCGCGCCGGGGAGTGAAGGCGATTGTGGTTCACGGAGCCGATGGCCTTGATGAAATTTCGACAAGTGCGGTAACACACGCTTGGGATGTAACAGGGGCTGGGATTCGTGAAGTCGTAATTGATCCGCGTGAACTGGGCATTGAATTTGTAGATGCGGATTTGATAAGAGGTGGTGACAGAACACGTAATGCGCAGCTCTTGCGCAAGACTCTGAGTGGGGTTAGTGCGGCTGACGCTGATGCCGAGCGTATTTCGGCAATTCGCGATGCCGTTGCGTTGAATGCGGCCGCAGCCCTTGTTGCTTATGACGCTGCCATCGGCGTTGGTGAGAGCGAGTTGGAACTGCTCGAGCGAATGCGTGCAGCGCTGCCACGGGCCCGCGCGGTGCTCGAATCCGGTTCTGGTGCGGTGCTTCTTGACCGCTGGATCAAAGAAACGGCATCGCTCAAGAATTGACCTGGGCTAGGCGATCCGCGTGACCATTTTTCGGCGAGCCGACGCGGTGAGCCACTGGTAGTCAATGGGTTCTTGGACTCGAATTTCATTGCGCACCTGGCCAAGTTGAGTAAGAAGGGCTCCTCCGCAGCCAATCGGCAGGGCCAAGGGCTCGCTGGTTCGGACTAACCGAACGCCATCAGATTCAAGCCATTGCAGGATTGCCTGGGCTTCTTCGGTTAGGCCGGCAACCCGGGCTGGTGCTGGCCGGCTGATGTGATCGGCGGTGGCAATGAGGGCGTTTATCGCGGGGAGTGGGTCTACCCCATTTGGGATACTTATTGCACCGGTAAGGGCGCCATAGCTGATGCAGTGCACCTCCCAGCCACCTGCTGGCGTTGGTTTGCCAGCGACCAATTGCTCAATTTGTGCCAGCATCATGAGCCGGTGAGTGCGAACACTGGCTTGGACGAAGTGGGCGAGGCGATCTCGCCACCGGGCTGCATCTTCAAAACGACTTTGGTCAGCTAAGTCACGCATGCGAACTTGCAATGCATCTGTTACCGGGCCGATGGCCCCAGACATTGCTGAGCGAACACGTGCGACCAAGGAGTCATACGCCTCATGATCAATCTTTGAGGTACACGGCGCTAGGCATTTACCGAGCTCGGCTAGGGCGCATCCGGCCGTAGTGCTGCGCGGATTGCGCGCCAATTTTGTGGTGCATGTCCGCAGCGGCAAAGCGAATTGCAGTGCTTCACTGGCTTCTTGGGCGCCGGCACTTGACCTAAATGGGCCGAGGTAGCAAGCGCCGTCGGAGACATCGTCTCTAACTTCGCGGACTATCGCTAAGCGCGGGGCGGCCTCAGCCGTAAGTTTAAGCCAGGTTTGACGCTCCGGCCGCTTTGATTGTTGGTTGTATCTGGGCTGCTTCGTGGCGATTAATCTCAATTCGCGAATCCGGGCTTCGAGTACCGTCGCGCAGACTATTGGATCCACCGACGCTGCGATGGTGATCATCTGGGTCATGCGCCGACGAGTTTCAGATGCGGTGAAGTAAGTGCGCACTCGTTTACGGATGTTTTTTGAGGTGCCAACATAAAGGGCGGCACCTTGTGGATCCCGGAAGATGTAGACACCAGGTGCATCCGGTAGCCCGGCAGCCAAATGTCGTTTCGTCCGCTGGACTGGGCTGACGCGCGCGGTAAATGCCGCGAGATCCTCTAGGGTTTCTACCCCGTGGTCGCCAACTCGCTCAAGGAGCCGGTGCAGTACATCGGCGGTGGCGCGAGCGTCATCGAATGCTCGGTGTGTTGGTGATATCTCCGTCCGAAAATAGGCGGCAAGTGTGGAAAGTTTGCAATTTGCGACTTCGTCACGATGGAGGGTGATGCGCGCCAGTCGCGCGGTATCGACGACGTGATTACCCGGCCACTCGTGGTCTAGTTTCGCGCAGGCACCTTTTAGAAATCCAATGTCGTAGGGGGCGTTATGTGCGACAAGGACACTGCCGCGGGCAAACTCGAGGAAGGTGGGCAGCACCGCTGCTAGGCGCGGTGCGGT
>WLLZ01000171.1 GCA_009700485.1 Actinomycetota bacterium | reverse complement strand
TCCGCCCCGGTGCAATAACGATAGAAGACGTGGAATCGGCTACCGGCCTTAAGGTCACGCACGATTCAACCGTTCGAGCATCGGGCACCCTTAATTCGCACTATTCACCCAATGCCACCGTGCAACTAATCGCCGAAGCTGACATCGCTTTTGAAATCGAGGGCGCGGCCCAAGGAGTCATCGGACTGCTCGCCCTTGCCGAGGTCTCTACCCCTAGTGGGCTCGTGCGCCTAGCGGTACCGCGAAATACCGAGGAGTACGCCCGTGCGCTTTATGCCGCACTTCGCGAAGCCGATGCCCTGAAACTTGAGGCGGTACTCGCGGTGCCACCGGAAGCGACCGGGATTGGAGTTGCGGTTATCGATCGGCTAATCCGGGCGGCCGCCGGGTCCTAACAATTATTTCGGTGGCAGGCGAACCGCTGCATCAAGTCGAATAACCTCACCGTTTAGATAAGCATTGTCGATGATCGCTGCAACAAGTTTCGCGAATTCATCCGGGCGACCCAAGCGCTTAGGGAACACCGGGGTTTTGGATAACTGCTCTTTCAACCCTGGCGGCGCAAATAAATAGATAGGGGTGTCGAGTAGCCCTGGCGCGATTGTCATCACCCGAATTCCAGTCGGTGCTAGGTCACGTGAGAGTGGCAAGGTCATGCCAACTAGCCCGCCCTTGCTGGCACTGTAGGCGGCTTGGCCGACTTGCCCATCGAAGGCGGCAATTGACGCCGTCATGATGACAACGCCCCGCTCACCTTCTTCATTTGGTTCGTTCTTCGCCATGGCCGAGGTGGTCTGACGAACTACATCAAATGTCCCAATTAGGTTAACACCGATTACCTTCGCGTAGTTCGGCAGCGACGCTGGCTCGCCTTCACGATCAAGGGTGCGTTGTGCTAGGGCAATTCCTGCGCAACTAACAGTGATATCAAGGCACCCAAATTTTACAACCGTTGCAGCAACAGCGGCAGCAACTTGATCTTCCTTACTGATGTCAGTGTTTAAGACCAAAACCCGATCACCGAGCTCAGCGGCAAGCGCATTCGCCTTATCTTCCGCAAGGTCAGCAATCGTTACCCCCTTGGCACCATCGGCAATTGCACGGCGCACCACCGCCTCGCCCAAGCCTGATGCCCCACCAGTAACGAAAACTACGGATCCTTGCAACTTCATTTCGCTGCTCCTTTTTAATTACGCAAACACTATTCGTAACCGAGTTCATGCAACCGCTCATCATCAATACCGAAGTGGTGCGCGATCTCATGGACGACGGTAATTCGGACTTCGTCAATTACTTCTTCGATACTGTCACACATCTCCAGCGTAGGGAGGCGAAAAATGGTGATCTGGTCGGGCAGCACTCCCGCATATGAACTATCGCGCTCGGTCAGTGGGATGCCCGTGTAGAGGCCCAATAACTGCGGGTCATCTGCTGGCGGATCATCAGCCACCACGACGACCACGTTGTCGAAAACTGCCGCTAACTCGGCGGGGATCAAGTCCAACGCCTGGGCCACCAAACCTTCGAAGTCAGCCGCCGACACCTCAATCACCCCGCCATTATGGGTTGACCCCGTTCCGCCAGGTGGGCTGGAGCCAGCGAATGCTCCCCATTAGGACCTCGCCAGGGCGAGCCCGTATGCTTGGCCGGTCGCCAACGGCGTAATGGTCGACGGAGATGCTCGTAGGTCCCCATCGTCTAGTGGCCTAGGACACCGCCCTTTCACGGCGGTAACACGGGTTCGAACCCCGTTGGGGATACGCACGAAATGTTGGCCCCGTAGCGCAGTTGGTTAGCGCGTCGCCCTGTCACGGCGAAGGTCGCCGGTTCGAGCCCGGTCGGGGTCGCTAGGCCCGGAGTTCGCTCCGGGCCTTTGCAACGAACTGCTCGCCCAGTTCGTTGCACCAGGCCAGGTAGCTCAGTTGGTACGAGCGTCCGACTGAAACTCGGAAGGTCGACGGTTCGACCCCGTCCCTGGCCACTTCTTACCTAGCGCATTCTAAGAATCAAGACCACGAAACCTTAGTGATAAATAGATGAAGTGATGAATAGCTAAAAAGCCCGGACCGGGCGAACGCGCAGGGCATAGACCGCCTTGTCGGCATGTCCGGTCGTCTGGCCATCACTCAAATCCTGATACCACGCATCACTATTATCATACTGACTCGAACTCCAGTAATTGCTGTAAGGACGCCCGGACGTCGAGATCGTAAACCCGTACGCGCTACTCGCAAACGTGGTGTCTTGAGTCGACCCCGCGGTTCCGTAGCAACTCACTGATGGCAGTGCTGGGCTACTTGGGCTACGGGAGTAATTACACATCGCATTCAACTCATCCTTGGACGGCAAGAACCACTGCCCAGCACTGCTGCCTGTAGGGGCATACGCCAAGACTGCTGCCGCGGCATTGGAACCACACGAACCTGATGCAGCCATCGCTACCGTGTTGGCAGCTCCCTTACCAACAGCTGTATTCGTTCCAACAACGTCTATTGGGGCGGTGTCACACCACGAAAGGCCGCTCTCACCGGCACCCCACGCCTTTGGTGCCATCTCATAGGTCAGGCCACCAGAGATTAAGAAGACTAAGCCTCCACCGGGACCGATATCACCCAGGGCATATGTACGGGTTGCTGAATCTCTAGCCCACGTGATGCTCCGGCCGCACGTCCAACCACCCTTACCGTTGTTGGCCCACTGCTCCCACGAAGGTTTCCAACTTGAGTCCGCACCCCAACTGGCCTGCCAAGGAGTTTCACCCACCTGCGCGGCACACGCCTCAGTTTGGCTCGCACGCTGGTACGACTGATACTGCACCGAATCAGCAGACGCCACATTCGCACCAAACAATGCGCCAACAACCATGAATAACACCGACAAGGCGGCAAGGAACTTTCTAGGGCGAACCGACTTAATAACCGACATCACTAACTTCCAATCACTGGGGGAATAAACCCAGCGAATGCCTTCTCACCGAGCGCTTAACGAGGTGCATGTGCACGCCCGGGCGCTACGACGCGGGGACGATAAAGACAACATATATGACCATAGGCGAAAAATGTGACTCAGGTACCCGAAATAGGTAATTTAGGAACGTGTTTCATGTGCACGGAATGTGCACAGACTCTGCAGGACCCAAACGAACCGTGAGGGACTCACAAGACAGTGACACTGACGGTGCATGACCGTAAAGACCTATTTGTATGCCGAGCACCCATCTGAAACTCGGAAGGTCGACGGTTCGACCCCGTCCCTGGCCACCTTCTTACGCAGCGCATGCCAAGAAGCAACAGCAGAAACCTAAAGTGTTAAATAGATGAAGGGATGAAGTTCTAAAAAGCCCGGACCGGACGAACCCGCCGCGGGCTGCTCTTGCTGACGCCGTCCTGACTGCCACCGCCGAAATACTGGCCCCACGCGGTGGACGTGGTGTCCTGACTCGAACTCCAGTAATAGTCGCTA
>WLLZ01000170.1 GCA_009700485.1 Actinomycetota bacterium | reverse complement strand
TTTTTGCGCAGCTATCCGAAGGCACGGCCCCGTTGTGTAGTGGCCTAGCACGCCGCCCTCTCAAGGCGGTAGCGCGGGTTCGAATCCCGTCGGGGCTACAGATGGGCGCGGGTTCTCATTTAATGGGAGCCCGCGCTCCTCATCAAAGGAGCATCGGGTGGAACCAAAGGAGCATAGGGTGGCAAGCACGCTGGCAGAAAAAGTCTGGGCGGCGCATGTGGTGCGCCATGCCGAAGGTGAGCCCGATCTGCTCTATATCGACCTGCACCTAGTGCATGAGGTTACGAGCCCACAAGCTTTCGAGGGCTTAAGGGTTGCGGGGCGTGGGGTAAGGCGCCCGGATCTCACCTTGGCCACCGAAGATCACAATGTGCCGACGATCAACATCGACCAGCCCATCGCCGACCCGATTTCACGGGCCCAGGTAGATGCCCTGCGCGCGAATTGTGCTGAATTCGGGGTGCCCCTTTACCCCCTGGGCAGTATCGAACAAGGCATCGTGCATGTGGTGGGCCCGCAACTTGGCCTAACCCAACCCGGAATGACCGTGGTGTGCGGTGACTCGCATACCTCAACCCATGGGGCATTTGGCGCCCTGGCGTTCGGTATCGGCACCAGTGAGGTCGAGCATGTGTTGGCCACCCAGACCTTGCCGCTGAAGCCATTCAAGACGATGGCTATCACCGTTGACGGCGAGCTCCCCGCGGGCGTTACGGCCAAAGACGTCACCTTGGCGATCATCGCCAAGATCGGCACCGGTGGCGGCCAAGGGTATGTACTGGAATATCGGGGTTCGGCAATTCGCGGACTTTCGATGGAGGGCCGTATGACTTTGTGCAACATGTCCATCGAGGCGGGGGCGCGCGCCGGCATGGTGGCTCCTGATGAAATAACCTTCGACTACGTAAAAGGTCGCGAACATGCACCGACCGGCCAGGACTGGGACGACGCCGTTGCGTATTGGCGCACGCTGCCCAGTGATGCCGATGCGGTTTTCGATGCTGAAGTCTTCCTCGATGCAACTACCCTGAGCCCTTATGTCACCTGGGGTACCAACCCTGGCCAAGGCCTACCGCTTTCAGCTTCGGTGCCATCACCAGAAGATGCGCTTGACGAAGTGGAGCGCGGTGCCATCGAGCGAGCGCTCGAATATATGGACTTAGTACCTAAAACGCCGCTTCGCGAAATTGCGGTAGATACTGTTTTTGTCGGCTCCTGCACCAACGGTCGCATCGAAGATCTTCGAGTTGTTGCCGAGGTACTGCGTGGGCGGCAGGTGGCCGATTCGGTGCGAATGTTAATTGTGCCGGGTTCGGTTCGCGTCAAACTGCAAGCTGAAGCCGAAGGATTGGACTCGGTGTTTATTAGCGCTGGTGCCGATTGGCGCGAGGCAGGGTGCTCAATGTGTTTAGCCATGAACCCGGATAAATTGGCCCCCGGGGAGCGCAGTGCATCAACTTCAAATCGGAACTTCGAAGGCCGCCAAGGCCCGGGTGGCCGCACCCACCTGGTGTCGCCGGGGGTAGCAGCGGCCACCGCTGTGGTGGGCACTTTGGCCGCACCCGCTGACCTTCCAAACCTCGTTTAAGGAGCAGGCAATGGATGCATTTACCACCCATACGGGTACCGCGGTACCACTGCGCCGAAGTAATGTCGATACCGATCAGATCATCCCGGCCGAGTACCTAAAGCGGATTTCTCGCAATGGTTTCGAGGATGGCCTTTTTGCTTCTTGGCGTAAAGATCCCGAGTTTGTCCTGAATCAGCAGCGGCACGATGGTGCCACGATCTTGGTGGCCGGCCCCGATTTTGGTACCGGCTCTTCACGTGAGCACGCAGTTTGGGCTTTGCAGAACTATGGTTTCAAAGTTGTAATTTCCTCGAGGTTTGCAGATATCTTCCGGGGTAACTCGGGTAAAGGTGGGCTGCTGACGGCCCAGGTGCCGCAGGAAACCGTTGAGGCGCTTTGGGCACTGATTGATTCAGACCCGGCGACGGCCGTAACTGTCGACCTAGATAAGCAGCAAATCCGGGCGGGCAGGCTTAGTGCCGATTTCGATGTTGACGGCTATGTGCGCTGGCGGCTGATGGAGGGATTGGACGATATTGGCATCACTTTGCAGTCGGTGGATTTGATCACAGCCTTCGAAAAGCAACGTCCGGGAATCACTCCAACCACCATTTGAACGCATTTCTGCCTTCAGCGGGCATCAGGTTATCAAGATCACGGTGTGTCGATTGGCGTAATCCGTTGATTCGCAATAGTTTTTGCCTATCGACATCCGTCGATTGTTCTTTTAACGTAGATCCTCCTGGAAGGTTTTTCCCGTGAACAAGGCAGACCTAATTGATTCGGTGGCCGCAAAACTCGGCCACACCAAGCGCGACGTAACCGACATCGTTGAATCCTTCATCGAGGAAACCAAGAAGGCTGTTGCCAGCGGCGAGCGCGTTGCTCTCAGCGGCTTCGGTATCTTCGAAGCGCAGGCCCGCAAAGCCCGCCTAGGCCGTAACCCACGTACTGGCGAAACGGTGCAGATCAAAGCCACGAAGACCCCTAAGTTCCGCGCTGGCGCGGAGTTCAAGGCGGTAGTTTCGGGCAAGAAGAAGGCCGCTCCGGCGAAGAAGGCTCCGGCCAAGAAGGCTGCTGCGAAGAAGGCTCCGGCCAAGAAGGCTGCTGCGAAGAAGGCTCCGGCCAAGAAGGCTCCGGCTAAGAAGCGGTAAATCAATTACCCGTTCGAATGGCCCACCAATTTGGTGGGCCATTCGTCGTTGGCGGCTCGTAGGCGCATTCCCTCACGGATTGCCTCCCACGAGGAGATCGGTAAAAAATGATGAAGGCAGGTAAACACATTGCGGCCGCAGTAACTATTCCCGGAGCGCGGACTGTGAACGAGCTCGCCGCCGCAGCTCCGCTACTCGTCGAGTTCGCTTAGTCACACCCGGTCACCGGGAGTTGTTTGGCGTTTTGCTATTGCCATTTGGCGGGTTTGGTGTTGCAATGGAGAAAGTGGCCCATCTTGGCGCCGCTAGCCTTTCCACAATTATTGAAAGGACGTAAATCTGATGCCAAATATTGATGTTGTTACCCCAGCAAGTTCAGCGCCATCTGATCGGCTCGCACTCGGTGTTGGTTGGGTACGCCCCGGTGTGGCCGGTATCGGCGGCACACTAAACCCCTCCACTACGCCACTTTGTTGTATGTTGCCACAGTGCTTTGAGGGTAGTGAAGAGTAGCACCGTTGTCTACCACTAGGAGGTGTGTTTAAACCCTGTTGCTGGCACCTGACCGCTGTTGGTCGGGGGCCGGTTGTTTGCACAGCCGTTATAGAAAGTTTCTTCAAACCGTAGGTGAATCACGGTTTGTGACGTACCGTTGAAGTAGGTGCCCGCTCGGGTATCGGCCCGTTAAAGAATGGGAGCACTAAATGCCAAGTATTGATATTGCTACCCCAGTAAGTTCAGCGCCATCTGATCGGCTCGCACTCGGTGTTGGTTGGGTACGCCCCGGTGTGGCCGGTATCGGCGGCACCCTAAAG
>WLLZ01000017.1 GCA_009700485.1 Actinomycetota bacterium | reverse complement strand
TGAAACTGCAGTACCAGACTTATTGGAATAATGATTCGGTGCCTGGTAACCGCAATGCAGCGCCTTACTTGGCTCAAGCCGAAACCCAACTGACGTGGCTAAATGATTTATATCGCGCCGTGTATGCCCAATATGGTGGCACTCCGAACCCGGCAAACGACACCACCGGCACCGTTGGCGGCTGTTACTACAACTATGCCGACAGCCAGCTTGGCACGCACGCCCACGGCGACGCTGATAAGGCGCTTTGGCTCTATTTTCTGGATAACCTCCGGAATAATCCACGCAACCTCGTGTCCGTGAAGAAACATTGGGATCCGCAGAACTATTTCCACCATGCGCAGTCGATCCCGATTAAGTAAATATCGGTTGGGTAAGCCCCGGTTGGGTACGCGCCCGAGTTGGTGACCGTCCGGTTTATGTTTCGATTGATATTGACGTTCTTGACCCAGCTTTTGCACCATGCACTGACACTCCGGAGGCGGGAGGCATCACCTCGCGGGAGTTGCTGACAATAATCAGGGGCCTAGCCGGACTTAGAATCGTGGGGTGCGACATCGTGGAGGTAGCACCCGCCTATGACCATGCGCAGATAACAGGGATTGCCGCCGCCCACGTGATGTATGACCTTTTAAGCTTGATGGCGCGCTCTAAGTTTTAGCGACCTACTTTTAACGTTGCGCAGAAATCAGGTCGAGGGTTGCGCGAATAGTCTTACCGTCATTTAACTGAGCTGGGTCCAATAACCGCGCATCGCGGAAGCACGCTGGCAGTCCGGTGGCGAAATACAGGGCCGAGAGTTGGACCAGTCCGGCATTCTCGATTGCCGAAACCACGTTGAATAAGTCACGGTTGATGTATTCATCATCATTTACCAAATTAGTTGCCGAATCCATCGGGCTTCCGTCTGAGATGACCAGCAGAATGCGGTTAGGCGACTCTTGCTGCGCCAGGCGCCGGTAGGCCCACGCGACGGCTTCTCCGTCGATACCCTCACGGTAGATGTTGGTCGAAAGAAGTGATGCGATGTTATTTCGAGCTCGCCGCCAGGAGGTATCGAAATCCTTTATTACTAGGTGCCAGCTTTCATTTAAGCGGCCGGGATGCGCTGGCCGGCCAGCTTTGAGCCAGTCAGTTCGAGCCCTTCCACCATTCCAAGAGCCAGTGGTGAAGCCCAATATTTCGCACTTTACATCTGCGAGGTCAAGAGCTCTAGCAAAAATATCGACCAGCACGGCTGCGCTCTCGCGGTACTTCTTCATGGATCCTGAGCAATCTATGAGGAAGGTCACCGAGGCCTCAGGTAGTAAAACTGACATCGGTTGGCGGAACACACGGTGGTGAGTGGGTGCGGTAATCAGCTGCGAAAGACGGCGGCCATCGAGTAACCCCTCTTCATATCCGCCCTCCCAAGAATCGAAATCTGGACGCGCGAAGAGGGTACGCAGAGCTCTAGTCAATTTGTTAATTTCGCCATTTCGCTGAGCCACATTTTCATCCAGCTGAAATCTGTGCACCCGTGCTGCACCAGGGGCCACCACCGCCGAGATTCGTAATTCGCGGTCGTATTCGGTAGTAAAGACTTGGTACGTGGGGCTGCTTAAGTCTGCCACCTCACTGCTGGTGGAGCCTGATTCAAGATCGACTCCGGTCGTGTCCAAGTTTTCAGGCTTGATATCAAGTAGTCCGGGTATCCGGGCGCGCACTGATGCGCTGGCCTCGTGGCGAGTGAGGTTAGAGCTGTTGGCGAGCAGATCCCCAATCGCGTTCGATATTGCAAGTGCTGGCGCTGAGTAGGCGCATTGATCACGGCGCAGTTTGCGTAGCATCGCAAAATAAGGACCAATGGTGTCGGCAAGCCCACCTCTTGTTGACTCCAACAGGTCACCGTAGTCATCTGGCACCGGGTCGCCGGTTACGCGCGATCGCCCAACCTGCGCCACATAGAAAATCAGCAGACCATGTGCTGTCTCCAGGAGGCCTGCTGATTCGCATTCGGCGGACCATGTCATAAAGCGCCGGCGTAGGTTAGAGCAACTACCTGGCAGCTCGTCTGCGCCTAATGACTCGACGCGATACTGCTCGAGCATGTCGAAAAGAATCGCGGCAATCGGGTCAGTTGGCGACATGCTTGCGTGCAGGTGCGAATCGGATAAGGCGATTCGCCAAGCGAGCGCATCTGCTGCACCACGCCAGCTCGTGAAGTCAGTGTCGGTGGCAGGTGGGTGCAGGTGCGGGGCTTGGAACGGAAGAACTGCTTGGCCCCGGTGGAGCACTTGGCGCCTGAACCGGACATCTGGATCATGCGCGATCGCGCGGATAGTCGTGGCGCAGAGTTCATCGACTCGTTCGGAACTCCAGCTCTGATCGGAGGCTTCAGAAACCGACATAGCTACTGCAGGCATGCGGAATCGGATAATTCACGATTGAAGCAACGCTGGTAGTACTCGGCAACGATCGGGTACTCCGCCTCATCGCATTTATTCAAAAATGAAACGCGAAATGCCGCGTCAACATCGTGGAATAATTGAGTATTCTCTGCCCACATGATTACGGTGCGAGGTGACATCAAAGTGGATAGGTCACCGGCTCGAAAGCCTTCACGGGTTAGCCCCGCCAGAGCGACCATCGATGCGATAAGTTGTTCATCAACAGCACCGGACATCTGCGGAACGCGCGCTTGAATTATCGCAATTTCCTCATTCGCGGGTAGGTAATTGAGTGCTGCCACAATGTCCCACCGGTCAATCTGCGCGTGGTTTAGCCGTTGCGTACCGTGATACAGGCCATTTAAGTTGCCGAGGCCGACAGTGTTCGCGGTGGCCAGTAGCCTAAAATATGGATGCGGCCTAATAACTCGATTTTGATCCAGCAGGGTCAAACTACCGGCCCGCTCAAGTACGCGTTGGATCACGAACATGACGTCCGGGCGCCCAGCGTCGTATTCGTCGAAAACTAAGGCGACCGGCCGCTGTAAAGCCCACGGTAAAATTCCTTCAGCGAATTCAGTTACTTGTTCACCGTCGCGGACGACCACGATGTCTTTCCCGATTAGATCCAGGCGACTCATCTGGCCATCGAGATTCACGCGGATGCAGGGCCAGTTCAATCTTGCTGCGACTTGCTCAATGTGGGTGGATTTACCTGAGCCATGGAGTCCTTGGACTAGCACTCTTCGGTTACGTTGAAATCCTACGAGGATGGCAAGGGTTGCATCTGGGTTGAATCGGTAAGCTTCATCGACCTCAGGTACGTGCTCATCTCGATGGGAGAACGCCGGAATCATCATGTCGACATCGATCCCGAAGATGTCGCGCACACTCAATTCGCGGTCTGGTGTATCGGACTTCAGTTCATTAGTCATTAGGGTTAAACCAATCTAGATTACGTTTTGCGGACTGTTGGGTGTCGGGGTGGCACGCGGTGCTACTGCACTGCCTTCGGTCTCGATCTCGAATAGAGCAGCTGCCGCACCACGTAGCTTCGGGAGTAATGCAGCGGCGTCGGCTGCGGTCAAGCGCATGGCCGGTGCCTGCACGGCAACACATTGATTTGAGCGGCCGTGCGCGGTTGGTACCGCGATTGCCATGCAGACTAGGCCGCTCATGAATTCCTCGTTATCGATAGCGAATCCGTCACTTTGTACCTGTTTTAGTTCCTCGTCTAGTGCCTCAAGGCTGGTGATGGTATTGGCTGTAAGTTGCTTAAGCGGTGCGTACCGCAGCAACTTATGGCGTTGGGCGCGGGGCATGTTGGCAAGTAGCACCTTGCCAGATGCCGAGCAGTGAATCGGCACCCGAGATCCGGACTGCAAATTAAAGCGCAGTGGCTCTTGGGTTTCGACCCGGTCTAGATAGAGAATCTCGTTACCCGAGAGTGCGGTGATATTGCAGGTTTCACCGAGGTCATCAACGAGGGCCTGCAGTACCGCATGCCGGGTGCCGACCTGAGTGGCATTAAGTAGCAGGCTTTCGGCGAAGCGCCTGAGTCGGGTGCCGGTCCCGTATTGCCGCTTATCGGATTGGCGAATGATCAAGCCCGCGGTTTCTAGGGTCTGGAGCATCCGGAAAACGGTGGGTTTGGGAAACCCGGTCTCCTCGGTCAAAGACTGCAAGGACACGAAGTGGTCCTTGGAGCCGATCAGTTCGAGGAGGGCAAATAGCCGTAAACCCGGGGTGGAATCCGCGAATTCTCTGGATTCGACGGCAACCTGCTGGGTTGGGCTGAACATGCCAGCAGACTATACACATTTCATTTTCCGGAACATAACAATCCAATAATTTAGAAAGAAGGCGCGAATGTTCCGGGGCATTTGGGATAAGTTCGTCACAAATCGCGGCCTTGGCTTGCCTTGGGGCGCCTTAGCAGGAGGACTATTCATGGCAAAGAACGCGTCTACACCAGTGCGCACCGTGGCCACCGGGGTGCAGAAAATGACTCCCTCGGAGGCTTTGGTGGAGACCTTGGTTGCCAACGATGTCACCGACATCTTCGGCATCATGGGATCAGCCTTCATGGACGCGATGGATATCTTCGCCCCGGCTGGCATCCGCTTGGTCCCGGTGGTCCATGAGCAAGGTGCCGCGCACATGGCCGACGGGTTCGCCCGGGCCAGTGGTCGTCATGGGGTGGTCATCGGGCAAAACGGCCCCGGCATCAGTAACTGTGTCACGGCCATCGCGGCCGCCTTTTGGGCGCACTCACCGGTAGTCCTGATCACCCCGGAAACCGGCACCATGGGAATTGGCCTTGGTGGCTTCCAGGAGGCCAACCAACTTCCGATGTTCGCGGAGTTCACCAAGTACCAAGCCCATGTCAGCAACAACAAGCGCATGGCGGAGTACACCGCGCGCTGCTTTGACCGAGCGATGTCCGAACACGGCCCAACCCAACTAAATATCCCTCGCGATTTGTTCTACGGCGAAATCGAGACTGAAATCCCGATGCCACGACGCCTCGAAGTTGGTCCCGGTGGCGAGTCGTCGCTAGCTGAGGCAATTGAGTTGCTGGAAACCGCCAAGTTCCCGGTGATCATCGCCGGCGGTGGCGTGGTCATGGGGGATGCGGTCGAGGAGTGCAAGGCACTTGCCGAGCGCCTTGGAGCACCCGTGGTCAACAGCTACCTGCGCAATGACTCCTTCCCTGCGAGCCACCCACTTTGGTGCGGTCCTCTCGGATACCAAGGTTCGAAAGCGGCAATGAAATTGGTCGCCAAGGCTGACGTAGTAATCGCACTCGGCACCCGGCTAGGCCCATTTGGCACCTTGCCGCAGCATGGCTTGGATTACTGGCCCAAGAACGCCAAAGTAATTCAGGTCGACTCGGACCACACCACCCTAGGTCTGGTAAAGAAAGTAACCGTTGGCATTTGCGGTGATGCCAAAGCAACCGCGGCTGAACTCACCAAGCGCCTGACCGGTCGCACCTTGGCTTCGGATGCAACCAAGGCGGAGCGCGCGACCGAGGTAGCCGCCGAGAAGGCCGCTTGGGAGGAGGAGCTCACCGCCTGGATTCATGAGACCGATCAGTTCAGTCTCGACATGATCGCCGAGCAAGAAGCCGAGGAAGGCAATTGGCTCCATCCACGCCAAGTTCTCCGTGAGCTCGAAAAGGCGATGCCACCAAGGGCCATGGTCTCGACGGATATTGGGAATATCAATGCGGTCGCGAACTCGTACCTAAGGTTTGAAGAGCCGCGTAGTTTCTTCGCGCCCATGAGTTTTGGTAACTGTGGTTATTCCTTGCCAACCATGATCGGCGCGAAGGCGGCTGAGCCGGACCGGCCGGCAATTGCATACGCGGGCGACGGTGCGTGGGCGATGAGCATGGTTGAAGTCCTGACAGCAGTGCGTCACGACATTCCTATCACCGCAGTGGTCTTCCACAACCGGCAATGGGGTGCGGAGAAGAAGAACCAGGTCGATTTCTACGATCGCCGTTTTGTTGCGGACGAATTGGATAACCCAAGTTTCGCCGCGATCGCTCAGTCAATGGGTGCTGAGGGGATAGTTGTTGATCAACTAGCAGACGTCGGCCCGGCCCTTAAGCGCGCGGTTGACGCGCAGATGAACGAGGGCAAGACCACCGTGATCGAAATTATGTGCACCAGGGAACTGGGCGACCCATTCCGCAAGGACGCGCTCTCCAAGCCAATCCGCTTCCTCGACAAGTACAAGGACTACGTCTAAAAAATCGGGCTATTCATTATTCAGAGCTAATGGGTGGAAGGGGAGGTGCGGGTGCGTCAAGGAACTGTGGAAGCCAGCATCTTGGGCCTAGAGAGTGCTGCTCTGGGTCGATCCATTGCCCTTGCCGACGGCGCGGATGAGCGGTCGCAACGGGCGGCCGAGTCGCTAGCCGAATTGGGTGCCTTCCCGGTCTTGGCCACATCGCAGCGCCCGCGGAATTTAAGTGCCGGAGTCCAGACAGTAGATCCGACCACCTGGGCAATTCAGCACCCAGACCTTGCGGCTGTCCTAACCGAAGTAGGGGAGCGAATGCTCACCCGCGGCACGGGCGATCAGTTAGCGGTCAACGCCATGCTGCTAGATCCATTGGCGGTTTCTATTGCCGCGGTGCGAGCCGGGGTCACAGATGGGTGCGTGGCGGGGGCGACCCGTGCTTCTGCGGAGGTTGCCCGATGGGCCCTGCGCATTGTTGGGCTAGCCCCATCCGCGCGACTGCTAAGCAGTAGTTTCCTGATGATTCTTCCGGATAAACGAATATTCGCGTACGGTGATTGTGCTGTTGTTCCGGAGCCGAATGCAGAGCAACTTGCTGAGATCGCAATTGCCACCGCAGACACCTTTTCATCCCTGACACATTCGCCGGCCCACGTGGCATTGCTCTCATTTAGCACTAAGGGCAGCGCCGAGCACGAGTCGATCTCGGTGGTGCGCGAAGCGGCCGAGCTAGTGCGGGTGCTGCGCCCTGAGCTCATGGTTGATGGCGAACTGCAGTTCGATGCGGCATTAGTGCCAGAGGTCGGTGAGACAAAAGCGGCCGGGTCCACGGTTGCTGGGCGGGCGAATGTCTTTATCTTCCCCAATCTTGCCGCCGGCAATATCGCCTATAAAATCACCGAGCGCTTAGGGGGAGCGCATGCACTTGGTCCCCTTTTACAGGGTCTTGCGGCGCCGATAAATGATTTATCACGGGGATGTAACACTCAGGATGTTTTTGATATCGCCCTTGTCACTCTTGTCCAGGCCGCAATATATTCGGGTACTATGCCTGTTGAAAGGGCTTAATCAATGGTAATCCCGCTGGATGGTCTGGAGTATCACCCAAGTGGTGGCCCAGACGATCGTCATGGTGGCCCGGCGGTGGTAGCCAAGTCGGCGCCACTTTGGGTTCGGGTGCGCAAGAACCACTGGACCACTCGCCTAATTGCCTTGGCCGCCTTCCTCGTGGTGTGGTGGATATTGACCACTCCGTGGGCGTGGAACGGCGATAAGCCGATCATGTTGCCGCTCTACCTACCATCTATTCCGAGCGTTTGGAACGCCTTCATCAGGGCGAATACCATTCACCCGATTGCCGAGGGTGTTGACCGCGAAGTGGTGGGTGAGTACGGCTACTACCTCTGGCAGCACCTGTTAGCGACATTGCAGCGCATTGGCATCGGACTATTCTTCGCAATCGTCATTGGCCTGCCCCTTGGACTGCTGATGGCCAGCGTAAAGATCATCAGTGTTTCAGTTGAGCCGTACATTAATTTTCTACGGTCACTCCCGCCTTTGGGTTACATCGGACTGCTGATCGTATGGTTCGGTATCGACAACACATCGAAGATTTGGCTCCTATTTCTGGCGGCGTTTCCGCCTATCACCATCGCCACGATTGCTGGTGTCAGTGGGATCAAAGAGGATCAGATTCACGCTGCGCAGTCTTTAGGTGCATCTCGACTGCAGGTGGTCTCAAGTGTGACTGTCCCTGCAATTGCACCTGATCTCATAACTGGGATCAGGGTGGCACTTGGATTCGCCTGGACAACCGTGGTGGCCGCCGAACTCAACAATGGGATCCCAGGAATTGGCGGGCTCGCCTACCTGTCAGGTACCGAATTGAAGACCCCATTGACAATTACCTGCATCATCGTGATTGGCATCACGGCCATCGTGCTCGACAGCATTATAAAAGCCATGGAAAGGGTCTTAACTCCGTGGAGAGGAAAGGCATGAAGCCAGTTCCAAAGTGGCCGGTTCAAAATATTTTGTCAAATATTTATCAACTAGAAGGGATGGAAGCATGAAGGTGTATAGAAATGTAGCCATGGTGAGTGCGGGTGCTGCGGCAATGCTCATCTTGGGAGCCTGCGGCGGCTCCAGTTCGGGGGAGGCAGCTGCAGGTGGCGCTAGCGCGGCAACCAGTGCCTGCCCGATTGGTGCTGTAGATGAGTCGATCACCACGACGGCTCGCATCGCGTACCAGAAGATCCCGAACGGGGATCTAATTGTGAAGGACATGGGAATCCTGGAAGCCTGTATGCCAAAGGCCACTATTACTTGGAGTGTGTTCAGCTCTGGTGGAGATGTCCTTCAGGCATATGGTGCTGGCTCTGTTGACCTAGGACTTACCGGTTCTAACCCGGCCGTTAAGGCTTTGTCTACCCCACTTAAGAACACCCTTCCGCTGATCCAGGATGTGTGGATCCACGATGTGATCGGTGCAGGAGAGTCCTTGGTTGTCAAGCCGGAGATTAAGTCAGCGGCTGACCTAAAGGGTAAGCAGATTGCGACTCCTTTTGGATCAACAGCGCACTACTCGCTGCAGAACTGGCTGAACATCAATGGCCTGAGTTCAACTGATGTGACCTTGATCAATCTCGAGCCCGAAGCGATGGTTGCGGCATGGCCAGATCTTGCTGGGGTATGGGTCTGGGATCCAGCACTGAGCGAGCTGCAAAAGGCTGGTGGCGTGATTCTGGCCACGGCGGCCGAGACTGCAGCAGCAGGGTTCCCCACATACGACTTGGGGAATGTTGTTGCTGACTTCGCGACTGCGAATACGCCCTTTATGAATATGTGGGCAAAGGCGCAGAACTACGCGGTGACGATGATTCTGGATGATCCGGCTGCAGCTGCCGAGAGCATCGCAGCAGAATTAGCTATCACACCTGCTGAGGTTCAGAAGATGTTCGGTGGTTTCGTCTATCTTCCGGCGGCCGATCAGGCCTCAGATAAGTGGCTGGGCGGGCAGTTGGCCAAGGACTTTGTCGGCACCGCCGGCTTCCTCCTGGAACAGGGTGGAATCGAAGGCGTAAGTACTCCTGAGGAGTACGCGGCCGGAGTGAATTCCAGTTTCGCCAAGGCAGCAGCAGAGTAATGTCGCGCGACAAGAGCCTGGTAGTTGACGGGGTTCGTCAGTTCTTCGGACCGAAGAACTCTCGAGTCCAGGCTTTGTCGCGCACCGATCTGGTGATTGAGCCGGGGCAGTTTGTGTGTCTTGCCGGACCCTCCGGGTGCGGCAAGACCACCCTGCTCCGGCTCATCGCTGGCTTCATAAATCCGTCGGAAGGACAAATCACCGTAAGTGGATCAGAAATTATCGGGCCGGGCCCAGACAGAGGTGTGGTCTTTCAATCCCCGACCCTGTATCCATGGATGGACGTGGCGAGCAATGTTGAATTGGGACTCAAGTTCCAGGGCGTGTCCAAGGACCAGCGTCGAGCGGACTCCGAACGCTACTTGCAGATGGTTGGCCTAACCGATTTCGCGCATCGACGCACGTATGAACTGTCTGGTGGCATGCAGCAGCGGTGCCAGATCGCGCGGGTGCTGGCAAGTGACCCCGAATTCATCTTGATGGATGAGCCTTTCGGCGCACTAGACGCGCTAACGCGCGAGCGCCTCCAAAATGAACTTCTTGATATCTGGCGCAAAACCGGCAAGACGATTCTTTTTATTACCCATAGTGTTGACGAGGCGGTGTTCCTTGGCTCAAGAGTCCTGGTCATGAGCCCAAGGCCGGGCAAGATCGTCTTCGACGAACCAGCAATCTTCTCCAAGCCTGGTGAATCAATTGCGGCAGAGGAGATTCGATCCTTACCAGCTTTCCTTGAGCTTCGCGAGCGCGTTCGCAGCTCAATTCAACATAGTCATTAGCAGCACCTAGTTAATGGGAGTCGAGCCAATGTACGAACCTAATCCAGAAGAAGGTAAGCGCGTTCTAGAAATGGATCGCGAGCACGTCTTTCACTCTTGGAGCGCTCAGGGCGCCTTAGCGCCAATGTGTGTGGCCGGTGCCGAAGGCAGCTACTTCTGGGATTATGACGGCAACCGATTTTTGGATTTCTCCTCGCAGTTGGTCTTCACCAATGTCGGCCACCAGCACCCGAAAGTTGTTAAGGCAATTCAAGACCAGGCCGCGAAACTTTCTACCATTGCACCTCAGCATGCGAATGCTGCCCGCAATGGTGCAGCGCAGCGAATAACGGATTTAGCCGCGCCAAATCTGAATAAAGTGTTTTTCACCAACGGTGGCGCCGACGCAGTCGAAAATGCCATTCGGATGGCACGAATTCACACCCATAAGCACAAGGTTCTTTCTTTCTATCGCTCTTACCATGGCAATACCGGGGCGGCAATTGCGGCTACCGGGGATCCGCGCCGCTGGCCAAATGAATACGCCTCGCAACATGTGCACTTCTTCGGCCCTTATCTTTACCGCACGCCATTTTGGTCAACCAGCCCAGAGCAGGAGAGCCAGCGGGCACTTGAGCACCTCGAGCAGGTGATCATTTTTGAGGGCCCAGACACCATCGCTTGTATCTTGATCGAGTCGGTAGTTGGCACCTCGGGGATCCTCGTGCCGCCCCCTGGCTACCTTCAAGGTGTGCGCGCAATCTGCGATAAATACGGGATTGTCTTCATCACCGATGAAGTTATGTCGGGCTTTGGTAGAACCGGCAAGTGGTTCGCCTTTCAGCATTTTGATGTGGTGCCGGATTTAGTCACCTTTGCGAAGGGCTCCAACTCTGGTTATGTGCCAGTAGGTGGGGTAATCATTGCCGACCACATTGCTGCCACCTTCGATGAGCGAGTGTTCCCAGGTGGGTTGACCTACTCCGGGCATCCCTTGGCTTGTGCATCCATCATCGGAACCCTTGATGCCATGAAGGAGGAGGGCATTGTTGAAAATGCCGCGATGATTGGCGAGAAAGTGCTCGGCCCTGGTCTTGCTGAACTACAAGAACGCCACCCCGTCATCGGTGAAGTCCGTGGCCTCGGGGTGTTCTGGGGATTGGATCTCGTCACCGACCGGGCCACGAGGGCGCCACTTGCACCCTACGGTGGTAAGAGTTACGGCCCAGCCTCACCGGCCATGGGCGAATTAGTCGGCGAATGCAAGAAGCGCGGCCTGATGCCATTCATCAACTACAACCGCATGCATGTTGCCCCACCTTGCACCGTGACCGAAACCGAAGCGAAAGAGGGCTTGGCCATTCTGGACGAGGTCTTCAGCATCATCGATAAGCACTATGTCGGGTAACGAGCAAGGTTTGTGACTAGCGACGCCCGCTGGTCACGGCTGATTTGCCCGCGGCCCGCCCGATCTTCACTTGGTAGTCGAGTTGTTCCACCAGAAATTCGCGCAACAGATCAATAGCCTTAACAACTTTCTTACTGCGAAGGGAGTAGTAGACGTTGAGCCCTTCTTTGTTGGCGTCGACCACACCGCGATCCCGCAGAATCGCCAGGTGCTGACTCGTGTTTGACTGTCCGAGTTCGAGTGCCTCGGATAATTCCCCGACGGTCATCGGCCCATTGCGCAACTCGGTGATGATGAGCAGCCGCTTGGGGTCGGCGATGGCTTTGCAGATCCGAGCGTGCAACTCGTGAATCTCCAGCGAGGTCTGCTTATCCATTTTTCTCCAGCTCCATGGCGCGAACTCCGCCAACCTACTTCACCGGTTGGGCTAATACCAGTCAGGGGTGCTTATGTCGTGGTGGAGGCAGCGCATTGATTCTTCCCGATCTCAAGAATTTCGATTTCCTCATCGGTTGCCGATTGGCCGGAATTAACCAGACGAATGGTGTCGTAGATATCAGGCGCGCTCGGCAGCGAACTAATGATTGCCTCCACGAAGGCCGTGAGGTCTTCTTCCTGCATCAAAAGCGAGGTGAAGACCGACTCAAGGTCCGTGCTAACGAGCCCGTCCGCGCCCATCTCCTCGTCAGTGGACCAATGCGCAGGCAAGACTCGCGTCGCAGGATCCAACGGACGCAACCGGTCGTGAACTGTTTGGAAGAGCTCGCGAGCGAGCTCATCGGCCTTCCCGGTGAGATCTGGCCGGCCTACACCGCGCACGAAAACCGTGTCGCCGGTGAGGAGCAAACTCCCGGGCACGTGCACACAGGTGGTGCCTGGGGTGTGCCCGGGCATCTTGATCGCCAATGTTTCGATGGTGATGTCGCCAAGGTCCAGTCGCGCGCCATCAGCAAGGGGCTCATTCGGGAACGGGGTTTTACCGCCGGTGTCCTCAATCGGAACGTGGTAGGTGGCACCGGTCAATTGCGCCAGAGCCGGACCGCCGGTCACATGATCGGCGTGCACGTGGGTATCAATGACATGCCTGATCGTCATGCCTTGGCTTTGCGAAAGCTCCAGATAGGTATCAAGAAATCGCGCTGGGTCAACAACTATCGCGCCTTGGCCCGGAACCCCAATGACATAAGAGATGCAGGCTTTGGCCGGACGCTGAATTTGCCAACCTACCAACCCGATAGGCAAGCAATCCAATTCCTTGGCGATAAGAAGTGCGGCCCAAGCTTGGGTACCGCCAGTGAGATTGCGTGTCTTTCTTCCTTCGGCGGCGAGCATGTCAAGCAGGAGGTCACTGCCGTTGCCATGAGCACAGATGACGACGGTGTTGTCCGGTATCTCCTTGGCCAACGCCTCAATGTCTTCAACTGCCAGCCAAATAGGGACATTTCGGGTCGGAACGGGCTTGTTTCCCTCAACCCGCCAGGCCGCAAACTCATCTTGGTTGCGCACATCAAGGATCATCGGGACCGACCCGTGCTCAATTTCCTCGTACAGCTCATGGCTGGTTACCGTGCGCGACATGTAGCCTCCAGAATGCGCAAATGTGTATATGCGCAGACTCTAATACTGATTGATCTGCCAAATATACAAAAAATCGGAAAATATCTTAATAAATTTTATTTCTCCGGAGTAGCCAAAACGCTTGCCCTTCAAGGCCTCAGGCCCTACGTTTGCGTTCACGGCGCCTTGGAGAGGACACAATGATGGCCGAGAAGGATAGTGACAAAAATCCTGAGTCGATGACAATCATCGCCTTCAGTGGAGACCTAGATAAGTTATGGCCGACGGTGATTCTGAGTTCGACCGCTGCGGCAAATGGAATGGACGTAACAGTCTTCTTTACTTTCTGGGGATTATTCCCACTCGTTAAAGATGACGTTCGGATCACAGGTCATGATGCGATGACCAAAATGCTGGCCGGGATGAATGCCCCGGGGATGAAGAAAGCCAAGCTCTCGAAAATGGAAATGGGCGGCATGGGGCACTGGATGATGCGCAAAGTTGCGAAGAAAAATAATCTGCTGCCGCCCGAGGATCTTTTCGTGATGTGTCAGGACATGGGAGTGAATATGTGGCCATGTCAGATGACCATGGATCTACTTGGTATCAAGCCTGAACAGATGATCGACGGATTGGGTGAGCCCGCGGGTGCGGCCACCGCGCTAGCCCGCATGTCGAAAAGCCAAATCAATCTTTTCATTTAGACTTATATAACCTGGGGAGGTAAAAAGTGGACGATGTGAATCGGACTATTGATGCGCGTGGGCAAAAGTGCCCAATGCCGGTGCTGTTGGTGGCCAAGGCTGCCAAGGAAATGCAGTCAGGTGAACTAGTGCGGCTTGAAGCTACCGATGGGGGCGCGAGATCAGATATTCCAGCTTGGGCCAGTCAGACGGGTAACGAGATTGTGTCATCCTCGGAGTCAGATGGAGTTTTGACTTTCACTATCAGAAAGAAGTAACTACATGCGTTATGGGTTTGCGATCGACCAGCGGTCCTGCATCGGCTGTCATGCCTGCACGGTGGCTTGTAAGACAGAGCACAATGTGCCGCTGGGACAGTTTCGCACCTGGGTGAAGTACGTCGATAAGGGTGAGTACCCTTCGACGACCCGCGAGATGGGCGTCATGCGATGCAACCACTGCACCGATGCACCATGTGTGACTATCTGCCCGACGCAATCGCTATTCAAGCGCGACGACGGCATCGTCGATTTCGATAGCGATTTGTGCATTGGCTGTAAGAGCTGCCAGCAGGCCTGCCCTTATGACGCCATCTATATAGATGAGAACACTCATACCGCAGCCAAGTGCAATTTTTGCGCGCACCGCATCGATCAGGGGTTGGAGCCAGCCTGCGTGGTGGTTTGCCCAACCGAGTCGATCTGGGTCGGCGATATTGAGGATCCGGCTAGTGGCATCAGTAAATTCTTGAGTTTGACCCCGGTGAACGTGCGCACACCCGAGCAAGGCACCCGGCCAAATGTCTATTACGTGGGCGCTGATAGCACGGTGCTAGACCCACTGGCCGCGCCCGTCGACGGTACCTACCTCTGGGCCGATGCCGACCCGCTGCGGCTGGAGACAGCCGCGGACCTACCGGGTGATCCAGTGAGCAAGGCGCGCACCACGTTGAATACCGCCCACCCAAGGCCATGGGGCTGGAAAGTGTGGACCTACCTTTGGACCAAGTCGATAGCCGCCGGTGCCGTGGCCCTGGCAGCCCTGCTCATTTTGACTTCTCCGGACCGCTCGGTGCTGCTTACTACCATCGCCCCCTTGATCGGGGCCGTCTTCATCGGCTTAACGGCGGTGCTTTTGGTTTGGGATCTCAAGCAGCCCAAGCGCTTCTACTACATCTTGACCAAGCCGAATCCGCGGTCTTGGTTGGTTTGGGGTTCGGTATTCCTCGGGATTTTCGCCGGGGTTGCCGGGTTGACTTTTCTCGGCGGGGTCTTTGGCCTGGCTGAAGTCGTCTATTGGCTGGCCTGGCCGGCGATTCCGGCCGCGGTAATGGTCGCTGGCTACACCGCATTCTTGTTCGGCCAAGCCGAAGGCCGCGACCTCTGGCAGTCACCTGCACTGTTTTGGCATCTATTGGCGCAAGCTGTCATGACAGGTGCAGGGGCTTTGCTGATCGCCGCAGCGGTCCTTTCACCCGAGCCGGCGGTTAGCCGTTGGCTGGGCTGGGCGCTGATTGCGGGAGTTCTCGCGCATCTGTTGATCGTTGCGGTTGAATTTGGCGGGCGCCATCAAACCCAAAATGCATCTGTCGCCGCGCACAGCATCACCCACGGTCGCTATGCGCGAACATTTTGGGGTGGCTCGATCGCGCTGGCAGTTGTTGCAGCGGCCTTTGCGATCCCGGTCGCACTTGGTGGGTCTCTTTGGTTTGGGGTAATTGCCGGACTTGTCGTCCAAGTGGCGCTCTTGGCGCATGAGACGGTCTTCGTAAAGGCCGCTCAGGATGTTCCACTTTCGTGATCGTGACTGCAACAAGGGAAAAGGGAGTACATAACTAATGAGCTCGCGTAAGTACAAAAGCTCGGTTTCAGTCGGCCCGGCGGCCCAACCGGTCGGCGACGACCAACCCGAGCACTATGGGCTTCGGGTCCGCGACACCCTTTCCAACTATCCACCGGTTGACCAGTGGGATGACGTCATCATGTATGACGCCAAGGCGCACCCGCGCAAGGTCGGTCGTCACTATGCGCTGGTGCCAACTACTTGCTTTAATTGCGAGTCGGCCTGTGGTTTGTTGGCCTATGTCGATAAAGAGACCAACGAGGTTCTAAAGGTAGAAGGCAACCCGGCCCATCCTGGTTCGCGTGGGCGCAACTGCGCGAAAGGCCCGGCAACTATCAATCAGATAAATGATCCCGAGCGGATTCTTTATCCACTCAAGCGGGTCGGCCCGCGCGGCAGTAACCAATTCGAGCGGGTTTCTTGGGATGAGGCCCTAGATGAGGTCGCTGGCCGAATCCGCAAGGCGATTATCGAAGAGCGACGCGACGAAGTCATCTACCACGTCGGTCGCCCGGGTGAGGATGGCTTTGCCGAGCGAGTACTGCTTGCTTGGGGAGTCGATGGCCATAACAGTCATACCAATGTGTGTTCAGCCGGTGCGCGACTTGGCTACAGCCTGTGGGGCGGTTACGACCGACCATCGCCAGACTATGCAAATGCAAAGGTAATCCTGCTGATTTCAAGCCACCTGGAAGCCGGCCACTATTTCAATCCCCATGCCCAGCGCATCATGGAGGCCAAGACTCGCGGCGATGCCACGTTGGTGGTGGTAGACCCACGGTTGTCTAACACGGCGGCGCATGCCGATATGTGGATGTCACCATGGCCCGGCAGTGAGGCGGCGATGCTATTGGCTATCGCGTCTTATTTGCTGCGCACTGACAAAGTTGCCTGGGACTATCTAAACCGCTGGGTGAACTGGCGCGACTACCTGCGCAATATGCACCCGGACGTTGACCCGGAGGACTTCGAGGCTTTTAAGGCCCGCCTAACCGCTGACTATCAGAAATACACATTTGACTACGCCGCGCAGGAGTGCAAAATCCCGGCCGCGCAGATCGCGGAACTGGCGGAGATTGTGTCGAAGTCCGATGGTCGGCTAGCGGCGCATGTTTGGCGTGCTGCGACCGCGGGCAACCTTGGCGGCTGGATGGTCTCGCGCGCACTATTCTTCCTAACAGTCTTGACCGGAAGTGTCGGCACCAAGGGCGGTACCAGCCCCAACGGCTGGAACAAGATCATCCCGCACGGCCCCGATATGCCCGGCGGCCATGACCTGTGGAACAAGATGCTCTGGCCGGCGGAGTTTCCGCTGTCGACCAATGAGATGTCGATCCTGTTGCCGCACTTCCTGCAAGATGGGCGCGGCAAACTAGAGGTCTACTTCTCCCGTGTTTACAACCCAATCTGGACGAACCCGGACGGTTTCTCGTGGATCGAGGCACTGACCGATGAAGATAAGGTCGGTTGTCATGTGGCCCTAACGCCCACTTGGTCAGAGACTGCGTCATTTGCCGACTATGTGCTGCCGATGGGCCATAGCACTGAGCGCCATGACACCCAATCCTATGAGCAGTACGGTGGCAAGTGGCTGGGCTTTAGGCAACCGGTCCGGCGGGTGGCCATGGAGAAGATGGGTGCGAAGTTCACCGACACCCGCGATGTTAACCCCGGTGAAGTATGGGAAGAGAACGAATTCTGGTTCGAGCTCTCCTGGCGCATCGACCCCGATGGCTCACTTGGTATCCGCAAGTTCTTTGAGGCACCGGGTCGTCCGGGTGAAAAAATCACGGTCGATGAGTATTACTCCTGGATCTTTGAGAACACGGTGCCCGGGTTGCCGGAGAAGGCAGCGTCAATGGGCTTAACGCCCCTGGAGTTCATGCGCAAGTACGGCGCCTATGAAGTTGCAAGTGATCTGTATCGGCAAGATGAGCGCAAACTTAGTGCGGCCGAGCGCGACGGTGCCACCGCGGATGCACAAGGTGTGCTCCGCAAGCCCACAACGATGGAGTCAACGCCGCCACTGGTCGGTGAGGCCGGCTCGGTCGGTGTCGTCCTTGATGATGGCAGCGAAGTCGCGGGCTGGCTGACGCCATCGCGTCGCCTCGAGTTGTTCTCGTCAACAATGGTCGATTTCGGATGGCCCGAGTATGCGACTCCTGGCTACATCGAGTCACATGTTTCCGCGGCGCAGATCGATCCGAGCCACGGTGAGATGGTGTTGATTCCGACTTTCCGGCTACCGACACTGATTCATACACGGTCTGGCAATGCGAAGTATCTCAACGAGATTTCCAATAAGCATCCGATGTGGATGAACAGTATTGATGCGGAGCGCATTGGCCTCAAGACCGACGACATGGTTCGAGTGACAACCGAGATCGGCCACTTCGTTGCACGAATCTGGTCAACCGAGGCGATTCGCCCCGGCGTTGTCGCGCTATCACACCACATGGGCCGCTGGCGCACCGCGGAGAACGCGGGGAGCAGGTGGGTGATGGGCCTGGTAGATATCGGCCGAATGGACGATGGCCGCTGGCGCCTGCGCTATAAGGAGCATGTCAAGCCATTCGAAAGCGACGACCCGGATTCAATGCGGATCAATTGGGATGACCCGGGGGTCCACCAGAACCTAGCGTTCCCGGTGCATCCGGATCCGTGGTCGGGGATGCAGTGCTGGCACCAGAAAGTCGTGATCGAGAAAGCGCATCCCGAGGATCAATATGGTGATGTCGTCGTTGACACCAAGCGGTCGCGCGAGGTCTATCAAGAGTGGCTCGCCAAGACCCGGCCCGGGCCGAGTGCTTCGGGGATGCGCCGACCGGAGTTCATGATGCGGCCGGTGAAACCGATACGTCGCGCATTCCATGCGAATCCGGATAGTTAGTTGCTCCGCGAGCACTCAAGGGGTTGACTAGCAGATAAGGCGATGAATTTATGCTGGCATTAGCCGGGGCCTTGGCCATCTTCATTGGTCTAGCGGTGGGCATTTTGGGTGGCGGCGGCTCAATCCTGACCACCCCGTTGCTGGTCTACGTAATGGGGTTCGACACCAAGGACGCCATCGCCGCAAGCCTGTTTGTGGTCGCCGTGACATCCGCATTCGGTCTAATCGGCCATGCACGGGGGCACCGAGTCCGCTGGCGTACCGGGCTGATTTTTGGTGGGGCCGGGATGGTGGGTGCGTTTATCGGTGGCCAAATTGGTGTGCACTTACCAAGTGCGCTGCTGATGGCGGCCTTTGCGGTAATGATGGGGGTCACCGCGATCGCCATGATCCGGGTTCGCAAGAAAATCAAGGCCAAGGACCACACGGGATTGCCGCTCTTTAGGATCTTGCTGGATGGCGCCGTGGTGGGTTTTGTTACCGGCCTAGTGGGGGCCGGTGGTGGCTTTTTGGTGGTGCCGGCCCTGGCGATACTCGGTGGGATGCCGATGCCGATGGCGGTTGGCACCTCACTGCTAGTCGTGATGATGAAGTCCGTTGCGGGGTTCTTGGGCTACGCGGTGAAGTTCGGTGACGGTGGCTTGGTTAGCTGGAATCCCGCAATTCATATTAATTGGCTCGTCACGCTTGTTATCACCGCCGGGGCCGTTGCCGGCGCCTTGGTCGGCAGCAGTTTTGTGGGCCGGGTTCATCCGGATCGACTCCGCAAGGCATTCGGCTGGTTTGTCTTGGCGATGGCATTCTTCATTCTGGCTCAGCAACTCGGTGCGGGGGTGCTGTCCTTTGCTTCAGTATCGGTCGTGAACCGCCTAGAGGTGCTCGCTGGTGGGGTGCTGGTCGTAGCTTTGATCGTGGTCCTGGTTCGGTGGCCGCTTAAGCAGCCACTTGCTGACTTTGACGACCCGGGCGCTGTTTCCGATCTTTCGGGCAAGAGCGATCGTGGCTGACCGGGTTCACGCTGTGTTGGCGGTCCGCACGTAGGCCACGGTAGCTGCAATCTCTGGTGCAAGGAACCTATCGGGCCCGGGCCCTGGGACGCTCTTACGTAGCTCGGCGATCACTCGGGCGGTTCGTGGTGCTGGCTCAAGTGGTGCTCGCAACTCAATGGCGCGGGCTGCTGTCATGATCTCTATTGCGATGATGGCGGTGAGATTTTCAACGGCGGTGCGTAGTTTGCGCGCCGCATGCCAGCCCATTGACACGTGGTCCTCCTGCATTCCCGAGCTCGGGATGGAGTCAACACTCGCCGGCACCGCGAGTCTTTTGTTCTCCGACACCAACCCGGCTTGGGTGTATTGCACGATCATTAAGCCAGAGTCAACACCGGGGTCGTCGGCCAAGAATGGTGGCAGGCCGTGGGAGCGGTTCTTATCGAGCATGCGGTCGGTGCGCCGTTCGGAGATAGATCCAAGATCGGCAACCGCGATTGCTAAGAAGTCCAGGACATAGCCAATCGGAGCACCGTGGAAGTTCCCGTTGCTTGAGACGGTGCCATCGCCCAGAACGACGGGGTTATCAATCTGGGCCTGCAGTTCGCGTTCGGCGACGGTGCGGGCATGCGTGATGGTGTCGCGCACGGCACCGGTCACCTGAGGCGCGCATCTAAGTGAGTAGGCGTCCTGGACGCGGTCATCATTTTCCAGATGGGAGGCCACGATGCCCGAGCCCGCGAGTGCCGCATACATTCGGGCCGCACTAAGTGCTTGACCCGGGTGCGGGCGCAACGGAAAATGCAGTTCTGGGCGAAATACTGCATCGGTCCCCAGCAGGCCTTCAACGCTCATCGCAGCGGCGAGGTCGGCCATATCGCACAGGTGTTCAAGGTCTGCGATAGCCATGATGAGCATGCCGAGCATGCCATCGGTGCCATTGATAAGTGCTAGGCCTTCCTTCTCGTGGAGCTCGAGTGGTTCGATGCCGGCTTGGGCGAGTAACTCAGTTACGGGGCGCTCTACGCCAGTTGCGTCGGTGGCCTCGCCTTCACCCATCAAGACGAGGGCACAGTGGGCAAGGGGGGCGAGATCACCGCTGCAGCCGAGTGATCCGTACTCGTATACGACCGGCGTAATGCCGGCATTAAGTAGGGCGGCCATGGTTTGGGCCACAAGGGGCCGCGCACCGGTGCGACCTGATGCGAGAGTTTTGAGGCGCAACGTCATGGTGGCGCGCACGACTTCGCGCTCAACTGGGGCCCCCGTGCCGGCCGCATGCGATCGGATGAGTGAACGCTGTAATTGGGTGCGTAGTTCCGCAGGAATATGTCGTTGTGCGAGGGCGCCGAAGCCGGTTGATACCCCGTAGACCGGGGTGCTCGCCTCGGCTAAGGCTTCGATTTGCTTTCGGCTTTGGGCCATCGCCGCCAGTGCATCCGCAGCGATGGTGATGCTGGCCTGCCCCCTGGCAACGGCGATCACCTCATCCATGGTGAGGCCGCTGTTGCCGATCGAGACCGTATTCATGATGCGACTCTATGCGCTCTGCCGCCGACCCAGACCTGATGTGTCAGGTCCACCCCCGGCCGGTAGGCCAGGTGCACGTGCGAGGGGGCATTGAGGGCAAGAATGTCGGCGCGAGCACCCACCGTGATTCTGCCGATATCGGTCCGGCGCAGGGCCCTTGCACCTCCCAAGGTCGCTGACCACACGGCTTCATCCGGTGTTAAGCGCATTTCGCGAACCGCAAGAGCAATACAAAATGGCATTGACGTGGTGAAGCTCGAACCGGGGTTGCAATCTGTTGCGATGGCCACTGTCGCCCCGGCATCAAGTAGGCGCCTGGCATCGGGGTAGGGGGAGCGGGTGGCGAACTCGGCTCCCGGTAGGAGGGTGGCAACGGTATTACTACCAGCGAGCAACTCAATGTCGGTGTCGGTGAGGTGGGTGCAATGGTCGGCCGAGGCGGCATTCATCTCGACGGCGACTTGAATCCCAGGGCCCGCCTGTAATTGGTTGGCGTGCACGCGAGCCATTAACCCCTGATCTATGCCGGCTCGAAGAATCGCCCGGGCTTGGTCACCGTCGAAGGCGCCGCGGTCACAGAAGACATCTATCCACTTGGCGTGCGGAGCGCAAGCGGTGAGCATTTCGTGAGTTACCAAATCGACGTAGCCGGCCGGGTCGTCGGCGAACTCGGCTGGCACCACGTGCGCACCGAGGTAGGTCGTCTCGGGCGTAATTGTGCTCGCGATAGCCAGGGCGCGACTTTCGTCGGCGACCGTAAGGCCGTACCCGGACTTGGTCTCAAAGGTGGTGATGCCCGTTGAATAGAGCTCATTGACTAACCGCGTGAGATTTTCTTGTAATTGCGCATCAGATGCGGCGCGTGTCATTGCAACCGTGCTTCTGATGCCCCCTGCGTGGTAGGGACTACCGGCCATCCGAGCGGCGAACTCGGCGGAGCGGTCACCGGCGAACATCAGGTGGGCATGACTATCGACGAAACCAGGGAGCACTGCGCGGCCCGCCAGATCAATTCGTTGGTCGGCGATCGGTGCCTCGGTGGCGGGCCCCACCCACGTGATTTGTTCGCCTTCGAAAATCAAGGCTGCATTTTCGATGACACCGAGGGTGCCGTTACCCAAGGTCGCATCATTGGTGACAAGGGTGCCGATATTTACCAGTGCGGTAGCCGCCACGCTGTTTACTCTGAGTCCGGCTCGGTGTCGAGCATTGGAATATGCACGTGACGTTCGTGGGCGACGTCGACCGCGAGGTCATACCCCGCATCAACGTGGCGGATAACTCCCATGCCAGGGTCGTTGGACAGCACGCGTGCGAGCTTTTGGGCGGCGAGAGGGGTGCCATCGGCGACACTGACCTGTCCGGCGTGGATCGACCTTCCGATACCAACCCCGCCGCCGTGGTGAATAGAAACCCACGAGGCGCCCGATGAAATATTGACCATGGCATTTAGCAGAGGCCAATCAGCGATCGCATCGGATCCGTCAAGCATTGACTCGGTTTCGCGGTAAGGGGACGCGACAGACCCGCAATCAAGATGGTCGCGGCCGATAACAATCGGTGCGGAAACTTCACCGCTGGCAACTAGGTCGTTGAAGGCAAGGCCGGCTTTGTCGCGCTCGCCGTAACCTAGCCAGCAGATTCGGGCGGGGAGACCTTGGAAGGCGACGCGTTCTTGGGCCATGGTGATCCAACGGCGCAGGTGGTCGTTATCGGGGAACAGATCGAGTACGGCTCGGTCAGTGCGATGAATATCCTTCGGATCCCCAGAGAGCGCAACCCAGCGAAATGGGCCTTTGCCTTCGCAGAACAATGGCCGGATGTAGGCCGGGATGAAACCGGGGAAAGCGAAGGCGCGCTTGTACCCGCCTTTGCGGGCTTCATCGCGAATCGAATTTCCGTAGTCAAAGACTTCCGCGCCCTTATCCATGAAGCCAACCATGGCTTCTACATGCTTGGCCATGGATGCCTGGGCTCGCTCAGTAAATTCTTCGGGCTTCTTATCGGCATATTCATGGGCATCAGCAAAATCAATTTCTTCGGGGATATAAAACAGTGGGTCATGTGCTGATGTCTGGTCGGTGACTATGTCAATCGGCACATCACGGCGTAGTAACTCCGGCAAGATCGTGGCCGCATTTCCGACCAACCCGATCGAGAGAGGCTTACGCTGCGCTTTCGCGGCAAGTGCACGATCAATGGCATCGTCGAGGTTGTTGGCAATTTCATCTAGGTAGCGGGTTTCGACCCGGCGCCGTAAGCGGGTGCCATCGATATCGATGACTAGGCAGACACCTTCATTCATGGTGACGGCCAAAGGTTGGGCACCACCCATGCCACCGCAACCGGCGGTGACGGTGAGGGTACCTGCCAGGGTGCCACCGAATCTCTTCTCGGCAACGGCGGCAAATGTTTCATAGGTGCCCTGCAAAATACCTTGGGTGCCGATGTAGATCCAGGAGCCAGCGGTCATCTGCCCGTACATCATTAGGCCAAGATGTTCTAGGCGGCGAAACTCTGGCCAATTTGCCCAGTCGCCGACCAGGTTCGAATTTGCGATGAGTACCCGGGGTGCCCACTCGTGGGTTTGCATCACACCGACTGGTTTCCCAGATTGCACGAGCATGGTTTCGTCGGCCTTCAAATTGGTGAGGGTGCGCACCAAAGCATCAAAACTGGCCCAGTTACGTGCCGCCTTACCGGTGCCTCCATAAACCACAAGTTCATCCGGATGCTCAGCGACGTCTGGGTCAAGGTTGTTTTGCAGCATCCGCAAAGCTGCCTCCTGCTGCCAGCCGCGTGCGGTCAAAGTGTTGCCGGTGGGTGCGCGAACCGGCCGGGGCCCGCTGGGCGAATAAGTAGTCACACCCTCATTTGACTCCTCTCGGCCTCTATGCGCGCTATCTTGAGCTAGTTGATTGTCTGAAATACGAGATTTTGGAGTCAGATGTCAAGTAACGCCCCAGCGGCAACCCGGGCGATGGGAGCCCTCCGGGTACTTGCCCAGGCCCCGGGCCCGGTAACCGCGACTGCTCTAGGGGTTGCACTTGGCCTACCTCGATCTTCGACTTATCACCTGCTAGCGGCTATGGAGCGCGAGGGATTCGTCGTACATTTCCCGGAGGAGCAGCGCTGGGGGTTAGGCGTAACCGCATTTGAAATCGGTGCGGCTTACCTA
>WLLZ01000169.1 GCA_009700485.1 Actinomycetota bacterium | reverse complement strand
GAGTTAGCGGCCGGTGGCCATGGGATTGTGCTAGCCACCCATGACGTTGAGTTAGCAGCTGAGGTGGCAACGAGGGTAATAGTGCTAGCCGAGGGTGAAATCGTCGCAGATGGACCAACGGCCGAAGTCGTGTTGGCGTCTCCCATGTTCGCTCCCCAGGTGGCGAAGATTTTGGCACCCGAAAATTGGCTGACGGTGGCTGAAGTCAGAGCGGCTATCACCGGTGAGGCCTCCGCGTGAGCCAGTCACAGGCCTTGAGTCTTGGGCCTAGATCCGCCAGCACCATTGTGGCCACTTCACTGGTGGGCTTAATTGCCTTCGGCTGGCCGCTTTTTGCCGCACCAACTTCGAGTGTTGTTGCGCACGCTGCCGACGCACCGTGGCTATTTGCCATTGTTGTGCCACTGATGCTCGCCGTTGTAGTTGCATCTTTTACCGACGGTGGCATGGATGCTAAAGCCATCGCCCTGCTCGGGGTGCTGGCAGCGGTGGTTTCAGTACTTCGACCACTTGGCGGAGGTACCGTCGGTATTGAACCCATTTGGGTGGTGTTAGTTCTTGGCGGGCGCGCGTTAGGCCCAGGTTTTGGATTTGCCCTTGGGGCCGTATCACTTTTTGCATCGGCACTTCTAACCGGCGGGGTCGGGCCATGGTTGCCATTTCAAATGCTCGGAGCCGCGTGGGTAGGGCTAGGTGCCGGGTTGCTCCCAAGAGCCAGCGGACGCACCGAGATTCTGCTACTAGCGGGTTACGGAGCGGTCGCGAGTTTTGCGTACGGCCTACTTCTGAATCTTTGGTTCTGGCCATTCACCGTCAACCTCCCAGCGGCAGTTGCCTACGCCCCCGGGGCACCGATTGCTGAAAACCTTGTCGCGTGGTTCAAATTTACGGTAGTTACTTCGCTCGGCTATGACATTCCACGGGCAGTTCTCACGGTAACGCTGATCCTTATCGCTGGGGCACCCATCCTTAACGCACTGCGTCGGGTTTCGCGTAGAGCGGTCTTTGATCCGCGCCCCACTTTCACCCCTGCCGATCCGCGCCACTTGAGCAACTCAGTGCAATGAGATGCTAAGGCCGTGGGTGACACCGAGCCGATGCGCGTTGAAGTCAGCTTGCCTGACGAAACCGCACGTGAAGAAGCAACAGCGCGGCACCTAATTCTAACCAAACCCGCTGGCTCACTAGGGCGACTCGAAAAAATCAGCATCTGGGCGGCGGGGGTTCAAGGTAAATGCCCGCCTACGCCATTTACTCGACCACGTGTAGTGGTTTTTGTCGGAGATCACGGCGTTGCTAACACTGTCGGCACATCGGCGTACCCCTCCGAGGTTACCGCCCAGATGGTACTGAATTTCATCAATGGTGGAGCTGCGGTAAATGTGCTGGCACGCCAATGCGGAGCCGAAGTTCGCGTTGTTGACGTAAGTGTTGATTGCGATCCAAATTATGTGGCAGCACTGCGCCCTGAAGTCGTACAACATCGCATCCGGCGAGGTAGCGGTTCAATTGACCGAGAGGACGCCCTAACCCAAACCGAGGGTGCATCTGCTTTTGAGCTCGGGCAGCAAATCGCCGATGAAGAAATCGACTCTGGCGCAGATATCTTGATCGCTGGCGACATGGGTATCGGCAATAGCACGCCGGCCTCTGCTTTGATTGGGCTGCTCGCTTCCGCCGATGCTGCTGCGGTAACCGGTACTGGTACCGGCATCGACGACGCGACGTGGATGCGCAAGTGTGCTGCCGTACGTGATGCCATGCGGCGCGGGCGCCAATTCATGGGCGAACCACGCAAGTTACTGCAAGTGGTGGCCGGAGCAGATATCGCCGCGATGTCAGGCTTCTTGCTGCAGGCTTCCATCCGTCGCACCCCGGTGATTCTCGATGGTGCTGTCACTACCGCTGCCGCCCTTGTTGCCGACCGTATTGACTACCGAGCCAAGAATTGGTGGATCGCCGGGCACCTATCCGCTGAACCGGCGCACCAAATTGCCCTGCACCGCCTTGACATGAGCCCACTACTTGAGTACCAAATGCGTCTTGGCGAAGGCACCGGAGCACTCCTTGCGTTGCCTATCGTGCAATCGTCAATCGCCCTACTTCAGGAGATGGCTACTTTCGACGAAGCAGGAGTCTCGGGGCGAGTTGACCTAAGTACGAGTTGACGGCTGCACGAACGGTGGCTTGGTGACGGTGAATTTGGATTCGCGGCCTCGAACATTGACTACAACTTCATCACCGATATTTACCGTGGGATCAAGTAGCGCCAGTGCCACGCCTTGCTTTAATGTCGGAGAGAAGGTGCCGCTAGTCACCTCACCAATAATCTCACCAGCGAGGGACTCCCCCGAAACTCGGCGCACCTCCATATGTGGGCGCGGGATCCCCCGATCGGTTGACAGCAGCCCGCGCAGCCTGCGCTTTGGTCCGGCTTCGCGTTCGGCAACTAGTGCATCGCGCCCGGCAAAAGCTGGCTTCTCCCAGCCCACGGCCCACGTTAGCCCGGCTTGCACCGGTGAGATATCCAAACTGATGTCTTGGCCATGTAACGGGTAGCCCATTTCGGTTCGCAAGGTATCTCTGGCACCCAGGCCCGCGCGCACTGCTCCGAACTCGCCACGGCGCGCAAGCAGGGCATCCCAAAGTTCAACTAGCACCGAACCCGGCGCGACCAGTTCATAGCCGTGTTCGCCGGTGTAACCAGTGCGGCAAACAATTACCGGCTCACCGCGAAACTTGGTTTCGGCCATGGTCATGTAGTCATGATCAGCCGGCATGCCCATTGAGTTAATCAATGCCTGACTGCCCGGGCCCTGGACCGCAATAATGCCGTAGTCATTGTGATGATCAACAACTTCAACTCCGGGCGGAGCCGCTGCCTGCAGTACAGCAACAACATTTGCTGCATTTGATGCGTTCGGGACCATAAAAACTTCATCATCGGCCCAGCGGTAGACAATTAGATCGTCAATCACGCCACCTGACTCATCACAGAGCATGGTGTACTGGGCTTGGCCGGCGCCAATTCGATCGAGGTCATTGGTGAGTAAGCCGTTGAGGTACCCGACTGCTCCCTCACCATGAATCCGAACTTTGCCCATATGCGAGACATCAAAAATGCCCACGGAAGTGCGCACAGCGGTGTGCTCTGCCACCACCCCGGTGTATTCAATTGGCATATCCCAGCCACCGAAATCCGCGGTCTTTGCACCGGCGGCCAAATGGCGCTCATATAAAGGGGTTTGCTTCAGCGGATTCACAGGTATGACCGTATCCCACTATTCTTGATTTCATGACTCTCACACTTGTTCAAACCTCAGTTACAACTACCGCCTGCGACGCCATCATTGTCGCGGTGCGACCAAATGGTCGTGGCCTGGTGGTTGCCGGCCATGGCTTGACGCCAGCGCAAGCCAAGAAGATCACCGATGCACTTAGTGCGCTCGGCGCCACGGGTGAGTCCGGTGAAGTCACGAAAGTCGGTGGGGTATCCGGATTCAAAGCACCATTGATCGTGGCTATGGGCCTTGGTGAGGTGAAAGCCAAAATTGATCTCG
>WLLZ01000168.1 GCA_009700485.1 Actinomycetota bacterium | reverse complement strand
TCGCGATTTCGGGGATAGCCGCCGCGGCGAATAACGTGACCCGGCGCATTGTCATCTTGGGTAGTACCGGTTCAATCGGTACTCAGGCCCTAGATGTTGCCGCGCGCAACCCGGATCTCTTTAAGATCGTGGGCTTATCTTCGACCGGGGCTGACATCCCAAAATTGGTCCAACAGGTACTTGATTTTGAGGTCGAAGCGGTCGCGGTCGCTCGGGCAACGACGGCGCAGGAGTTACAACTAGCTCTTTATGCGCAAGCTCAGGAGCGAGGATATGCGGTAGGTGCTTTCAAGTTGCCGGCGATTTTGGCTGGGCCAAACGCGGCATCGCAATTAGCCGAATGGCCATGTGATGTGGTGCTCAATGGAATCGCGGGTGCGGCCGGGCTCGAGCCAACATTGGCAGCACTTAGTGCCGGCCATATTTTGGCCTTGGCTAATAAGGAGTCGCTGATAATCGGGGGTGCCCTGGTCAAAAATCTTGCCGCGCCTGGCCAGATAGTCCCCGTGGATTCGGAGCACTCGGCAATCGCGCAGGCACTTCGCGGTGGTGCTGCGACCGAGGTGCACCGCTTGGTGCTTACCGCGAGCGGCGGGCCATTTCGCGGCCGAACCCGAGCCGAGCTAGTGGATGTAACTCCGGCCCAGGCACTGGATCATCCGACCTGGAATATGGGTCCGCTGGTCACCATTAATTCGGCCACTTTGATGAATAAGGGACTTGAACTAATCGAGGCGCACCTGTTTTTCGACCTGCCACTTGAGGCAATAACTGTCGTGGTGCATCCACAGTCGGTGGTTCACTCCATGGTGGAGTTCGTTGATGGGTCAACACTTGCTCAGGTGAGTCCACCGGATATGCGCATACCCATAGCGCTCGGACTTTCATGGCCAGATCGAGTTGCCGGGGCCGGCCCCGCTTGCGATTGGTCAACCGCCACCAGCTGGGAGTTCTTCCCACTTGATGACGACGCTTTTCCGGCGATCGGCTTGGCGCGGTTGGCTGGTAGCCAAGGGGGCACGGCGCCTGCGGTCTTCAATGGCGCTGACGAAGCGAGTGTCGCGGCGTTCTTGGCGGGGGAGATCGGCTTCTTGGATATTGTCGATACCGTGGCTCGGGTACTGGAAGAGCACCTCGGGGGTAAAAATCTGAACTCCGGGGGGGCCTGGGTTCCGGGGAACGAAGTAAGCCTCGAAAGCGTCATAGCAGCAGATACTTGGGCTCGTGAGCGATCGCGCGAGATTGCCCTGGAAGGTAGGCGCTGATGTTGCAGGTAATTGGCATCATTATTTTCGTCCTACTTATCGGGGCTTCAATCGCATTACATGAAATCGGCCACCTGCTACCTGCCAAGAAGTTCGGGGTCAAAGTCACCGAATACATGATCGGATTTGGGCCCACGATTTGGTCAAAGACCAAAGGTGAGACGACTTATGGCCTCAAGGGGATACCGCTAGGTGGCTACATTCGGATGATCGGAATGATCCCGCCAGCCAAGGATGATCCAACCGGGGCGCCCCGCAGCATGACAACCGGGAAGTTCGGCGCGATGATTGCTGACGCGCGCAAGCAGTCACTCGATGACGTTGGCCCGGCAGATGCTAACCGAGTCTTCTACAAATTACCTGTTCGAAAAAAAATAGTGGTCATGTTCGGCGGTCCGGTGATGAACTTGATGTTCGCGTTTGTGCTCTTCACGATCATGCTGGTTGGTATCGGCCTGCCGCAGCCGAGCTTGCAGGTAGCCGGCGTAGTGCCATGCACGCCTTCGCTCGCGCAGCCAACAGGTGCCTCGTTACCTTCTGGGCAGTGCCCAACAGGTACCGAACTTGCTCCAGCTGCGGCGGCGGGGCTAATTGATGGCGATGTCATCACGGCGATTGATGGCGAATCGTTCACCACTTGGGATCAAGCCACAACTTGGATCAGAGCCCATGGGGGCACAACCGCCACTTTGACTTTTATTCGCGCCGGCCAAGTGATGGAAGTGCCGATCGCAATCGCCACGATTGATCGGCCGGTATTTGACGACCGTGGTAACCCCACCGGCGAGACAGCAACTTCGGGATACATCGGCATGCGCCCGGAATTTGAGTTTGTCTCCCAGTCTTGGGCAACCGTGCCTGGCTATATGTGGAATATCACGGCTGCGTCCGTGAAAGCCTTGATCTCACTACCCGTGCGCCTATATGAACTAGTTATGGATACCTTGATTGGTGGTGGTGAACGCGCTATCGACAGCCCCGTGAGCGTGGTGGGAGTTAGCCGAATTGGTGGTGAGATTGCCGCTATGGATGAACCATTAATGTCAAAAGCCGCTACTTTTTTAGGCCTAGCAGCCTCATTGAATCTCTTCCTATTTTTATTTAACCTGTTGCCGGTATTACCTCTGGACGGCGGCCATGTTGCCGGCGCCCTGTATGAGGGGTTGCGCAGGTGGATCGCCAAAGTCAGAGGCCGCTCAGATCCTGGGCCTGTTGATATTGCTCGTTTGCTGCCGGTCGCCTATGTGGTGGCCGCCACCTTGGTTTGTATGGGGATAATTGTGATTTGGGCTGATCTAATAAAACCAATCAGCTTGGGTTGACCACCGGCACACTGGAAACTTTCGTGAGTGCGCACGTTATTGTCGTGAAAACTGCATTTTCGGGGGATTTCACGACGAAAACGTGCGCACTCAGGGTGGTAAGCGCATTTGGGTGTTGGTGTCGCCGGATTATTGGCGATGGTCGGTGGGCCCGAAGCTTGGGTTGACCGCCTGCACGGCGGAGACTTTCGTGAGTGCGCACGTTATTGTCGTGAAAACTGCATTTTCGAGGGATTCCACGACCAAAACGTGCGCACCCAGGGTGGTAACCTTGGTTGGTGGGCGTACTGATTATTCCGCTAGTGCTGGTGTTGGCGTGGGTATTCGCACTCCTAGGTTGGGCGCCACCGGGAAGTCTCGAAACTGATGATTTCGCCGATTCGGCAATGCGCTGGATGCTCTTTTTACCGGTTGGTATCCAGTTCATAGTTAGTGGTTTCATGCACACGGTGTTCGCCAAGAGCACCGCCAAGAACATCGGTTGGGTTACTAATGGCTTCCAATATGAAATCGGGTTTGTCTGTTGGGGTATTGGTGTCGCCGGATTATTGGCGATGGTCCGTGGGCCCGAAGCCTGGTTAGTTATTAGTGTCCCGGTAATCGTTTTCTTGGTCCTTGCGGGCGTGCAGCATGTGAAGCAGATGGCGGTCGAAAGAAACTTCAAACCCGGTAACTCACTGATCTTAATTAGTGACTTTGGGCTACCAATTTCTCTCATTGCTTTGCTTTTGGCGGCCGGATCGGGGTAGTAGCCCACGTGGCTGCGTGCGCCCGAGCCCGAAGTCAGGGATACTAGGCCTGTGAGCATTGATTTAGGTATTCCGCTGCCACCGCCCCAGGTACTCGCCCCCCGGCGTAAAACCCGGCAAATCCTGCTGAAACACCCCACCCATCCGGTGGCCGTCGGGGGTGATGCCCCGATCAGTGTGCAGTCAATGTGCACGACCTTGACGGCTGATGTGGATGCCACCTTGCAGCAGATTGCTG
>WLLZ01000167.1 GCA_009700485.1 Actinomycetota bacterium | reverse complement strand
CAGGAACTGCTCGCCGAGGAGCGCCAGGACCCTTGGGGCAGTGACTGGCGCCCCACCGTCGGGGATTGCATTCGCGTGATCTTGGAAGAGGAGTGGGCGCACTTGCGCTATATCCGTCGCGATCTGGCACGTCTGAGCTAGAAATCAAGAGAACGCTGACAGAGGTTTCAGGAAAATTCACTGAACAATCCACCAAAACAGGAAAGAACAGAACTATTTACATTCCTGACAGTCTTGCTATTTTGATTTGGCAACGGATTCAATCTTTTGAGCCTGAGCAACTTGTTTTCACCAATAACTTTGGGAGACCACTTGCAAACTCTAACTTCAGGAGAAGGATTTTTAATCCAGCAATCACACGATCTGGCGTACCTAAAATTACTATCCATGATTTAAGGCACACCGCTGCATCCTTAGCGATTTCAAATGGGGCAAATATTAAAGTTGTTTCAAGACTCTTAGGGCATGCAGATGCTTCTATGACCCTCAGGGTTTATTCACATGCCTTCGATGATGACATGAAGAACCTCTCCAGCGACATTGATTCCCAATTACTGGCTAAGGGAGAGAGTCATCTTCGTCGAATTGTTTGAGGTTCTTGAGGCAAGAGATACGTTACTTCCGTATGGGATGTACGCATTATGTCCGCAGACGGTGTGTATCGATTCATTCCTTCACACAAAATCAATTTTTCTCAAACAATAGCAAGGGATTTAGAGAGCCACCTCAGGGATTTGAACCCTGGACCTACGCATTACGAGTGCCCTGTCCGAAAGGACCTCGGCACAAAAGTTTTTCCCCCATAGGCCGTCTTCCTGACAGCGGTCAGCAACAGTTCGCGCAGCGCAGGATTATCAGCGGGTTATCAGCAAGGCCCGCCGTTAGCGCACAGGACTGCTGCCAGCACCACCGTCGCCGGCGTCGCGCCAGGCCTGCAACACCGCGCTCCTCGCCTTCGCGGCACTGATGTGAAGCCGGGTCTGGTGTGCGAGGTCGCGCTGCCAGACCTCCTCGGCCGGTGCTGCTGGAAATGTGGAATCAGTGGGCGCAGACGTGAAGATTCCATGACGACTAAAGAGTTCTGCGGCCTCGGTTGTGTACGCATCCACGGCAGCGAGTGATGCTAGATCCCAGAGGTCGCGCGATGCGCGACGGTCGATGTAAGTCGTGGTCTTCCAAGCGACGAATGCCGGCAGGGTAGGAACTTGCAGGACTGCAGGAACGGCATCTGAGTACCGCTGTTCTAATTCAACTGACTCGAAGGGCCACGGCGCGTAGTGGTCTTCCGGCAGTAACTGAAGCTGAACTGCTGACCCGCTAGGAAATGTCACAGTGATGGGTTTTTCAGGCTGCACGGCCGCTAGGGAGTGAGAGAAAGTGGGGCGTCCGAATTCCCGCGCCAGGCGTTGCGTGAGCGTGGCGGAGACAAGTTCGGCAACTTCGCCCCGCGAACCTATTGCGATGAGGTCGATGTCCTCACTGAGCCTGCCGCTAGTTAGAAAACTGCGTGAAAGTGCTGTGCCCCCGAAGAAGCGAACACGGTCAGGCATCGCTTGCGAGAGAGCCGCCAGCACGTGTGAAATCAAGTGATCGCGTCGAACTTGGTCGTCATCGACTCCGAAAGTTTCTTTGACTCTCCGCCGATCGCCGTCAGTGAGCATTCGCCAACAACTTCCTTGCACGAGCCAGCGCGGCGCGACCCCGCACACGAGCGGCCAACTCCGCTAGTCGGTCCGAGTTCGCCATCGCCATGAGGTTGCGCACCGCCTCAACGCGCGGTTCCGAATCGGAGACGAACTCTTGCCCGCTGAGATCAAGAATGGTTTGCTCAATGCTTGTCACCAGACCCGGCCCAAGTTCAGTTGACAAGTACTCCACCTCAAGCCTTTCAGGATCGCGCATTCGGAAATGAACTTCACCCGGCCTCACAGCCAATGAGAGAGGACGGTGCTGACTCGGGCCAAGAGCAAAGCCCGTGGCTATAGCTCGAGGCAAGGCCCCATGCACGCGAGCGGCGGAAAGGCCCCATAGTGCGCCATTGCCTTGGCCATAGATCGCGGTGGCCAACCCAGCAGTGAGGGTTTCAAGTGATGGCAGCCAGTCCCCTTTGCGCTTGTCGACAGGAATCGCTACGTAATAGCCATGGGCAATCTTGATGATGACACCGGCATTTGCGAGGCGTCGAAGTTGCGCGGCAGGCTGCGCATAGACAGCGGCTGCACTGCGACCAGTCAGCATCAGCGTGGGATGAATGAGGGCTGCCGCCGGCACGGCAACCTCATGCTTCAACTTGGTCATGGCTAATAGTATGCATTTTCTTCTCTAAAAGGAAAGAAAATACATAATAATGGGCATTAAACCCTCTAACAGGCCCTGAGTCCTACCTCGAGCCCCGCTGGAGCAGTTCGGCCTCGGGGAACCGTCGCTGCGCTCCTCCCCACCCCGGACTTACGCGTTACGAGCCGTTCGCGACGCCCCTATGGCAATGCTCTTACTCGTGCATACTCCGGCTTACCCCGGCATGTTTGGCCATACCTGCTCCATGTTCCGGGGCATTTACGGGGAACTTCACGACCCCCCGTTGAACGCCGGACCTACCCCTTCCCGCTGTGGAGGCCCGCCTTGGAGAAAGCACCCGTGCGAGGTCAACGGTAGACCTCGCGACGGTGCCCTACCCGGACTACGTGTATGAGGAGAACGGCGTCCAAGACCTCATACACGATCCGGTAATCGCCGACCCTCACCCGATACACCGATTCCTCTCCCTGCATCGCCACGCACGCCGGCGGCCGGGGGCTCTCGGCCAGCAGGTCGAGAGCAGCACGGATCCGCTGCTGCTCACGCCGCTCCAATGAAGCCAGGGACTTCACGGCGCGCCTCGCGAGCTTGACCTCATACCGACTTGTCACGCCAGGCCGAGATCGGCCTTGACCTGCTCCCACGGCACGTAGTCGTCCTCATCACGCGCAATCGCCAGCTCCGCACGGTCGAGCGCGTCCTCGGCATTTTCGACCAACTTCTCGAACACCACCGGGTCCACGACCACGGCCACCGCCCGCCCGCGACGCGTCAGGTAGACCGGCTCACCCGTGCGCTGGGCGCTGTCGATCACTTCGGCCAAGTGCTCGCGGGCCTCGCTCACCGCCATCTCCGTCATGTACGAATCGTACAACTCAGAAGGCTTAGAGGTCAATACGCCAGGTGAAGTCGGGGTTCGCCCAGGTCAACCATTTGATAGCCCAGGGGGGTCCGTCTTCGGGGGCGAGCCCTGAGCCGATGACCAAGCCTCGCACCATGGAGAAACGACACCGCGCGTCTGAGCATTGCCATGGACCACGACGAGGAGCCCATCGGCATGGGGCTCCAGACCTCCGGGGGCGCCTCGGGGTCGACCTGGCCACGTGAGGCCGCCTCGGGGAACCGTCGCTGCGCTCCTCCCCACCCCGGACCTACGCATTACGAGCGCGCTCCGGGATAGGGGTAATCGTTTGGTACCAACGGTTTTGGGTCCGTCGGGGTACGCGAAATTCCGGGTTATTCGACGTGGTTTCGGTTTAAACCAAGGGTACAAATTCCCGCTCAAGTCGCT
>WLLZ01000166.1 GCA_009700485.1 Actinomycetota bacterium | reverse complement strand
TGGACAGGTGACTCGCATGCTGCTCAAGGCAATGGAGAGTTCGATCTTGATGCCCTTGAGACGGCCTTCCCGGAATTGAATGTCACGATCACGTTAATCAAGGACCAACCCCAGGTCACTTGGCCCATTGTCGAAAACCCAACCACCTACACGGCCATTGGGTATGACACCACCCTGCAGTTAGCGGTGGCCGCACTGAAGACTGAGACAACCAGGCTCATCATGGAGAAGTTCAAGATGACCAAGACTCAAGCCACTGATTTTATGTACAAGACGTGGAACTGCCCGATTTCTGAAGTAGTTGACATTGTACTGGGCACTTACTGCGTCATACCCAAGGATCGGAATGCACCAGCCGCCAATCCATTGCCTAAAAAGGACAACTCGGAATTTTGGGTAACTCATGCTTCCAACGCTGATCCGATGGTTGCGCTAAAAGCAGCGGTAATGGCTTCGATAAAGAAGATTTCCAGTAAACTTCATATCACCGCAGACCGTTCATATCGACTTTCAACATTTGTGACCGATTGCCAGTTCGGGCCATATCGCTCCGGCCCATACGACATCACCTGCCTAGTCCCCAAGAGCATTTACCGCGGCTAGGTAAACCTCACCGAATATCGAAATTGGGTTGGGCGCCAGCCGGATAATCTCCGCGTTTGGCGCCCAATCATTTTGCCCTAAACCGCCCTAAGAAATCAGCCTTGAACTCATAAAAGTTATTCGACACGATGCTCCCCCGAATATCGTCAACCAGGCGCACAATGAATCTCTCATTGTGGATGGTCGCGAGCATCGAACTCAAAATCTCTTTGCCTTTGAACAGGTGGTGTAAGTAGGCCTGCGTGTAGTTGGCGCAGGTATAGCAGTCACATTCCTCGTCGATCGGTACAAACGCCCTACGGTGCTTACTATTAGACACAGTAAACCTGCCGCTACGGCTATAGACCGCACCATTGCGAGCAACCCTCGATGCGGCAACACAGTCAAAAGTATCTGCGCCATTTTCGATGGCGGTGAAAAGATCATCGGGCTCACCAATACCCAAGAGGTGTCGCGGTTTATTCACCGGTAGCTCCTCATTTACCCAGCGCACAATGGTGCCCAATTGCGATTTGTCGAGTGCTCCCCCGATGCCGAATCCATCAAAGTCCAAGCCGCCTAGGTCGCGCGCTGCCTTGCGCCGCAGATCCTCATACTGCGCACCTTGAATCACTCCAAAAAGCGCCTGATACGGCTTATTCGATCTTTCAGCGGTTAGGCGAACATGTTCTGAAATACAGCGAATAGCCCACGCGTAGGTTCGATCCAATGAGCGCTCTTGATACTCCCTGGTATTTAGCAGCGTGGTGCACTCATCAAAGGCAAACATGATGTCGGCGCCGATCTCATGTTGTACGCGCATTGAGATCTCTGGAGTGAACCGGTGCATCGAACCATCAAGGTGAGACTTGAAAGTGACCCCGTCATCGTCCACATGCGCGAGGCGATCGCGCCCTTCGGCAATGACGTCATCAGACTGAACCGTCTCAGCGGTCATCGCCAATACTTTTTTGAATCCGACTCCGAGTGAGAGCACTTGAAAGCCCCCGCTGTCGGTAAATGTCGGGCCGGGCCAGTTCATAAATGCACCTAGCCCGCCAGCTTCTTCAACGATGTCAGATCCCGGCTGTAGGTATAGGTGGTACGCGTTGGATAAAATCGCCTGCGCGCCCAAGTCGCGCATCGACTCCGGTAAAACGGCCTTAACCGTGGCCTTTGTCCCCACCGGAATGAACGCCGGAGTGTGAATTTGTCCGTGAGGGGTAGTTATTACCCCGACCCTGCCAAGGGTCTCAGCCGCTCCCGACTCTGGTGCCAATCGATTGACGATTTCGAAATTCATCTCTCGGGGCACTACGCCATCCAACCAGACCACCCGCGGTCATGATTGCGAACTACCGATCAACTCGGCGCTAACACAGCTACCGCCGGGAAAAGCTTCAATGCCGGATCGACCCAACCAGCCATGGTCGATACCGCAGCATCGTTAACCCCGCCACATTCATCTAGGGCAATATCCTTCAAAACTGTCTTGCCCTGGGTGATCTTGAGCCAGCGGCTTGTGCCTCCAACACAACCTAGTTCGGATTTCACCACCGGTAACGCGTCTAGCGACGGGTATGTCTGGGACATAACCTGCCAAGCCTGCTCGACTTCTGCGGTTTTCGCATCGGCAAGGATCTCTCCATAGCTATCGACGACAAGCCGGGCCTCTTTGGAAGTCACCGTCAATTCGAAGCTTCGGTGGTACTGCGGCGGTACCGAGGAGTCATTGAAGCGATAAACAACTATCGCGTCGTCAGGTAGCCCGGGGGCCATCGTTCCAGAGGACGAATCGCACCCGGACACGGTTGACAATAGAAGCAACCCAGTTAAGGCCACCATAACCCGATTCAATACCTCCACCACCACCCCATTCAATCACGGCCACCCGTGTCAACAGGTGCCATTGAAGGTGCAAGACTGCAGCCATGGCAACCGCGAAGACACCCAAGACCCCCCAGACTCCCGACCCAAATGACCCAAAGGAGCGCTTCCGTTTGGCACTTGAGGCCAAGAACAAGAAGGGTGGGCACTCAGGCGCCGACCGCGATGCCGACACTGGCGGGGTCAAGGACGAATCAAGTAAAGCCGGCGGTAAGCGCGAACACCGGCGCAAGAGCGGGTCAAGTTAAATCAGCACCCTAATTTTGGCTTCGTATCCTGACGCTCCCGGGATCTAGCTCACTGATACTGCGCGCGCCTAACAGCGCCATCGTTGTGCGAATCTCTTGTTGCAGGATGTCAACGGCACGCTGTACGCCAGCCTGCCCTCCAGCCATCAATCCATAAAGATAAGCACGGCCAATAAGTACCGCATCTGCACCTAATGCGATAGAGGCAACCACGTCAGATCCCGACATCACTCCGCCGTCGATAAATACCGACATGCTCCCTCCGACGGCGGCTTTGACCAGCGGTAGTTGCTCTAAAGGCACCGGCGCTTTATCTAGTTGCCGGCCCCCATGATTCGAAAGCACAATTGCGTCAACACCTAAATCGGCAAGGATTTGCGCATCCTGCACTGACTGCACGCCTTTCACCACAATCTTGCCGGCCCAAACCTCACGCGCCCACTTCACATCAGCCGGGGTCAATGACGGATCGAAAACACGATTCATTAGATCGGCGACCGTACCCTCGGTGTTCCTAAATGTCGCAAACTCCAGTGGCTCGGTCGTTAAAACGTTAAACCACCAAGCTGGGTACCGCGACATGTTCGCCAGCGTCGAGATAGAAAGTTTAGGTGGGATAGTCAGGCCATTTCGCACATCGCGATGTCGTAAGCCCCCAACCGGGGCATCGACAGTAAGAATCAAAGTGTCGTAGCCACTGGCCGCTGCGCGCTCTAGTAACTCGAGGCTTGGGCTGCGGTCGCGCATTAGGTAGAGCTGAAACCATCGCCGTGCAGTAGGCACCGCGCGTGCCAGATCTTCAATTGAAGTCGTGCCAAGAGTTGAAAGCGAATACGGAATACCAGAACTGGCGGCCACCGCCGCCACCGCCGGCTCACCTTCGTAATGCATCATCCGAGTAAATCCGGTGGGTGCCAGTACCATCGGGAAT
>WLLZ01000165.1 GCA_009700485.1 Actinomycetota bacterium | reverse complement strand
CCTGAGGTGCTGTCACTGATCGGGGTCTTGGCCATTGCGCTCAGCGCCTTCGACAACAACACCATGGCCCAACGCCTAGGCCCACCGATGAAATACATCGAATCAGGATGAAAGCGCGTGCCAACAACTATGTCGGCTTCGTTTAGACCCGCAAGTAACTTGTCTAGATCAGCCGGGTCGTGCTGCCCGTCGGCATCGACCTGAACCAACGCCTGATAGCCCTCGCGCTTGGCATAGAGAAAGGCGGTGCGCATGGCCCCGCCGACACCAACATTGAATGGCAGCGAGACCACCATGGCTCCGGCCTGCTCGGCGACCTGGGCGGTGTTATCGGTCGAACCGTCATTAACCACCAAAATGCCCGCGGTTGGCAGGTGCTCCTGAACCTTGGCGATGACGTCGGCGATCGAGCCCTCCTCATTCCAGGCGGGGATCGCGATAAGTGCACTCCGGGTCACAACATCTAAAGGTAGTCCACGTTGGCCTCAGCACGCGCTCATCACCCCTCGTCAGCTGTGCGGGTTGGTGTCTGTATGCGGGCAACCCGTGTCACACCTGAATGAGTGGCCTCTAACACCTCTCACGAATAGCTCGCTGGCAGCTCCCTTACTACCTGAGCAGTCTGGCGCGCGCCATGTGGCATTGGGTAAGCGAGATACCGGTTTGGGCCTGGTATTTCCTACCCCATGTCGGGGTAGACGCAACCCAGACAAAGTTCACCGAGTGCCTCACCGGCGCTCCGCCTTGGGCTGACCCACGACCGTTAAGGAGCCAACCTCCCGCGATTTCCAAAGCCTAAACATTCCAGTCGCTGCTGCACCGAACGCCAATCCTGATGCCATTAAGCCGCACAAGGTGACCAGCAAGGTTGAATAGGCGACCATCACCGACACCGTTAGGAGGCTCAAAGATAAAAGTGATGTGAATAGCACAAACCCCTTCGCCCCGTTGCGCCCTTGAGCGAGCAACGGCACGGCTAGCAGTAAGAACGCCCCCTTGTACATGAATCCAAATCCTGAAATCAATACTGTGCCGAGGAACGCCGTCGTTCCAACGAGCGCTAGCATGATTGAAAGAGTCGAAGGTGCCGAAATTCGTAATCCCCAGTTAGCTCCCCACCAAATTGCAGCGAGCGTGAACAAGATAAGCAGGCCACTGGCTACTAGCACGAGTGTCGGGTTCGCCGTGGATACAGACATTCGATCAAGTACTTGCAGTCGACCATAGGCCGGAAAATCTTGCAGAACCAGAATAGTTTCCGTATTCCACTTACTTGAATCCATGAAGGCACTTCTTGCCCACCACATGTAGCCGGCTGTCATCGCAATGAACGCCACCAAAATCATCCAGCCTCGCTTGATTAGGACGACTGGTAGCAGGCCAACTGCCATGGGGAACGGAAAGTACTTCCACGTTCCCATTATCCAAAGCGCGATGGCCAGAATTGACCAAGCCCACAAAGTGTTGGCTCTCGAAGCGAAGACAGCCCCGAGGACTGCAATGATCAGGATCGGAGCATCCACGTTGATTCGATCCGACATGAGCAGCCACGCCGGTCCAACGGAGGCGATAATCAAAACGAGAACGCCCCGAGGAGCCGAAACTTTCGCCAAAACAAAAACACTTGCGCAAAGCCCAGCCAAAGTCACAATTGCGATCCACGGCGCCCAGGAAAGCCCAAGTGTTCCGCCGAAGATCGGATCGAGCCACGCGAGGGCTGGCCCGTAGTGCGGATCCCAACGCTCGCAAAAATCGCAATCGAACCAGCGCAAGACCCAATCCGCATCAGCGAAAGGAACTCGGCCACGAAGCACCTGTACCCCTGCGTAGGCTGACCAAGCAATTGCATCGCGACCTGATAGAACTAGTACCCACAAGCCGAGAATGATTGATCCGGTCGCAATAGGTGGCACCCAGGCAAGCCACACGGCACCCCTGATCTTGATAGATCTGATCGCTAGCGTGATTGCCGTTATCAGCCCAATCACAACCAACGCGATTCTTCCGCCCGAATCCGTCGTTGCGCCATCAGCGGCCTGGCCCACCGCACCTCTCAGCACCCAGACGAGTATGACGCCCAGCAATGCATAAGTAACGAATACCGGAGCCCAGTCTTTCCAACGCTTACCTTCTCTGACCACCATCAATTTTTGCTCGCGCGTCGACGGATGCGCGCCCACGACATCTGTGTCAGCGCGCCGGCACTCACCACGATCTGGTTCTTCGGGATTTTCGAGACACCACCTTGCCGGTCAAGAAAGTCGATCGGCCGCTCCGCCATCACAATGCCCTGCTGGTGCATGCCCTCGAGACATTCGATGAAAAAGGCATACCCACTGAATCCATACTCATGGCTCAGGGCCGCTTTCATTGCCGGCCTGCTAAATGCCCGAAACGATGTTGTGTATTCGGTTAGACCCATAGGCAAGAGCACGCGGGCGATGGTGTTAGCCCCGTGGCTCAGGAGTTGCCTGCTTTTCTTCGCCTGATGGGTGCCTCCATGCGTGCGTGTGCCGATGCAAAACTGTGCATTGTCAAGGCCACCGACCACCTTGGGGATCTGGCTTGGTAGGTGCGAGCCGTCGGCATCCATCGTGACAAGCACGTCGTAGTCATTTTCGTATGCGTACTGCAACGCATACAGGTGCGCGGAGCTCAGGCCAAGTTTCCCAACCCGAGAGTGCAAGGTGATTTGCGGGAACTCTTTCGACATCTCACTAATTAGTTCACCGGTGCCATCAGGAGAGTTGTCATCGACTATCAGGATGTCGCTGCTCGGCCTAGCCTTGGCAACCTCTTGGATCCACCAACCGATGTTGTCGCGCTCGTTGTAAGTCGCAGTGAAGATCAACTCTTTGGTCATCACAGCCCCGAACCTTGGACTGGTGACTGATCCTCAGAACCCTTCAATTGCATAAGGCCAGTATTCAGGCCATTCAAGGCCGCATTGCGAGGGGAGTCCTGATCTGTGCGAGATTTATCCGGATACTGCTCTAGAAAGGCCAGCACATCTTGGTAATCAAAATCCGAGTTCAACTGCCAAAGCGCCTCGTAGATGGAAGTCACAAAAGCGAAGTCGTCAGGATTATCGACAGTCCAGCGCAGGTGGGTGTTATCGCGGCCTTCGGGATCCCTGAAATTGCCGACCTTGAACTGCTCATGTCGGCGGTAGACACCGAGAGTCACATGCTCACGTTCATCCACGTCGGTGGACTCTTCGGCCAAGGTGCGCAGCGTCGATGCCTTGACGACTTCAACATCGAGGCCGTCGGGGTACGTTGGTGTCAAGTTGTTGGAGAGATAGTCGGAACCTGCTGCATAGAATTGCCTCACGACAAGATCGATCACGGTCGGCGAGATCAGCGGGCAATCAGCTGTCAGTCGGACCACCGTTTCTGCTGGATAAGCATCCAGCACCCGGATAAACCGCCCGAGCACATCATCGAGTGGGCCACGCACGACGTCATAACCAGCAGTGGTCAGGGTAGCGACTAATTCGTCGTCACTTGGATCAGTTGAGGTCGCTACAACAATGGCATCGATTGTGCTCGCACGCTTGATTCGTTCTAGCTGGCGCAAGATCATCGGCTTGCCCTCGAGTGGCAGTAGCACTTTTCCGGGCAGCCTGCTACTTGTCGTGCGGGCCTGCAGGATGGCGATTGT
>WLLZ01000164.1 GCA_009700485.1 Actinomycetota bacterium | reverse complement strand
CGATTTTGTTCGCGGGCTTGGCCGGTCTACTGGCGGGTGCCTTCTCAATGGCCGCCGGTGAATACGTAAGTGTTGCCAGCCAGCGCGATCTCTTCCGCCGTGAAATTGCCATGGAGGCAAGTGAACTTCGGGATAAGCCCGAGGAAGAGCAGCGTGAGCTTGAACTTATCTACCGGGCCAAGGGGCTGACCAAGGAAACTGCGGCGGCCACCGCGGCGCAACTAATGGCTGACCCAGACCGCGCCCTTGACACTCTTGCCCGCGAGGAACTTGGTCTTAATCCAGACGAACTTGGTTCACCCGTAAAAGTTGCCCTGTCAAGTTTCATCGCGTTTGCAATCGGCGCCTGCGTCGTAGTGATTCCTTACTTGTTCTTCACCGCGCCAGGTGCATCCACCACCGCACCGCTTTATTTAGCCATAGCAATGGCTGTTATCTCACTGCTTGCGGTCGGAGGTGTTGTCGGGCGGCTTTCAGGGCGTGGAGTCGTGTTCTCAGCACTTCGTCAATTCGTCTGGGGCTCCGGTGCCGCGCTGATCACCTTCTTCGTTGGCCGCCTCGTCGGCATCTCAATCGGTTAACGTCGGCGGGCGCGGATGACCCCTGCATCAAATATGTCGCCTCGCCTGACGCAGGCAACTAGTTCGCTAACGACGGCAGCGACGCGGCTAATGGAGGAGGGCCTGCCGTGGTATCACGATCTTGGCGCTCAAGAGCGGGCCTGGGTCGCCTCGGTAGCCCAAGCCGGCATCACCGCATTCATCAGCTGGCTCGAAAACCCGACAAGCCAGCCCGCCCTCACCACCAATGTTTTCGGAGCGGCCCCACGTGAGTTAGCAAGAGTTATCTCTCTCGAGCAAACCGTGGCTCTGGTTCGAACGACAATTGCCGTCGTTGAGTCGGCGGTTGATGAGATTGTGCCTCTCGAGGACCGGCCAGCACTCCGCGAAGCAATTCTGCGGTACTCCAGAGAGATCGCCTTCTCGGCCGCTGAGGTTTATGCGCGCGCGGCCGAAGCTCGTGGGGCTTGGGATGCCAGACTCGAGGCACTTGTTATCGATGCGCTGCTGCGCGATGAACTCGATGAGTCGGTGTTGGGCCGCATCACCGCACTTGGCTGGTCAGGTGGCACCGCGATGGTGGTTATCACCGGGCCGTCGCCAGCGGGTGATCCAGAAACCGCGCTTGAAGTACTGCGGCGTGCTGCCGAAACCTATGGAATTGATTTGCTCACCGGGATTCATGGCACCACCTTGCTGGCGGTCGCCGGGCAACTTGCCGACCCGGCCAAAGCCGCCCGCCTCCTCGCCCCACACTTCGGAGCCGGCCCGGTGGTCTTTAGCAGCGCGGTAACCACCTTTGGCGAGGTACCCCAAGCGGCCCGGGCCGCCCTGTCGGGACTGCGAGCGGCGCCTGGATGGGCAGCTGCTCCGCGCCCGGTCGCCACCTCGGAGTTACTACCCGAACGCGCGCTGGCCGGTGATCACGAGGCCGCTGCGGAGTTAATCCGCCTTATCTACAGCCCGCTAGTCGCCGACGCCACCCTCCTGGCCACCGCAAGTAGTTATCTGGAGCAGACAACCTCACTCGAGGCCACCGCCCGCGCATTGTTCATCCACCCCAATACCGTCAGATACCGCCTGCGCCGAATTGCCGACCTAACCGGGTTTAGCCCGACAGATAACAGGGGTAACTTCACTATTAGAGTAGGTTTGACATTAGGTCGACTTTTGTAGGATTCCTACAAGAATTGGTCTTCGACATTGGCGCCGCCAACAGCGCGAAAGTCAACGCTTTAACGAAAGGCTTACCCCGTGCTCGTCGTCGTCGCTCCCGGTCAAGGTGCCCAAACCCCCGGCTTCTTACTGCCCTGGCTCGATGCCCCCGGGGTGCGTGAACGCCTTGAGTGGCTGAGTGCGGTGAGCGGGGTTGATCTCATCACCCACGGCACCACCTCCGACGCCGAAACCATCCGAGATACGGCCGTTGCCCAACCCCTCATAGTCGGCGCCGGCTTAGTCACCTTGCTCAGTTTGTTCCCACATCCATCAACCGGATTCACCCAGATCGGCGCCGGAGCGGGGCATTCGGTCGGTGAAATCACCGCCGCGGTTGGCGCGGGGGTGCTGTCCGCCGAGCAGGCCATGGTTTTCGTGCGCGAGCGTGGCAAGGCAATGGCCGCGGCGGCGGCGATTACCGAAACCGGGATGTCCGCGGTACTTGGTGGCGACCCCGAAGAAGTTCTTGCAAAAGCGAAGGAGCACAGCCTTACTCCGGCAAATATCAACAGCTCGGGCCAGATTGTCGTTGCCGGCACCATGTCACAACTTGCGGCATTTAGTGACGATGCTCCCGAGGGTTCACGGGTTCGCCCCCTTGATGTTGCCGGGGCTTTCCACACCACCCATATGGCATCCGCCGTCGAATTACTCAGCCGATACGCCAGATCAATTTCCACCCACGACCCGAGGTTGAAATTACTTTCTAATGCTGACGGCCAAGTAATCCATGATGGCCGCGAAGTACTGCGCCGGCTGGTAACGCAGGTTAGTAACCCGGTGCGCTGGGATCTGTGCATGGAAACCATGGGCGACCTCGGTGTCACCGCGGTGATTGAGATTCCACCCGCTGGTACCTTGACCGGCTTAATAAAGCGCGCGCTGCCGAACGTACAAACTCTCGCGGTTAAAACCCCCGATGATCTCGAGGCAGCGTGGGCGATCATCGCTGAGCACGGCTCGGTCTCCGCTATTAGTGCGCAACCAACTTGGCGCCTACTTATCGCACCCGTCAAAGGTACTTTCAAACAGTCATTACATACACCTGTTGGCGATACTCTCGCCCCCGGTGCGGTAATAGGTCAAGTTGACACCTTGCGCGATAGCACCGAAGTTCTGGCACCGCATGGTGGAGTTGTTGTCGAATGGCTTGTCCATGATGGTGATCCAGTCTCCCCTGGTCAGCCACTGGTGCGTTTGCACCCTGTCGCCCAAGAGGCCACCGAATGAGTGCCACCATCACCACCGCAAGCGGTGAAAAGTTCGCAAGAATATTGTCTTCCGGCAGCTACCGTCCAGAGCGCATTGTCACTAACGCTGAAATTTGCGAGCGTATCGATTCAACAGATGAATGGATTCGCGAGCGCTCGGGCATCATCGAACGTCGCTACGCCGCACTCGACGAAACTGTTGTCGACATGGGGTCCGCAGCCGCCGCGCAAGCCTTGGAGCGTTCAGGTGTATCACCGGCCGAAATTGGCATGGTGCTCACGGCCAATGTCACCCATCCGTACCAAACGCCATCAGCAGCCGCCGAGATCGCCTACCGAATCGGCGCAGTAAATGCCGGTGCTTTGGATATTGCTGCCGCATGCGCTGGTTTCTGTTACGGGGTCGGCATCGCAAACGATCTCGTGCGCGGTGGCAGCGCTAAATACGTCATTGTCATTGGCGTTGAGAAACTCTCAGACTGGACAAACCCAGCAGATAGAGGCAGTGCATTTATCTTCGCTGACGGCGCTGGTGCCGTAGTTATTGGGCCTTCCGAAACTCCCGCGATTGGCCCCACCATTTGGGGTTCTGACGGTGCCCAAAAGGACGCCATCACGATGACCCAGTCCTTAATCGACTATCGCAACAATGGCGGTGAGATCTTCCCGGCATTGGTGATGCAAGG
>WLLZ01000163.1 GCA_009700485.1 Actinomycetota bacterium | reverse complement strand
GTTCAGCTTCGGCGGCAGTCATCGACCTGTTGGATGTTAGGTCCATTCGTGATGTCAGAACTTCGGGCGGGACTCCGATCAATTGAGCGAAGGTTCGAAACATGGCACTGCGGTCAACGTCTTCGAGTATGAGAACTGTGACATTCTGTGGCCCTACCGCCTCAGCCCATCTAGTTACTACCGCGCCATGATCGTGTCGGCGCCAAAAAGTGGGTGACATATTTGAAGTGCCCGATTTTGCGAAAACATCTTCAAGCCACGGCTCATACCCTTTAGTCAAGCCGTACTTCAGATATTGCTGCCACGATGAGGGCAATAAGCGCCCCAGATTGCGCAAAGTCACGAGCACCTGTACACGACCCGCACCTAAGTTACTGATCACGTCAACACATTTATCGGCATCGGCTTCGCAGAAGAACTCACTGCTAATAACAACCCGGCCCTTTGAGTTAGCAACCTGCCTCGCGAGTGCATCGAATTGCGACCGGTCAACTACGGAGCCGCCGCGCTGGTTCCAGCCCCAAGTGCGCTGCAAGATGGCCAAGGCCGCCCGGTGCTGCGCCTGCGATTTACCCGGATAAACCACACCACTACTCGCAAGATCACCACGTGCATCAGCAAGTGCCGCTTGAATCGCGGTGGTCCCGGTTTTATGCACTCCAACGTGGAGTAAGACCCCGTTCGAGGGGATAGCGGGGGCATCCGGCAAAAACTTGCCAGCTGACGTCGCCGCCGGGCCAATCGACATGCCACCACCCTACGGGCTAGAAGCCATCCTCTAACTCCGGGCGCGCCTTCGGATCTGATTTCGTTTCCGCGGTGTCGGTGATGGAGTTCGCGAGGCGTAATTCACGAAGGAGCGCCAGACCATCAGCGAAAGAGGAGTCAGCTACCACCCCACCATCGTGTAAAACAATCGCCCGATCAAAAAATCCCTCGAATTTGCGCGGCACCTCGGTTGCTACCAGGAAGGTTGTTCCGGCCGCTTTAAGTAACTTTATTTGCTCAAAGCATCGTTCACGAAATTCAGGATCGCCAACCACCAACATTTCATCAACCGCAAATGTCTTTGCCTGCGTCGACATTGCGATAGTCCACGCCAATTTCTGACGGAACAAAGCTGAAGCCCCACCCATATATTTGTCAATATTCGAAGTGATACCAGCGGTCTCAACTATTTGACTTAAGGCACCTTCAACGCGTGCGGGTGTCATCCCCAACAAGCCCCCGAGTAGATAGATGTTCTGCCTAACGGTGAATCCGCGATCAAATGCCCGCCCCAGATCCACCATCGGCAGGACCGGCTCGCGCCTGCTTACCGATCCTTCGTCCGGTATCAAAGTGCCGGCGGCCAATCTCACAAACTCGGTGCGTCCGGAGTTCTTTAATCCCAAAACCGCAACCGACTCACCAGCGGCAATCTGAGTTGAGACACTGCGAAGCACCCAAGACCCAGAACGGCTTTGCTCGCCAGCAAATCTTCGTAACCGGTGCCGCCGGCCACCACCTTGCCGGCGCTTTCCCTTAGAGATATTTATTCCCACCCCGTCGAAAATGATCATTGATTCAAGTTGCGGGTCCAACCGCTGGCGGGCCAAGTCAGCTCCCCTTCAAAATACGGCCTTCAAGTCGGTGGAAAACCACCGAGCCCGTAATAAAAATGATCACCGTAACTCCTAGTGAAATACCGTAATGCGGAAGCGACTCGATTTCAGTCGGCCAAAAACCAATGCGGTACAAGCCCAGCACCCCCACCAGTGGATTGAATGCAGCAAGAACTTGCGCTCCGGCAGGAATATTGGCAACCGAGTACAAAACTGGCGAGAGATAAAAAGTCGCTCGCAGCACGATTCGCACAATCCGAGCTAGATCAGGGATGACGGCTACACCAGCAGCTATCAACATCGCTAATCCATACATCAAGAAGAACTGGACGATGATCCCGACAGGGAAAAGCAAAATTAGCGGCCCAGGTAGCGTGCGCGTTACGAGCATCGCGATCAAGATAACGGGCAGCGACAGCAGGTACTCGGCCATGGATACCAGCACAACTCTGATTACCCAGATTCTCGTGGGCAGCAGACTCATCCGCAAGAGCGCCGGGTTGCGCCTAAACGTCTTAGCCGCCCCTGACACCCCCTTCGAAAACCACCACCAGGGCAAAATCGCCACCGTGAGGAACAGGAAGTAGGGCTGCAGGCCTAACTGGCGCCCGCCCAGGAGTTGGGTGAAGACAAACCACAGCACCAAGGCCATGCCCAGGGGCTCCATGAGGGTCCACAGGTAGCCCAGCCGGAACTTCGTGTACTGCTTTTGCAGATCCCGAAGGACCAACATGCGGAGCACCTGACGATGCTCCCAGAAAGTACGCACCCCGTTACGATAGGCCAGTGTCTGAAGAATCCGCATTTATGCTCCAGACCAAGCGCGTTTCGCGGTCGCTGAGCCGCCGCCTGCGCGATTTCGGGGCAGTCCAGCCCCAAGGGTTCGATCTAGGCAACGTCCCAACTTCAGATATTGCAATCCACTTTGCCGACGGACCCCCAAAGCTCTACCAATTGACCCAGTGGCTACCCATCTTCGAGGCAAGCACGACCGAACGCACCATCGTCGTGGTGCGCCAGATCGAAACTTTTCAAGCCCTGCAGGGTGCCACCTCATTGCCGATCTTGTTGGCGCCAACCTACGAAGACCTCATGGCCCTTTATGACCGCGCTGATTTCCACGCGGTCATGTACGTCAACAACGGATTCACCAACTTTCAATCCCTCGCTTTTCAGCAGGCGGTGCATATTCATCTGAACCATGGTGAGAGCGACAAAATCTGCATGGTGAGTAACCAAGCCAAGGCTTACGACAAAGTTTTCGTCGCCGGGCCGGCCGCCGTGCGCCGGCACGCCGCTGCCATAACCTGGTTCGACATCACGCACCTAGCCCGGGTCGGTAGGCCGCAGCTCGATCTTCCGGTTCCAAATCCACTGACTGAATTCGCCGGCACCACCATCACGTACGCGCCCACTTGGGAGGGCGAGGATGATGCGAATAACTACACATCGCTCGACGTTTACGGCCCTAGCATTATTTCCGCCGCGCTAACACTGACAAATTGTCGAGTCATCTACAAGCCACATCCGCGGGTCGCGGACTCCAATAATGCGGCGGTGAAAGCCAGCCACCGCAAAATCCTGACCCTGCTCAATAGTGCGAACTCCCACGATCCGAACGCTGGCCACCGAGTAATGCTTGACGCAAACGTGCTCGGAATTATTCGCGGAACCGACCTGCTGATAGCTGATGTTTCAAGTGTGACGCTGGACCACCTATACCTGCGCCCACAGGCTCCAATCGTGCTTTGTGATCGCCGAACCAATCGCGCGCAACTGCTTTCGGATGCCCCAGTAGCAGCCGGTGCGCACATCTTGGACCAGGACACCATCGCAACCTTGGCATCCGACCTCGCATATATCATCGCTAATGACCAGCAGGAAGCCGCGCGCGGGGCGCTCCGCGACTTTTATTTTGACGGTTTAGAGCCGGGGCAAAGCACCGAGAGATTCTGGCAACAGACCCGGTTTGAAATAAGCGAGCACGACCGCGCCCTGCAGGAGTTGAGCAGGGTTCGGCAAATATCAGAAGGAGAAGCATGACCGTGCATACGGTGATTTTGGCCGCCGGAATGGGCACTCGCTTGG
>WLLZ01000162.1 GCA_009700485.1 Actinomycetota bacterium | reverse complement strand
TTCGGCGGAACTTTCAATGACAGTTTTGCCCTGCCGGGCGCTTCATCGACCACCGCACAAAACATGCTCAGTGCCTTAGCGGGAAAGCCGACTGATACCTCAAGCCTCAAGGTGGTTTGGTCCACGCCGGATGCATCGGTGACCTCGTCGGCTACTAAGTCGTCGATTGAGCCGACCCTCAAAGCTCTAGCCGCCCTGCCGTATACCGAATGTGTTGCCGGGCCATATGGGGAGAATTTCGGCTCCAAATGCCCAAAGGCCACACCGGTTGATTTTCGCAAGGCGGTGCGCCAAGTGGCGCGAGCTGAGATTTCAAAAGTTACCGGGATACCCGAAGACAAGATCAACGCCGCGGTTGATGCCCTGGACTCGTTGGCACCCATTGAGAAAACTGATCCCGCAAAATTAGCCGCTATCGGCCGCGCGCTCCCTGAGATCGCCCACCTTGCTTCAGCACCGCGCCCGGTACTCGATGCCCTTGCTGCAATCACCCCGGCTGACCTTTCGTTCCTCGTCGGGCTCAACGCAACAGATATCAAGATCGCCCTTGCTGCTGTTGGTGGCTTAGATGCGTTCATCAACTTGCCGGCCGCAGATCTGGCAGCGCTGGTAAAACTTTGGCCCGCTTTGAAGCCATTTACCGAAGTCTCCAAACCAACATTGGACGCGCTAGCGAAATTGACACCCGCCGACTTAGCCTTCCTCGTTGGAATCACCAAATCCGAGATTGCTGCGGTCATCACGGGCTTTGGCGATCTGGCGAAGTTCGCAAAGTTGCCACCGGCTGTACTTAGTGACCTAGCCAAAGCTGATCCGAAGAAACTTGCCGCACTCGCAGCAGGGATACCAAAAGACATAACCAAGGCAATTAGTGCCATGGATAAAGTCAAGGCTGAGATCAAAGTCATCGAAAACGCTGCGGCAGCCACCCAAAAGGTGATCACGGCAATTTCACCTGATGACAAGGTGGCATACGCGAATGTCACCTTCGACCGCACCACTCTTTCGGCAGCACAATCTGATCAGGTATACGCAATAGTTAAGGCAGGCGGAACATCGACTTTGGTTGTCGGTGGCGCCGGCGCGGTGCTCGATGCCGCTGGGATTGGGCCTGACTCATCACAAGGAATTGGCCTACTGATCGCAATCATCATCTTGCTGCTCGCCTTCGGGTCATTTGTCGCAGCTGGGCTACCGATCATCGTCGCCGTTACCGGCTTAGTCGCCGGGCAATTAATGATCTTGGTGGTCGCGCACCTCACTGAAGTCGCATCCTTTGCCCCGACGCTGGCGGCAATGATCGGCCTAGGGGTCGGGATTGACTATGCACTCTTTATCTTGAATAGATTTAATCAAGGGGTTCGCTCGCAGTTGAGCCCTAAAGAAGCTGCCCTTACTGCGGTAGGCACGGCGGGTAAAGCTGTGTTGTTCGCCGGGTCTACCGTCATCGTCGCCCTGCTTGGCATGTTTGTACTGCGCATTAATTTCTTTAACGGCCTCGCCCTAGCCGCAGCCGTGGCGGTTCTCTTAGTGATGTTGTCGGCGTTGTGGATGCTGCCGGCACTGCTTTCACTACTTGGGGCAAGGGCACTTAGCCTGCGAGCACCATGGTCTAGGCACCCACAAGCTTTCAATCCGAAAGTCTCGCGTTGGAATTCTTATGGCAAGCTCTTACAACGCAAGCCAATAATCCCCGCACTTATTGCACTAGTTATCGTCGGCGGGCTGGCTCTACCTGCAGCCTCGATGCAGTTGGGTTTCCCGGATGACTCCAGCGCAGCCCCCGGTAGCCCGCAGCGCATTGGCTTTGATCTCCTCGCCGAGGGTTTCGGCCCCGGGGTTAACGGGCCATTTTTCATTGCTGTCCAAACCTCAAGTAAGGACGACTTCGATGCCCTGGGCAAAACCATCGCAGCACTGGAAGCGACACCGGGGGTAGCACAAACCATTCCCTCTTCGGGCATGCTGCCGATCCTCAAACTAGATAAATCGGTATTCGGATCCGGCGGCACAGTCACCTCGGTAATCGTTCAGCCAAGCACCGCGCCCTCCGATCCTGCAACCGGCGCCTTGCTGGATCTAATTCGCACCGAAACCGCACCAAAACTTTTAGCCGAAACTGGGACGCATATTTATGTGGGCGGCACTCAAGCTGTCGCGGAGGACTTCACCACCCGATTAACGGCCGCACTGCCGGTGTTCCTGCTTCTCGTTGTCGGCTTGGGCTTCATCGCACTGATGCTGCTCTTCCACTCGCTGCTCATCCCGTTAACGGCCGCTCTAACCTCACTACTTAGCTTCGCAGGAGCATTAGGCGTAACTGTTGCGGTATTTCAATTGGGATTTGGTGATTCGATCCTCGGAGTCACCGGTACCGGCCCGATCCTGCCCTTCTTGCCCATCATGGTGTTCGCCGCACTCTTTGGCCTCTCGATGGATTATCACGTCTTCTTGGTTTCGCGCATGCGTGAAGAATGGGAAACCTCTAAGGATAATTCGCTCTCGGTACGCCTTGGATTAGCCGGCTCCGGGCGCGTTGTTGTCGCCGCCGCCGCGATCATGACGAGTGTGTTCCTGTCATTCGTGCCAACACCTATTGACACCATTAAATTGTTCGGGGTTGCGCTCGCTTCTGCCGTGTTAATTGACGCCTTCATCATCCGACTAATTTTGGTGCCGTCGTTGATGACCCTATTCGGGAAAGCCAACTGGTGGGTGCCACGTTGGCTCGGCCGAGTGCTGCCAAATATCCGACTTGAATAGCCCGATCAAATACCTACCAGCGCGGCAGTGCCTTTCCTGGGTTCAATATGCCCAGCGGATCCCATGCGGCCTTCACGCGCGAATGCAAATCAATCGCGACCTCATCTAGTTCGAGCGCAAGATGGGCTCGTTTCAGTGTGCCTATGCCATGTTCACCGGTTACCGTGCCACCAACTTTCAGGGCCACATCAAGGATTTCGTTGAACGCAACCATCGCACGAATTGCCGCGCCTTCATCACCGCGTGGCACAACGATTGTGGGATGCAGGTTGCCGTCACCTGCATGGCCAAAAGTGCCGATAAAGACATCGTTCCGCTGCCCAATCTCAGCAATCATGATCATCGCTCGCCCAAGTTGCGAACGTGGCACCGCGATGTCGTCTAGAAGCCAATCCCCCATCATCTCTAGGGCTGGGATCGCCATTCGCCGGGCGCCTACGAGCATTTCGGCTTGCTCTGGGTCCTCTGAACGGTAAGCCTCCGTGGCACCATTACGCTCGCAAATCTCGAGCAGCAGATCAGCTTCGGCAATACCCGCGCTGCCAGCCGCATCGGTCTGGGCAATTAGCAATGCACCCGCGGTCGTGTCAAGACCCATAGGGCGCCAGTTTTCTACAGCCGTGATTGTCGCTTGATCCATAAGTTCAAGCATGCTCGGGGTCAACTGCGCCATGATCTGCTCAACTGCCAGCCCAGCAGCACCAACATCAGCAAATACAGCCACCGCGGTCGTTGGCGGCGGCGGTAATGCGCGCAACTTAAGGCGGGCCATCGTGACAATGCCAAGGGTGCCTTCGCTGCCGACCATCAACCCCGTGAGGTCGTAGCCTGCGACACCTTTGATCGTTCTACGCCCGATTCGAGTTACCCGCCCATCGGCAAGGACGACTTCGAGGCCGAGTACCGAATCGCGGGTCACGCCGTACTTAACACAGCACAAGCCACCGGCATTGGTATTGACGTT
>WLLZ01000161.1 GCA_009700485.1 Actinomycetota bacterium | reverse complement strand
TCTTCAGCCGGTGGGGTTTATGCCGGGTCGACTGGGTCACCATTTTCGGCTGACACCCCGATCAAGCCGCTCAGTGCCTACGGTGAACTTAAAGCCCAGCAGGAGCAGGTTGCCACGTCGGAACTCGATGGAGTTTGCCCAGTGATCATCGGCCGATTTAGCAATGTCTATGGCCCCGGCCAAAACCTTGGAAAACTCCAAGGCCTGATATCGCAATTGGCGATGGCCACCGCTACCAGGCAACCGATCAATATTTTCGTATCACTCGACACTATCCGCGACTACATCTTTGTGGATGATGCTGCCGACCAAGTTGCTTATTGGATCACTCGCGCAGCAAGTGAAAGCAATATAAAGCTAATCGCATCGGGTGAACCGGTTGCCTTAAGTCAACTCATTCGAACCATGCAGTCGGTCACTAAACGCAAGGTACCAGTAGCACTCGGTAGTCACCCGAGTTCAAGCCATCAGGTACTCGACTTGCGGTTCAACCCATCGAATGTCACTGGTTTAGCTGAAAATGCACGGCCGCTCAAGCACACTCCGCTTCCGGTTGGTACCAAACTTGTCTACCAAGACATCTTGGCGCGCATGCAACTTTGATTTCTCGCTGAAGGCCGCCTTACTCGGGTACAAGTCTCGCTCACTTAGGCGTGGGTGGGTAACTATCGAGTAGCGACTGCAATGAAGCCAGACCTGCAACTGATTTATCCGAGTTCATCAAGATGACCTGCCGATTAGCTACGCCCCACTTATCCTCGGCTAAGGATTCATAGCGATTACTCCAACTCGTGGTATTGCCGAGCCAGTCATTGAGCAACCACTCAGACAACGGGCCAACTCGACCCTCCAGCCCGTTTAGGCCGATAAGCAAACGAGTGCAGGAATAGGCTAATTGGCCATCCGGTAGCCCACCTGGCGCCGTGGCGCCCGTGGGTGCAAACACGCAAGCCAAAGGCAGGCTGTCGATGGTCTGGTTCGGGGTGTTCCGCACTTCAGCCGGAGACCAAAATGCCGGTGCCGACTTGTCGATCGCCGGCCAAAGCGCTGGGCTGAGCGCCGAGATCGCACGCGGCAACATGGTGTCAAGGCTCAGTAGCAGCACCACACCGCCAACGGCGAACCAGCGCAACAAAGTCATGCCATTCGCGTTTGGCTCCAAAGCCAAAATTGCGATTGGCAAAGTCGAGCCAATAATCATGATGACGACAGCGAATGCGAGTTTGTGGTCACCGTAATGCGGAGCACCGCCGGTTATAATCGCGTCGCCAATAGTTATTGCCAGCACGTAACAAACCATCACCGCAATTGGCGCAAATGGCATTGCCGCACGCCAGCCACGAATAGGCCTGGATTTTGTGTACCAAGCAACAACAAACAGCAGGGCAGCCAGCGCTAGGCCCCCGAGTAACGGCTGCACGATTTCAGTGCCGCCGGCCGCCTGGAACAAGGTAGAAGTTGCGCTGGGCTCCGGTGCTCCGGCGCCATCGCCCGAACCGCCACCAGCGTGTAGGTCAATTCCGAGCAAATACAGCGTGCTGCTAATAAGCGCATCCCATACCGCAAGAACGGTGAGGACCACGAGTGCCAACCCGAGCCAATTACTGCGAATTATGGTGCCGAAGAAACAGATGGCAATAAGCCCTATGCCAACAACATTTAGCGGCAACCAAACACTAGCTGTCGTTGCGATAACCAATGTCATGAGCAAACGAGCATGAGGAACCTTGGTTCCAAGGAGGAATACCGTGGCCCAGAGCACGAGAACTATCAGAACGAATTGGAATGACAGGTGACCGTACGAAGTAACTACCGAACTTGCGATGCCAACGACAAACATGGCTACCCAGACAAGTGGCGCCGGCACGACACGAGCCGCGGCACCCCTAACCCTTGGCCAAAGCGGGACGACTCGCTCCGCGAATGGTGCAAATGCAATTGGCACGAGCGCAATCAAGAAGAACTGGGTTCCAATTACGATATTTACCGCAACTGCGACTTCATTTACTCCACCGAGTAGCAGCATCGATAGCACCGATATGAGCGCCGCCATCATCACCATTACCAAGATCAATGGCCCACCGGCGTAACCGTTGAATACCAAATCTTGACCGGCCGCTAATTGCGATGAGAGGTTCAGCCATTTGGCATTGTCTTCAGCGATCGTATGCTTGATTAGGTAGCCAACTCCGGTCAACGGCCCAGGAGAGCTCGGCGCGAACACCCGCATCAGTATCAAGAACAGGCCAAGGGCGACCATCGGCAAAACAATTACATACAGCTGGCGCCGCACACCACCGCGCGGTGAGCCTCGTCGCACAAATGCCAGTGCAAGAAGCAACACAAAAATCGCAATTACCACGACCTGGAGACCGCGCATATTCCATGACATGCCGAGTGAAATCGAAGATTGAACTGCATTGCCAGCGATGCCAAAAGCAAAGGCGACGCGCGTCGCTACCCAAGTGAGGCTGCGCGTGACGACAAACATTGCAATGGGTAAGGCTATGAATGCAATTAGCGGCAGGACGTCAATCATTAGGCCGCCTTTCGCCACTCACCATCGGGTAAAACATCATTGGGGCGCATCGCCGGCTGATTGCGGGAAGCGCGCGAGCAGACTGCGCACTGACTCCACACCGATGACATTACTGCCATCATCGAGCAAAATCACTGGTCTGTCCTGAACTGAATCGGGCATCCCCGAGAGTGCGTCGTATGCCGGTGACCAAGCCGGGGTGTTCGAGAGCCATTCACGTCGCAACCATTCAACTAACGCCCGTGCGTCGAAATCTTCACCGGCTAGGCCGACAAGGAGCCTGGTGCAGGAGTAAACCCGTTGCGGGTCAGACAGAGCGCTGGCCAAAAGTGCCGATGGCACCTTCGCTCCTTGCGGTAGGTAAACACAGGCCACCGGGCTCGCCGAGATCGGCTGAACGGCGGTGCCATTAACTTCAGCCGGCCACCAGTAACTACCCGAAGTGTTGTTGAACGGGATGGGCTGTGACCACTGCTGGGGCCTGGCTAGTGCCATGGCTCTAGGCAGTACCGAATCGATCATCAGCAGCAGCAAAATCCCGCCAACTGCTACCCACCTCGGTGCGGTCATCGCGCCCAGAGCCTGCGGGTCAAGCAGCATTAAGCCAATGGGCAGACAGGTGGTCAACACCAAAGTCGCCGTCAAAAAAGTGAACTTCAGCGATCCATAGTGCGGGCCCGAGCCGGTCGACCAGAAGTCCAAGGTGTAGATCGCTAAAGCAAAGAAAGCGAAGATACCTAAGGGAATAAAGCGCCGGAGGGTCGAGGTGCGAATAACTGCGGGTTGCCGCGATATAACAACGGCCGCGGCTAGGACAACAGCAATCGCTAACACCGCGAAGATTGGGCCGGCTTGATCGGTGCCGCCGCCAGCAGCGAAGAGTGTTGAATCACCCAAGCCCATTTGGATAGGGCCAAGCGTTGGGATCGATACATGAGCTGAAACCCCACCGCCAGAACCCCCAACCAGAACGCCGCCCGCACTTTGGCTGCCGGAGAACAAGAAGACAAAACTTGAAAAAACAGGTTGAAATACCCCGATGGTGACAATCGCGAGCAACACAAAACCGATCGCATCAAAGGATCGAGCACCGAATCGGAACGCGCGACTCACCATGACCGCCAGCCAAGTGATGACGACGACGACCGCCACCACATTTAGCGGCAACCACACTGTCATTGCAGCTGCAGCAGCAAGTGAAGTTATCAACCGCGCCCGCG
>WLLZ01000160.1 GCA_009700485.1 Actinomycetota bacterium | reverse complement strand
TCTAATACCGCAGATTGCCACCACAATTCGGTGAATTTCCCCGTGGTCATGCCCGGGTCAGCCAAGGCCAACTGGATAGCTAAGCCATCCATCAGGGCGGCCAGGCGCAGCACCGAGGCTTTTGGATCGCTGGCGGCAAATACCCCCGATGCCAGGCCTTCGTCAACCACCTGGCGCAATGCCCCGCGCCACCGGGTATCCAAAGATTCACGAGCCGCACGGGCATCTTCATCGCGAATAGCCCGCACCCAAAGCTCAAGCCAAAGCCGCCAATCCCCGACCGCTGGGCCGTACCCGGCCCCAAGCTCAGCTATATGCCGCAGCCGCGGTACCGGGCCAACTACTTCACTAAGGTTGCGCTCCAGTTCCTCGTAGAACTCATCCTCAAGCAGGGTCAGGCTTGCCGCAAATGCCCCCGCCAACGATCCGAAATGATAAAGCACCAGGCCCTGCGAAGTACCTGCCTCCAGCGCAATATCAGTGACCCGGGCACCGGCAAACCCACGTTCACGCACGACGGCGATAGTGGCACGCAGGATTCGCTCGCGCCGTTCCTCGGGCGCCTTTGCCGCCAAGGCCGCGTTTGCCATCGAGCTCCTCACCAATATGGGTCTCACCGCGAAAAATCTCGCCGTTGGAGGTCTTGAACGGTCATTCAGGTTAGGCTGCTGTTGAAACTGCGCACTAGTGTAGGAGAGAGAGCACGATGGCTAAAGCCCCCGACCAGAGTGACCCAAGGCACCTTGCCGAGTTAAGTGAGCGCGCGGCAACTTTCGTCAACGAAAACCTGATCCCACATGAGGTTACCGCCGAACTCGCCGGCGGCCCATTGCCGGTGGAAACCCAGCGTGAGATAGCCCAGCGAGCGCTCGAACTTCGTTTACACGGTGGGTTGCACTTAGCAGAGCACGGTGGCAATAGTTGGACCGCCACCGAGTGGTTTCTCGTGGAAGAACAATTTGGACGCTCCACCAACGGGGTCTCGTGGTACATCCCCAACGCCTACAACGTCTGGAAGGCCGGCTCACCGGAGCAGATCGAGCGCTGGCTCAAACCCGCCCTTCGGGGTGAACTCCACGATGCCTATGCGGTAACCGAAATTGATGCCGGGAGTGACCCCTCAGGAATAACGACAAGAGCGGTAAGGGTCGGCGCCGGTAAATGGTTACTCAACGGCGAGAAATGGTTTGTGACTTTTGGTTCGGTCGCGAAAGTGATCGTCGTCATGGCGATGGCAGCGGAAGGTGGTCAACTACTGCCTACCCTTTTCGCGGTACCTGCTGATGCGCCGGGGGTGGAAATAATTGCTGACGTACCTTTCACCCACAACTACCCCCACGGGCACCCAACCATGAGATTCACCGATGTTGAACTAATCGATTCTGACATCCTCGGCGGTTTGGGCAACGGCGAAGATTTGCAGCGGCTTTGGTTCACGGAGGAAAGATTGGGGATTGCTGCCCGCTGCATTGGAGCGATGCAGCGCCTTATCGAAGAGTCAGTTGATTGGGCTGTTAACAGAGAACAAGGTGGTGCCAGACTTATTGATCACCAAGGGGTGAGCTTCCCGCTGGCTGACAGTGCAGCTGATGCAGCCGCAGGGCGTCTCCTCGGCTTGGAAGTCGCCCGATTAACCGATGCCGGGGCCGACCCCAAACTTGTCCATGGCAAAGCATCGATGGCCAAACTTTTTTGTTCGGAGGCGGCCGGACGATGTGCCGACCGCGCAGTGCAGATCTTCGGCGGTCGTGGATACATGCGTACCACCGCTGCCGAAAGATTCTGGCGCGAACTGAGAGTCGATCGAATCTGGGAGGGCACGTCTGAGGTCCAGCGACTGGTGGTAGCCCGCTCACTCGAGCGCCGCGGCGTCAAATCAATGCTCACCTAATCGGACTTAAACCCAAAATGGATATATCTCGGCTAGTTAATCCCCGCTCAATCGCCGTTGTAGGCGCAACTGATCGCCCCGGCACTTACGCACACAACACTTTGCTGAACCTAATTCGCAATGGATATGCCGGCACCGTCATCGGGGTACACCCAAATCGGAAAGAAGTCTTGAGTTTTTATTGTGTGCCCAGCATCGGTGACCTGATTGAGCCCGTCGATGTTGTTGTCATCGCGACACCAGCCGACTCGGTACCCGCATATCTAACGGCCGCAAGGCAACTTGGCTGCGGTGGGGCGGTTGTCTTTGCCGCCGGATTCGCAGAAATAGGGAATATTGAGGCGCAGGAAGCCCTAGTGGCTGCCGCTGGTGATCTCCCGGTCATTGGGCCCAATGGCAATGGCTACGTGTCGGTGCCTGCCCGCGCCGCCGTCTGGGGAGATGCAGCCCTGCTTCCTGACACTCCGGGGCCAATCGCACTAATCACCCAGAGTGGAAATGTTGGGGTGGTGTTGCTGGCCCATCGTCAAGGCCTCGGCCTTCATTCAATTTTCTCAGTTGGTAATTCTGCGGTTGTTGATGCCGCCGCACTCATTTCGTCACTTGCCACCACCGACGGTGTTCGAGTTATCGGCGCCTACCTAGAAAACGATGGTGACGGGGTCCGGCTCACTCAGGCTTTGGCTGCTTGCGCAAGTAACGACGTGCGCGTGGTCGTCCTAAAGGCAGGGCGAAGTGAGCGAGGCTTAGCGGCCGGGGCCGCACACACAGCAGCGGTTGCCGGTGATCTACGGGTCTTTGAGGCACTTATCCAAGAAGCCGGCGGGATTTTAGTTAGACAGCCCGCAGAACTAATTGAAACTTCGCGGGCGCTGGCGATTGGTCGACGTGACCGCCGCGGCGCCGCGGTTGTCACCTGCTCCGGCGGTGACGCCACCCTAGCGGCAGACCTGGCCGATGATGCCGGCGCGAAACTTGCTGATTTCAGTGCGGAGACACTGCAGGAACTTGCCGCACTACTTCCAATAACGGCGACCGCAACGAATCCACTTGATCACACCAATTCGGTCTGGGCTGACACCGAGGCCGTTGCGAAAATTTGTGAAACAGTTGCACGCGATCCAGAGGTAGGTCATTTACTTTATGTACAAGACCTGCCACCTGGGCTCCCAGCCGGGCCGCGCGCCGAATGGGACGACACCCGAGCCGGCGGGATCGCCGGTGGCACTCGCGCGCAGTTACAAACCTTGCTGGTCAGCTCAATGCCCGGTCAAGAACCTGGTGATGCGGTCGGTGGCCTCGTATCGGCACTGAAAGCGGTGGCCGCCCTTCAATTACCGGCACCTGTTCCAGGTCGTTTACTGCAAATCGCCGAGTGCGCAAACCGCGCAACTACAAATCCAGGTGGTCAGTACTTGGCCGAGCACTCCGCGAAGGAGTTACTGCGCTCCGCAGGCATCTCGGTGCCAAAATCACAGGTGGTTGCTAACGCTGCTGATGCGGTATCGGCGGCGGTCGAAATCGGTTTTCCGGTTGCCATAAAGGTGAGTGCGCCAGGGTTAATTCACAAAAGTGACATCGGCGCCCTGGCGCTTAACTTGGCTGACGGCGATGAAGTCCGGGAGGCTAGCGCGGAACTACTGCGCATACCGGGTCTTCCAGCGGGTCCCGAATTACTTATCGAAGCCATGGTCGAGCCTGGGATAGAGGTTTTCGTTGCCGCCCATCGCTTGGGCCTCGTGCCCTGTGTTGTAGTCGGCATGGGCGGGGTTTGGGCCGAGGTTTTAGCTGATGTTGCGGTTATCCCGCTCCCTGCTGATAACACTCGGGTGATATTCGAGATTGGCCGTCTTCGAGGGGCCGCTCTCCTGCGAGGTGACCGCGGCCAAAAGGCTTTCGCAATTGACGAACTGGCCCAACTAGTAGTTAGGGTCGGTAATCTCCTCATGGATGAGAACCTGACAATGATCGAATTAAACC
>WLLZ01000016.1 GCA_009700485.1 Actinomycetota bacterium | reverse complement strand
GCGCAGGTTACTACTAGCAGGTACTGGGTCCGCAATCCAAGATCGCGGGAAAGGCTATACTTCTGGGGTTACGACGCGCCCGTAGCTCAACGGATAGAGCATCTGACTACGGATCAGAAGGTTAGGAGTTCGAATCTCTTCGGGCGCACTTTTCTCGAGTTCCGGGACATCGTTAACCCTTGTCCCGGGTTGCCATCTATCGGCGCTCAGATCGGCCGACCGGCTTCCCGCTAGAAGGGCCAATAAGGATAGGTTTTTGGCGCAACGTCAGGGCAAATACCAGGTCCGCACTCGAAAATTGCTGAAATTAGAGCAAACACAACGACTGCCATGACAAAGATCAAAGCGATTAAGAGAAGCAAGCCGGTAGGCCGTCCAAGAATCGTCTGGTGGGGGCGAGCCAAATCAAATTGTCGTTCCCACAAAAGCATCAACACCACGCCAATCCCCGCGATAATGGAAATAATCAATGACCAGCTATTGACGTGAAGTCCCAAAACAACAGGTCCATATCCGGCCGGACCGACTTGTTCAGCGATGCGAACCATCATGTCTATCGAAACGGTCCCGAGGAACATGGCGCCCGCGAGACTGATTCCGTAGTGGCTGGGCCGAATTCCGAACCTGAGGTTAAGTGCCGGCCCGAGGGCGATCGTGAAGTAGGCCAATCGCTCTAGATTGCAATGCGAGCATGGAAGCTCGCCAGTCACTACCTGTGTGACGATGGCCGCCAACACCACCAATAGTGGTACAACCAGTCCTACGTAGTTCAACCCCCGGGCAAGTTCTATTGCACGAGTGTCGGAGAGCATTTGGAAACTCTCGCTGTCGCGAAAGAGTGCAGTAAATTTTCGGCTCGGAGTTTCATCAACTGTGACCGATTCCGAAGTGGGCTTTGAAGGTTCGTTCACCATGGCCAGCTCACCATGGCCAGTTCACTTGGTAGGAGTGGGAGAGGTAGAGGCCAACACAGGCAAATTGCAAAACGATTGCCAGCGCGATTGCTGGCTTGCGTCTACCGGTCCAGATCAAGCCGAAGGTTACAAGAAAAGCAAGCACGACGAGTGCAAACATTCGCTACCTCCAGTCTCACCATGGAACTTCACTGGCGATAGTTTATTGGGGAAGCGGGGAGTATTGAATCTCTTTGCTCATCCATAGCTGGTAAAAGTTGATTTTTTCCCTAATTTTACTTATCTGCGCTTGCCGAGGTCGCCCAGGAAAGCCCACCTACAGACGAAACCGACACATAGCGCTAGCGCTGACTAAATCGATTAATCAGACTATGAGGTACAGCTACTATTCGACGGGCTCATCGTTACCAGGCTCATCGTTACCAGGCTCATCGTTACCAGGCTCATCGTTACCAGGCTCATCGTTACCAGGCTCATCGTTACCCGGCTCATCGTTACCCGGCAGGTCGGTAACGAGTAGCCGGGTGTCACCCTCATTGGAATCACGGGCCGCAAGATCAGCCAGAGGCTTCTGGAGCCTCCACGGCTGCTGGTTCTGCGTTCTCTTGTGGCTTCTCGCCATAAGTCTCTGACACTTTTTGCCCTCCCGCTATCTAAGAGAGTCTTCGACCCAGGTCTGAGGGGAGCCAACCGATGGCTTCTGACTCAACCTCCTAGCACTCAACAAACGATGCCGGTGGGGCCTGCTGCATCTGAGTGTCACAGAAAGTGTCACAACACACTTGAAATCATGCAGGGTCTCATGACAGTCCTGACTCTTGAATTCCGCTCACCATGCAATAAAAGGAGGGTCCTGTGACCTCCTGGCAGAAAGCAAAAGAGACTACGGATCAGAAGGTTAGGAGTTCGAATCTCTTCGGGCGCACCGCCGAATTTCCTTATAGATCCTCACGATTTGTCGTAAAAGGACTGGCTCCCGACTTCACGGGAGACACGATGCTCAGCCACACTCTCAGCCACCCGCTCAGCCACTGCAGCCAATTGCATCAAAACTTTTTAAACTTCGGCGCCGACACGCGGCCTGTCGACTTGAACCTAACCCGGGTTATATCTCCATCATTGGGGGATGCCTCGTTTAGTCAGCGCATCGCACCGCTTCGCGACATGTCCATTCTGCGATCATAAAACGGCTCGCAGGTCCGGCCGTGGGTGAGCGCGAGATGTCCGAAACATTTACCGCCTTCACGGTCCCACAAACCGCGATGGCACTTGCAGTATCGCGAGCGACTAGCTACCGCCTCATTGACGGAGGCATGACAGACATCCTTCCAGCAGCGCCAAACGCTACAGATTGATGTCAACCAAACCAGGGGCACTCCCCTTTTTTTGGTGTTGATCTGGGTGGACTCTTGATGTTGAGGGGTCGGCAGAAGCTTAAGTTAGGCTGGGATGATGTCGATCCTTCGAAAGACACTGGTTGCTTTCTTAGCAGTCTTCGTAGCACTAATCCTGTCGATTGTTGCTTTCCTTGCATATAGCGCATGGAAATCTCACTCCCTCCAATCGAGCCTAGATGCGTTTTACGCTACGCCAGAAGAGTTCAGTGAGATTCCCGGAACGCTGCTCCGGTTGGAACCACTCGGTGTCGATGTCGCCAATGCCCGGGCGTACCGATTGCTTTACGTAACTCAAGACCAGCGTGGTAGAGCTGCCGTGGCCGCTGGCATGGCATTCATTCCCGACAAAAAGTCTGATACCCCCCGGCCCGTGGTGGCATATATTGCTGGAACTACCGGCCAGGGTGATGCCTGTGCTCCTTCTCGCGCAACCGATCCGGTCTCTGGGGTAATACATTTTCTTCCCGAGGCGATCGCCCAAGGGTGGGCCGTGGTCGCTCCCGACGAATATGGTGTGGGGACTGAGGGGATAGAGCTTTATCTGTTCAAGGATCAGGAAGTTCGTGACACGGTCAATAGCATCCGCGCCCTTCAATCTATTCCGGGAGCATCTGCGGGCAATGACTTTGCCGTTTACGGTTTTTCCCAAGGTGGGCACACTGCTTTGTGGACCGGTCACCTCAGTGAGCAGTTTGCTCCCGAGTTAAATCTTGTGGGAGTCGCCGCAGCAGCTCCTGCGGCAAATTTGACGTCGATTATTGATCGTCAATGGGATTCGGTCGTGGGCTGGGGCATCGGAGTTGATGTTGTGCGGTCGTGGTCAGTTGCATACCCGGATCTCCCAACGGATACCTTGCTTACTGACTCGGCGCGTAACAACTATGAACGAATGGCCCAAGGTTGTATTTTAGGTTCTTTCATCGAGGGAACAATCCGACACAAATTATTCAGGCAAGATTTTTTCCTTGAAAACCCTGTGAACAATCCACTCTGGGCTCAAGTACTCATCGATCAGACCCCAATGCCGTATCCGGCAGAGTTGCCGCTCATGCTGATTCAAGGGACCGCTGATCAAATAGTTTTAGCCGGCCCCAATGCTGACCTCCAGGTATCTTGGTGCGCCGCGGGTTCCACCATCAATGCCCTTTGGCTCGGGGGAGTTGACCACACGAGTGTCCCTGCGATCGCTGGACCCAGCGTGGCAGGATGGATTGCGGGTCGATTTGCCGGTCTAAAGGCGCCAAATACCTGCGCTGTTCCGCCGCCGTGGAGTTTGATTACCGTGAAGTAGATTGACAGTTTCAGGTTAAAGACATACAGATGCGGGTTGAGATCGTGTGCGAAACCCCACCGGTGGTCGCAAATTCCCGCGAGATAAACCCGAACATGGTGTCCGCGACAGCAAGTAGATCAACGAGGTTGGAATTGCTGCCATCACTTATGTCAGCACCCAACAAAACCTCTGGGGCGACCATTGATCGCCTCAGAGTTAGCAAATCTTGGATGACAGTTGGATGTAGTTATTTCACAAAATATGTCGTCCGCTGACGATGGTGCGAAACAGACTGGATTTAGTGCTGCTTGTTCGAGCACGCCAGCCTTGACTGTTTGGACTTCAATTCGCAACATTGGGCTAGTTTTAGGAGTAGCTCACTGCACCTCAACCAGGTGTTCATAGATCACAGATCGTCTGGTCTTGTCCAAAAAGTTTACGAGTTCGCGGATCTGGCGCCGGACTATCTCAAGTTTGGGCAGAGTGACATCCACCCACCACTGATCACTGGCGAGTTCAATTAAGAGCGGTTCATGTTCCTTGACAGTAGGAACAGCGGTCTGGAGCAGTAGCCCCGATGCGATCTCTTGCACACGCGCTCGCAGTAATTCAAAGGTGTCGGTATCGCTTTCCAGTTGAGCGAACTGCAAGTGGAGCAGTAGAAGGTCGAAGCGCTTGGCGCCCTCATTTGTGTCACGAACAGCGGAAGGTAGATGGGCCAAGTGCCGAGCCACTTCACGAGAAATCTCTGGTGTCACCTTCTGCCAGGACTCATACTGAGAGTACTTCTCCACCCATTCGCGAACCGAACGAACCATGTAGTTGTCAAGACTCATGCCAGCGACGATCTCCCGCAGATTCGACGCTAGGTCGACCCGAAGGCTGTTCTCGCTCATGTCCCCGAATCCGGGTTCGACTCCTACTGGCCACACGTAGTCAACTCGAGCACCCAAGGCTGCTAAAAGATCAATCCGCGCCTCAAAAAGTTTTGTCGTCACGGACTTTTGCAAAGAGCCTTCTGATCGATTCATGTCTTGGTTAAAGAACTCTAGATTCTTACACAAGTCAAAGATGGAAAAGTCTTTCTTGTCATTACCGGGTCCGTACAGGTCGGGGCACAGGCGGTTGCCGCGACCAATCATCTGCCAGAGCTTCGACTTTGACTGCACGAGCTTGAAGAAAACGAGATTGCAAACCTCGGCAACGTCAATACCTGAATCAAGCAGGTCCACAGAAATTGCAATGTGCGGTGGTTTGTCCGGTACAGAGAAGTCATCAATGAGTGACTGTGCATAGGGAACGTTGGGTGTGATAACTCTTGCGAAGTGCCCTGCATACTCGGGGTAGTTGACGTTGAAGCGCTGGCGAATGAAATCAGCGTGCATTTGGTCCTTGGCGAAAATGATGGTCTTACCGAGCCGATCACCACCCTCCACCGTGTGACCGTGTGTCATCAGCGTCGCGAGGGCTATGTCGACCGAGTCTTCGTCAAAGAGCAACTCATAGTGCTCCTCCACGGATTCGGTGTCTGGAACCTCTTGGGTTTCACTCCATTCAGCAGTGTCCCATTGGTCCTTCTCGTGTTCACTGAGATCGTCGTATCTCATGCCATCGCGAACAAAACTCACCGGAACGGGCACGGCCACTGGCGGAACGATATAGCCCTCGGCCACGGCTTCATCAAATGTGTAGGCGTCCGTGGGTGCTCCATCTTCAAGACTGAACAAGGCGTAGGTGTTGTGGTCGACTTCATCTTTCGGTGTCGCGGTCAGACCCACAAGCAAGGAGTCAAACCAATAAAAAATCGACCGATACTTTTGATAAACCGACCGGTACGCTTCATCGATTATCACCAAATCAAAGTAGCCTGGACCGAAGATGCGTTCCCCAATCAACTCTTGTCCGTTGATGAGATTCATCGTGGTCTGATAGTCCGAGACATACACTTGAGCGCCTGAATCCCCGGCCGATGCAAAGTCGACGGTCGTGAGATCGATGGACTCAACGTTCGGCAGGTGAGTATGGAAAGCCCTGGCTATCTGGCTTACGATTTGTGCTCGGTCTGCGAGAATAAGAACTCGATTGACCCAGCCAGCTCGCATAAGTTGGTCAACTAGCGCGATCGTCGTTCGGGTCTTACCAGAGCCTGTTGCCATCACGAGGAGCGCCTCACGCTGGTGCGCGGTGAAAGCCGAATCTATAGCCCTGATCCCTCGATGTTGGTAGTGACGATCCACAATGTCGCTACTAATTGCAATGTCTTGTAATGGCAGCCGCGTCTCCCGACGAGCGACCATAAGTTCTAGTTCATCGCGAGTGAAGAATCCTTGGACGCCCCGAGGTGGGTATCCGGAACCGTCATCCCACAGCCACGTGCGGTAGCCGTCGGTGTTGAAAATCACGGGCCTACGTCCAAACATTTTCTCAATGCAGTCCGCATACAGTTTGGCTTGCTCTTGCCCGAGATTCGGATCAACGTTGGTTTTCTCCGTCTCGATTACTGCCAGAGGGAGTTCATCTGACCCCCACAGCACATAGTCCACATGACCGACCCCCGACTCGTTTGGCATGCCCGAGACTTCAAACCCGCGATCCCGCCCCTGCATGAGAGGCCAACCTGCTTCAAGGAGCAATTGTTCGATGATGAGCTTTCGGGTGTCTTCATCTGAGTAGTCACGGGTGTCTTGCACAGGGTTGGCTGCCTGTGCGGCCGCAATCTTGGTGCGCAGTGCAGCAATCTCCACTTCCCTGTCTGGCGCCGAATCACTTGGCTGTGCAACCTGTTCATTGGCAAGTTCTTGGACGGCACCCAGGGGTAGGGGCTCATGCTGTTTGGCTGTGCCGGGATCAAACTTCTTGTCTATTGGTACTGCTGATGGGTTGTCGGTAAACCGGAGCGCGGCCCACACCACCACGTGCAGAAGTTCTGCAAGGATCTTCGGTGCCAAGGCTGGGGGGATTTCCTCATTATTATGGACCGCATGATTTCCAGTTTGGCGAATCAACCGTAGTTTCTTCAAAATCACATCGCCGGCCATCGAGCGAAATTGCTTTCCGTCCTCTTTTCCCCGCAGGTCCGTCGGCCAAGGCTTTGGCTGGTCAGAAATTTCGTAAACAAAATTGACTAAACCCTCGATAGCCCGGCGCGCATAGAACAAGGCCGATCGCGGATCGGTGATGGAATATCCCTCTGCTTTTGAACAATCCTCGTAAGCCCACGGCCAGACGACTTTAATGAAATCGAAGTTCCCCGTAGATTCCATCTCAATTCCCGGCTTGTCCTCAACCTGCATGGTTCCTCCATTTCCTGATACCGAGTCAAATAATGCCTCGCTTTCGCCGATCAAGTGCACCTTCTCCAAGATTTCGGGACTCGAAATCGTGGCGAGTGGGTCAAGGCAGTCGTAGAAGTTGAGGGAGCAGACAATTGTCTTGACTTGGGTCCGCGCCTTTGCGAGCGAATATGGGGACAATAACGGCCACGGGGGAAATCCTAATTGCCGGGGAGGTCAGAAAATCCTTTAGCGAGTGGTCCGGCAACTTGCTACTCGCTTCGCGACCGAGCAAGTTGCTGAGGGCCTTCAACGCTCATCTCGGTGCGCGAGCAACCAGGATCTTGTTCGAGCACCCGGTGTCGCGATTATGTAGCCAAAACGAACGTCGGTCCACGTGCTCGTGGGCGCCGGGCAGGCTGACCGCCGGACAACCGAGCCGTGAAAATTCCGAAGATCGGACGATTGGTAAGCAGCCAGGCCTCATCGGGCTGGCTTTTCGCAAGGCGCCTAACTGTCGCAACATAACTTGGCCGCTGAATTGCTGCATAGAAATCCACCACATGGTCCCCGCCGTTGGCCAAATAGTAGAACATTATTAGACGAAGTCCGCTACCGTTCTGGTAGCGCACGGCTTGTGCGGCATGCTTCACGCGACATCTGGAGGAGCCAAGTGAGCAAGTTGTCTTTGAGTAAAGGCCTCATGGCCGCAACTTTGGGGGCTCTGCTCATGGGGGCATCACTGGCCTTTGCTCCGGGGGTCATGGCTGCTGACATTCAAAAGGAATTAGAAACTGCGGCCGCGAAGGTTCCCTTCACGGTTTACAATCCAGAGTTCACCGCAAACGCACCGCTCGTTAAGGTGACCCTTGGGAAATTTAGTGAACAGGCCGTTGGTCCTAATCCAGGCGGATGCACCTATTTTGTGACCAGTGATTTCGGTAAAGTGACAAATCCGGCATTGTCGATTACCCAGTCGGAGGCCTGCAGTGATCCAGGGGCCCCACTGCTTGTAGTCGCCACTTTCAACGTTAAGTTTTCAGGATCAAAAAGTCAGAAAGTGAATATCACAACTATTTGCCCTAACAAGAATGCGCAATCAGAGAGCGATTGCCAAAGTGGGTCCACCGCTACACCTCGGCAAGTTTTGCGGCAGTCCACGGGCGAAACGTGGGTCGTACTACCTGCCAGTGGCGAAGCTGCTGAAACCACCACCGCCCAAATCACCACCACGGGTTTGACCGTGCGGCAGATCAGGAAGATCATTCGAAGTCTAAAAAGCGTTGAGTAATTGCTCGGTGGGTTAAGTCCCAGTGTCACAAAAAGTGGGGAACTAACGGCTCGCCAGACAAAACTAGGAGATTAATGGAAATCGTAAAGAGAATTTCAATTGTGGCAATACCTGCAGCACTTGTACTGGGGCTTTTCGGTCTCGCCCCGCTTGCGTCAGCGGCCACTAATGCCGAGGTGACATTGAATTTTGTTGGTATTAACTGCGAAGGTTGCACAATCACCTACACGCCTGACTCGGTCACCACCGGCATGCCGGCCACAATCAAAAACGGTTCAGTCACATTCACTTCTGAGAGTGGCACGCTGGCACCAGGTTACTTTGCGATAGATGGTGACAGGTTTGCAAATCTAAATGCCGTAACCACGATTTCCTTTATGTACAAAGGTACAAAGTCGGGATCCACGGTTTCCCGATCCCAGGCCGTAAAGTCCAACAAAGTTTTTCCCTGCTGGGCAGGGACTGACACCACCGAGGAGTTCACGGTTCGAGTGGGCACCGTGGTCGACAGAGGTGCACTGGGCAAAAACAAGAGGGCTGTAATTGCTTGGGTGCAGCCAACACCAGCATCAGCTGATATCTCTGGAACGAGTTATGCAACCAACAGGGGAAGGTTCATCCTCAACGGGGATATTAAGTGTTCCTCTTGAAAAAAGTCAGTTCCTTTTAATTAACCAATTTCTATATTCATGTTGTTTGAATTCACGTTATTTGGTGGTGTTCGATTTAGCATGGCGAGATTCGCGCAGCCGTCGACCACCAATTTTTGGGGGCATGAACAAAGAATAAGTTCGCTTATGCAGAGGGCTGTTTGCCCACCTGCAATAACTCCACGCACATGAAGTCCATACTGACCCGCGGTGAGTGCGAGTTGCTCGCGGTACTTGATCTCGTCATGCGTAGGTCAGGGGTTAACTATGTCGTGAAACAGGGCAGTCGTGAAACACCACATCCTTCTAGATAATCCTGAATCCCTAGGCTGAGTCCTGCTCTCCGATTCGATCACCACGCAGCGAGCCATAGAGCCTGGCTGTAGCGTCAGCATCAGTGTTAGGAAAGTAACGTCCTACTACCTACCGGGGGAAACATGTGCACGAACTTCAAGACCAAGAAGGCCACCGACGGAAGCGTCGTGATCGGGCGCAGCCTTGAGTTCCCCACCGAGATGCCGACAGCCTTGGCTGCGCTGCCCGCTGACTATGAGGGCATGGGCGTGGCCTCCGGAGGGAAGCCGGGCAAGGCCTGGTCGGCAACCCACGGGATCGTGGGGATGTGCGCATTCGGCAAGCCAGAGTTTCTAATTGATGGCATGAATGATGCGGGACTCTCAGCCCATCTCCTCTACATGCCCGGTGGCTACTGCACCTACCAGCCGTTCATTGGCGATGGATCTGATCTCTGCGAGGCCGACCTCATCGCGTACCTGCTCGGCACGTGCTCGACCATCGTTGAGGTGAAGGCGGCCCTTCAGGGAAGCAATATTTGGGGCTTCGATCCCGGCATGGGCTTCGCCCCGCCGATTCACTGCCTGGTGCACGATGAGACGAGCTCGATCGCAATCGAACTGCATCCGTCAGGATGGGTTATCGTCGAAAATCCGACCGGGGTCGGCACAAATTCGCCATACATGGACTGGCACCTGACCAACCTGAACAACTACGTCGGGCTGAGCAATAACACCCCGGCCGATCAAACCTTCGGCTCCTTCACGATCGCTGCCGCGGGTCAGGGCCAAGGCCTGATGGGCCTGCCCGGTGACTTCACTCCGCCGGCCCGATTCGTGCGCGCAGCTGCGCAGGTGGCGCTCTCGGATGTGCCGCTAACGGGAGTTCAGGCCGAGCAGTTCGCCATGCATATCCTGAATTCATTCGACATGGTGCCCGGACTTGTCAAGGAGTCCTTCGGGGCCGCAGGAGTGGTGGACGAAGTGACAGTCTGGGACACCATCTGCAATCTCACGGGCAAGCGCTACGCATACCGAACGGTCACCGACCCGACCTGGTACGTAGTTGATCTCGCTGCGACGGACTTCACCAAGTCGGCGCGCGTTCAGCCGATTTCCTTCGCCGGTGGCTTCACGCCGGTTGGTATCTGAGAGCAGCAACTGGGCAATCACGCCTGCCTCGAGCGCTCTCCTTCCGGGGCGCCTAATTCGCCCAACTGACCAGCGATACGCCGAGTTGTCAACGACTCGCAACCTGAGCTACGCAGCACCAATGCCTAAGGTCGTAGCGCTTTGCACGGATGCTCGCGACGTGGCGGCCATGACTACACCGACGCATCAAGTTCTAAAGGGCTGATCATCTCGACCCGCGACACGTCGAAGACCACCCTCGCAGGGTAACTCGATCCATAAGTTAGTTCAGTATCTATTGTGTTAAGAGCGGTCGCGGTAGATAACCGGCGGCGTGTCACGAAATCGCGAGTTCGCCCACAACTGATTGCCATCTTGGGTAGTGAACCCGGTGAGTGTCGGGCGCACCCCGTCAAATACCGCCGTTGATGGCGACTCCATGAGCAGGGCCCACTCGCGCTTGAGGAAGTGCTGCTGTAGTTGCCCTTCGACGTAACGGTTATGGGTGCCGACCGCCATGAATCGTACTTTCGATTCGATCAACTCGGTGCCCGGCAAGATCACTTCCAACTCCATGCCCTGCAGGTCAACATGGAGTAGGTCGGTTGAGTCATCATCACCGAGCAGGGAATTGAGGGTCACGGTTGGGACGTCAAAGTGCTCAAGATGCGCGCCGCGGTAGTCCATCTCTGGTGTCACTGCTTCATTAACGGCGCCACCCATGTCAGCGTCATCAAGTACCGGGAAGCGCAAGGTGGTAAGTGATGCCCAGCCGGCGGCCTGCACTACCCGCAGTTCGGCGGTACTTGCCGATAGTGCTGCTGCTATCTGCATCGGTGTACCGCTAATTAGCTCGGCATCCACATTGTTATCGGCAGCGTGCTGCAGGCACCAGGTGGCGCGCAGCGGGTCGGCTTCGACCGCTATCCCCGATGCGCGTTTACCCTGCCTTCGTGCCAACACGATCCCCATCACGGCCCAAGGTGCCCAGCCGGCGCCGACTTCGACAATCCGGTAAGTCTCTTTTTCATTGATCAGCGATATTGCGAGGCCGACGTACTCCTCCGCTTCTGACCGATAGCCATCACTTGGTACCGGGATGCGGGTGCGTGTGGTGCCCGCAAATCGCATTGGCGCCCAGGGCAACATGGCGATGCGGGTTCTGATCCCGGCCCAATCTACGCAGAAGATCCCGTTATTGTCTGGCAGGTCGGTAGCGCGCAGGGTTTCGAGAATCTCCGGGACGCGAGCTGGGTAGATCGGTAGGTGCAGCCCGTTGCCGTACATCACAGGTCCCGGCGCATCTGGGGCAGCGGTGGCGACCTGATCGGTTGACGTCGCCTTGGCCCACGGACTGCGCATGAGTGAAACCGTACACTTGCCTTATATGGCTATCAGGAATCTCATCAGTGTCGAAACGGCAACGAAGTCATATGGGGAGCGCCCACTACTTGACGGTGTGTCTTTAGGGGTTGGCGCAGGCGAGCGCATCGCGGTGGTCGGCCGCAATGGCGCCGGCAAAACCACCCTGCTTCATGCGCTAGCCGGGTTGGAGCCACTGGATTCTGGTCGGGTAACCATCGGTTCGGATGTCGCCCTCGGCTTGGTCTCACAGGCCGAGGTGGTTGACCCGGATCAAACAGTGGGTCACTACATCGTGCCCGGGCAAGATGTGCACGAGTGGGCAACTAGCGCGCGGATTCGCGAAGTTCTCACCGGATTGCTCGGCGGGTTCGATGAAGCACTGCTGCTTCGCACTTTTGCAAGGCTTTCTGGTGGTGAGCGCCGACGCGTGCAGTTGGCGCGCGCTTTGATTGCCGATCTTGATGTGTTGCTACTTGATGAGCCGACCAACCACCTCGACGTTGAAGTAGTCGCCTGGCTTGCGGAGTACTTGAAAGCGCAGTCCAAACTCGCAGTCGTGATTGTTACCCATGATCGCTGGTTCCTTGATGCACTTTGTGAGCGCACCTGGGAGGTGGTGGGCGGCGCGGTCGAAGAGTATGAGGGTGGTTATTCGTCCTTCGTGCTCGCCAAAGCTGAGCGTTTTCGTCAGGCTTCAGCAAGTGAGGCTCGGCGGCAAAACCTGATGCGCAAGGAGTTAGCTTGGTTGCGGCGTGGTGCACCTGCGCGTACCACGAAACCGAAGTTCCGAATCGAAGCCGCGAATGAACTGATAAGCAATGAGCCACCACCGCGCGACAGTGTTGAACTGTTGTCATTTGCCGGATCCAGGCTTGGTAAAACTGTTTATGAACTAAATGACGCGACCCTAACGGTTGGGCAAGAAAACGCCGATGGGCCGATTGAACTCCTTGATCACTGCACCTGGAATATCGGCCCGGGTGATCGCATCGGCATCATCGGTTCTAATGGTGCGGGCAAGACTTCGTTGATCCGCCTGTTGATCGGTGAGGTGGCTCCGTCCAAAGGTGCTATGAAGACCGGTGTCACGGTGAAAGTCGCCTACCTGTCTCAGCACCTTGAAGAATTAAACCCGAAATGGCGAGTGCTCGAAGCGGTTGAACACGTTGCATCACGCGTTGACCTTGGTAAAGGCCGCGAGTTATCTGCTTCGCAGCTTTGTGAAAGTTTGGGGTTTAGTTCTGACGCCCAGTGGACCCAAGTCGGTGACCTATCGGGTGGCGAGCGTCGCCGCTTGCAGTTGACCAGGCTCTTGATGAACGGGCCGAACGTCCTGATTCTTGACGAACCGACCAACGATTTCGATGTTGAGACGCTGACCGCACTCGAGGATCTCCTGGATGGCTTCGCCGGCACCCTATTGGTGATTTCACATGATCGATATTTCCTTGAGCGAGTTTGTGATGACTTTGTCGGGCTTTACGGCGACCGGAAGCTGTCTTCCCTTACCGGTGGGATCGACGAGTATTTGGCTGTGCGCAGGTCACAAGGGTCGAATACTAAATCTGCGTCATCGAAGCAGGTTACCTCAGCGGCCGATCAACGGGTGGCGGCCAAGGCAATTACCCGCACCGAAAGGCAGATCGAGAAGCTAGATAAACGCGAGCACGAGATTCACGCTGAATTGATCGAGCACGCCACCAACTTTGAGTTAATTGCGACATTGAATGCTGAACTGCTCGAATTGCAGGCCACCAGAGTTTCGCTGGAGAATTTGTGGCTCGAACTTACCGAGGCCATGGCCTGAGTCGGCGCTGTTGACAAAATCAGAATAGATTGAGTCCATGCAAAGTTCACATCGGGTCGTAATCGTGGGCGCGGGCTTCGCGGGGCTCACCTGTGCCCGTGAACTGGCAAAAAACTCCGCGGTCCACATCACGGTCATTGACCGAAATCCGTATCAAACTTTTTCACCCTTGCTGTATCAGGTGGCGACCGGAGGGCTACCCGAGGACGACATCGCCTACCCGGTTCGGGCGGCAATCCCCGGCGTCGACTTCCGCCGCGGCGAGGTGGTTCGGATCGATCCGCTCGCAAAGAACCTGCGCTTGGCTGATGCAACGGTAATCGGCTGGGATGATTTGGTGCTGGCCACCGGTAGCGTGGGTGCGACCTTCGGGGTGGCCGGGGTGGCTGAGAACGCGCTGCAGATGAAATCAATTCAAGAGGCCCGTGAAATCCGCCGCCGCTTACTTATCACTTATGAGGATGTTGACGTCGGTTTGAAACCAAAGGAAGCACTACGAGTAGTTGTCGTAGGTGGTGGCCCGACCGGGGTTGAAATTACCGGCGCGGTAGCCGAATTGCAACGCAGCATGAAGCATGAGTTCCCGCGCGTGGCGGAGTTTGGCCACGTCACCTTGGTTGAAGCTGGGCCGAGGTTACTTCCGTCATTCACCGAGAAGTCCAGCGCCCATGCGAAATCTGAGTTAGAAGAAATTGGCGCGGTGGTCTTAGTAGATGCAGCCGTCGACCGTATGTATGAATCAGATGTTCACTTGAAATCCGGTGAAGTATTGCCCGCTGGTACGACCATCTGGGCCGCTGGTGTTTCTGCTCCAGAAACCTGGACGGCCCTAGGTGTTGCCGATCGTGCGAACCGACTGCGGGTGCCACCAACCCTCGAATTATCCGAAGGCCTCTGGGTTATTGGCGACACCGCGAGCTTTGATGGGGCTGATGGCAGGCCACTGCCGATGGTTGCACCGGTTGCCCTGCAGATGGGCCGCCATGTTGCCAAGCAGATAAGCGCTCGACTTGCTGGCCAACCCCTTACCGACTTCGTTTATAAAGACAAAGGTCAGATGGCAACGATCGGGCGCCGCCGCGCGGTCGTAGAGATGCCTGGGGGGATGAGAATGCACGGGACGCCGGCTTGGCTGGCCTGGTTGGCACTGCATGTTGCTTATCTCGCGGGTGGACGAAACCGAGTGAGTGTGATGGCCGACTGGATGTGGAATTACGCCGTGTGGGGGATTGGCCCGCGGCGCACCATTATCGATTAGTTGAGCGTTGTTGAATCTAGTAGATCGCAACTACGAGTTGCCTCAGGCGCTGCACAGCGGCAACTGCTGTTTTGAGTCTGCCCCATCAAGTACGTGCTCTCCAATCGCATTGTCGGCCACTTGATCGACTTGCGACTGAAGTCACCGTATCGCTATCGTGACGCAGCTTCTCACCTGATCGTGCAGCAGACCCAACTGTTACAAAATGGAGCTAGGTGACGGGGAGAATAAGGGCAGCGAGGGCAGTTCCTTGATCCCATTTGATACCCAATTTAATGGCCGCAGGACTCATGAACCTTGAGGTCGTCGGTCCGAGAACCCCGCCCGCCCAACGCGCCGACTGCCCGAGGTGCTGGGTGAAGTATTTATGCGAATTGCGATGTCCGGGGCAGGGAGTGCCTTAGGGTGAATGCATGCGAGAGAAGCAGGGGGAATTGCTGCCCCAAGAGGCCTCGCCACGGCGCTTCCGTTTGCTGATCGCCCTGGGCTTGGTGGGGTTGATCCTCTACATGTTTTCGCTTTTAACTTTCGTGAACAACCTCCCGGAGGCATCTAGTACGGCATTAGATAGCACTCCACCCTCTGACGGTATCGCAGTTTTTTTCCTGTTACAGCAATTCCAATTCGAAACGGATACAGCTCGAATGCTCGTCGTGGTCTTCCCTGGTGAAGGCCTTCTTATCGAATCCGAGGAGTTTGAAACCACGTCTGAGAACGGCTCTCCACTTGTTACCGCCGCTGACATCTACCTTCGAATGTCGCCACTTATCGGTGCAGGTGGTCTCGAGGATGCTGGAAACAGGACGATCCGTGCCGGTTCCACTTTCCCGCAGACCTCCGGTGCCTCTACGTTTTTGACTGGTGCGGCATACACCTACCCCTTCGACAGGTACTCGATGGAGGTGAACCTCCAAGCGTGGGTGAAAGCGCCCGACGGATCCCGGCAATCCATTCCCGTGATCGCAAAGATGGTAGCTCCCGAGGGCCTATCGAGTTGGCGCGCCAATTTTACCTACCCGGTGACCGCCGAGGCCGGTATGAGCCCCGAAAATGCATCGAGTGCCGAGACCGCGACCACGCCCATTGCCCTTGAAAGGGAAACCTGGGTTCGAGCCGAATTGAACCGTGGGCAGTCGACCATCCAGTTCGTTGTGATCATGCTCGGCATGATGTTGATGATTGCAGGTATTTCCACATGGAGCAGCCTGGAACTACGGGGAAAAAATACGGAAGGCAGCATCCTGCAGGTGGGCGTCCTCATGGGATTCGTGTTCTCGTTACCTGGAAATCGCAACAGCCTTCCTGGGGCCCCACCGCTCGGCGCCTACATTGACGTACTCATCTTCTACCCGGTCATGATCATTCTCATCTTTAACCTCATACTCTTTATGGCCAACTCCTTGCGCAAGCGCGTTGCCGGAAGTAAATCCGGTAAGGGAAACTGACGCCCACGGCGCATTGTCGGCATCTTCTTCGGCCAGCTCGTGGGCGATGACTTGCTCGCACCATTACCGATTAAGTGAACTGGGCGCGAACGACTTCGTCCGTGGTGACCTGGTGGCCGGGGGCCACCTGATCTAGACCGCTGGAGTCGGGGGCTTGACTGCTTTGTTGTACTGTGACAAGGGCACCAAGCACTGGCCTTCGCGGCGGCCTTCCTTCCAGCCCCGATCGGTTGGCCATATCGCCCACCAACTTGGAAACTTAGATCCACCGCTGTAGCGCTTACCCAGTTTCGAACAAAGGGTGCGCGTACGTTTTTCGACTTTGCTAGTTCCGGGGAATCTCGTACCCGGGCCACCGAGATCACGTGCGGCAATCATGATCCAGTTCTTCTTCGGGTCGGTGCACGGATAGCTTTCAGTGTTGCGCGCATTGGGTTGGGCTGGAGTGCAGAAGTTGAAGTAATCGACACCGCTGGCGACGACGAACGCGGCCGCGGTCGACGTGAGTTCGGTGAGTTTTAATCCGGTTTTCAATACTGCATCACAACGCACCCAGCGTTCACCCGCTGACCACTGGGTGTCGGTGGGGAAAATTGCGAACGAGAGCCAACGGCTTGGCAGTGTGCGCCCGGGCATCGCGACGTAGGTATTAAGTGTCTTGGTTTCGCAGGCGGTGGTGGCGGCTAAGCGGGCACCGGGGGTGGCCTTCGAGGGTGGCCCGAACGTGGGTTTAAGGCTGCCCGTCCAATAAGTCTCTGCGGTATGCGGGCCGGTGCAGGCCAAAGCCGGGGCTGACGATGAAACCTCATCGCGCACCGCTATCTGGTAGTCGTAGCAGGCACCTATTGCAGGTGTGGCGGCCTGGGCCGGGGCCGCGAACCCGATTGTCAATACCGCGGGGGCCAGCAGGCCGATAGTGAGCGCGGCAGCCCCCGCGACGTGGGCTCTTGACCAGTAGTTGTGACTTTTGTGGCGCATGTGTCTCCTGTGAGCAGTTTTCGGGGGTTGGGACCACTGTAATCACCCACTATCGAGGTGTGGGTTGTCCCCGGCTGGGCAGCACGGCACAATTATGGCCATGCCAACTATCAGTGTGATCGCCCTCAAGGGCGGCGTAGGTAAAACGTCCGTGGTGCTAGGGCTGGCAAGTGCCGCCACCGTGCGCGGGTTGGCGACTTTAGTCGTCGATCTCGACCCCCAGGGCAATGCCACCTCCCTACTTTCCACCCACGCCCACAAGACCACGGTCGCCGAGGTATTGGCCCACCCAACCCGAGAGACCGTCGAAGCTGCCTTGACGGCATGTGACTGGGAACTTGCCCCGGGTGAAGTAGATGTGCTGCCCGGTCACCCGAATGTCATTCGTTTCGACTCATGGAGCGGTGGCACCTTGCGCCCCAAGTTGGCACGCGCGCTTTCGCATCTCTCGGGCTACGACCTCACCCTCATTGATTGCCCGCCATCTTTAGGCGCGCTAACCCGCGAGGCCTTAGCTGCCTCGGATTTCGCACTAATTGTCACCACCCCGACTTTCTTTGGCTCACAAGGTGTTGCGCGCGCGATTGCTGAAGTCGATGAGATCCGCAAGTCCGTTAATCCGCAGTTGAAGTTGGCTGGCATCGTGGTAAACCGGGTGCGTTCGACCGCCGAGGAGCATGAATACCGCAGGCAAGAGTTGACTGATATCTACGGACGCGTGACTTTAATGAAGCCGGTCATCCCCGAACGCATCGCGGTGCAGCAGGCTGAGGGTACCGGCCTTCCGGTCCACCGTATCCGTACGGCCGGTGGGCGCGAAGTTGCCGATATTTTTGACGGTTATCTCAGCACTTTGCTGCGTAAAAGCTAGGCCCACATCCACTAAACGCGGGTAGATGTTGGGTAGTGAGTCACGTTTCACATGGCATTTGGGCTCTAATTGAGCAGTCCGCAGAGGCATTGAGGTGTGGAAAGCCCTAGGGTGGCGCTCGTGAGAATCCTTGTTCCGAGTGAGACCAGGCCCGGTGAGCACCGAGTAGCCATCGTCCCGCAGGTAGTAGCCAAGTTCACCGCATTGGGCTTTGAAGTCCATGTTCAAAGTGGTGCCGGGCGTCATGCCTTTGCGAGTGACGATGCCTATCGAGCAGCGGGTGCGACGGTAATTGATGACGAGCATCTCGCGGGAGCGTTCGAAAGCGCAGATGTCATCGCAAGCGTGCGCCCCCTTGACTACCCGCGGGCATCGAGGCTGCGCAAAGGCACCGTCACCGTTTCATTCCTTTCACCCGTTGGCGATATTGAGACAATTCGCGGTTTGCGCGACGCTGGTGCGACCGGACTTTCATTCGATGTGTTGCCGCGCATCTCGCGGGCGCAGTCGATGGATGCGTTAAGTTCGCAAGCCCTTGTTACCGGATACCGTGCGGCCCTTGTGGGAGCAGACCGGCTGCCTTCATTCTTTCCGCTGTTCATGACGGCGGCCGGCACGATTCAACCCGCGAAGGTATTGGTGCTGGGGGCTGGCGTCGCAGGGCTGCAGGCCATCGCCACCGCCAAGCGCCTCGGGGCAAAAGTTTCTGCCTATGACGTGCGCCCAGCAAGTGCCGATGAAGTTAAATCGATGGGCGCAACTTTCGTCACGCTAGATCTTGAAGCCCTTGAAGGCTCCGGAGGTTACGCCCGTGAAATGACCGAGGATCGCGCCGATCGGCAGCGCGAGCTTCTTGCCCCATTCGTAGCGGCGGCCGATGTGCTGATAACGACAGCGGCGGTACCGGGCCGTCAGGCACCGTTATTAGTCACTCGCGCGATGGTCGAAGGCATGAAGCCAGGTTCGGTAGTAGTTGACCTAGCGAGTGAGACCGGCGGCAACGTCGAAGGCTCGATGCCGGGCGAGGAAATCAAGTTCGGTGAAGTCTTGGTTTGGGGTGCCAAAGACGTAGCCAGCGAGATGCCGGTGCATGCTTCGCAGCTTTACTCGATGAACATCATGGCCCTGCTCACCCTGACGGTAAATGAGGGCGCAGTCGTAGTTGATCCTGAGGACGAAGTGTTAGCCGGATGCGCCGTCGTTATTGATGGGGTAGTCCGCAATCAAGCAGCGCTAGATGCGCTCGGTGGAGGTTCATAAGCATGGATGGCGTTGCACTCCTCACCATCTTCATCCTGAGTATTTTCGTCGGGTTTGAAGTTGTCTCCAAAGTCTCAACGGTGCTTCATACCCCGTTGATGTCGGGCGCGAACGCCATCCACGGCATCGTGTTGATCGGTGCAATTACCGTCACCGGTTCGGCAACCAACCCCCTTGAGATCACGCTGGGTGTGATTGCCATCCTGCTAGGTGCAATCAACCTCGTCGGTGGTTTCGTTGTCACCGACCGCATGCTGGAGATGTTCAAGCCCAAGAAACCAGTTGCCCGTTCCGATGATGGTGGTGCCGCATGACACCGACGTGGGTGCAGTTGGCGAACCTACTCGCAGCGGTGCTGTTCATTTTTGCGCTCAAGGGGTTGTCGTCACCGAAGAGTGCCCGCAACGGAAACCTGCTCGGTGCCGCTGGCGCGGTGCTGGCTACCGCAGTGCTTTTCGTGAGCGGTATCCCGCTGTCGAACATCTTGTTAATCCTCGCTGCGGTGCTCATCGGTAGTGCAATCGGCTGGATCTCGGCCCGCAAGGTGCAGATGACTCAGATGCCGCAATTGGTTGCGCTTTTCAACGGTGTGGGCGGCGGCGCGGCGGCTCTCGTGGCCGTCATTGAATATCTTGAAGTCGGTGGCGAGAATAAAATCTCTTTGGCAGCGACTGTTTTCACGGTAGTCATTGGCTCAGTCTCGTTTAGTGGATCGATCATCACCTTCTTGAAGTTGCAAGAGCTGATGACCTCCCGCCCGGTGATTATTCCCGCCGGAAAGTGGGTCACGATGCTTGTGGCCGCTCTGACCGTAGTCGGCGCCGTGTGGTTAGTCATCAGCCCTCAGATCTGGTTGCTGGTTGCCCTGCTCGTGCTGTCGCTGATCTTCGGCATGCTCTTCGTGCTACCTGTCGGCGGCGCCGATGTGCCGATCGTGATCTCACTGCTGAACGCATTCACCGGTTTGTCGGTCGCGGCATCTGGCTACGTGCTCAATAACGTCCTGTTGATCATCGCCGGCACGTTGGTTGGCGCCTCGGGCACCCTCCTGACCAAGGAGATGGCAAAGGCCATGGGCCGCCCAATCACCTCGACCCTCTTTGGCGCCTTCAACGGCACTACCGCCGGCAATACCTCAACAGGTGGTGACCGTCCGGTGCGATCGGGTGGGCCAAATGACGTCGCGATCATGCTCGGCTTTGCCAACAAGGTGATCTTGGTCCCCGGTTACGGTTTAGCCGTGGCTCAGGCCCAGGGCACCTTACGTGAACTTGCTGATCTACTCACCGAGCGCGGAGTCGAAGTCGATTACGCGATTCACCCGGTTGCCGGTCGCATGCCGGGGCATATGAACGTGCTTCTCGCCGAAGCCAGCGTGCCCTATGAGCAACTAAAAGAAATGGACGATATCAACCCGGAGTTCGCGACAACCGATGTCGTTCTCGTAGTCGGTGCAAATGACGTAGTGAACCCCGCCGCGCGCACCGACAAGTCAGCGCCGATCTACGGCATGCCGATCCTGAACGTGGATCAAGCCCAGCAGGTGGTGTTCTTGAAGAGGTCGATGCGCCCGGGCTTCGCCGGTATTGAGAATGAGATTCTCTACGACCAAAAGACAATGTTGCTTTTCGGTGACGCCAAGGATTCATTGAACAAGGTGGTATCGGCCCTTAAAAACCTCTAGCCGGCAACGACCACCCACACGGCTGGGGTTACAGGGCACGGGGAGTGCAGTATGGGCGTAGAACCATCTCGGCAATCTCTACGCACTGGCTGAAGGTTAGCGTGGAGTCCAGTTTGTCGATGGCATCGAACGAAGCGCTCATGATCGCTTGTCGTAGGCTAATTTGAGTGAGGAACTCGTAGGCGTGACGGGATAGAAATGGACTTGCCTCAGTAATTGACTTTGGGTCCGACTCGTAAACGCTAGCGAAATCTAATAAATCACGAGCAGTCGCACGGTCACCGCGGTGCCACATCTTCTTCGCAATGATTTCAGCTGACCTCTCGAGTTTGATGGATCTCGACAGGAGGGTTACCGTTTCATATGGTGTCTCAATTAGGGGCGTTGCCACCACGATGTCGATTTCGCCACGTGGGAGAAAGAGTTTTATGTGGCCGGAACTTTCATCGTAATCGTCGGTGAGAGCGGACGCGAAGTCACTAAGGCGTGGGCTGAATAGGCCGAGCAGTTGCTGGTCGGAGATGAATATGTCGATGTCTTTGCTTTGCCGATGGTTCAAGCGGAGCATCAGGACAGTGCCGCCGCCTAAGGACCAGTCGACAGGTTGCCCGGTCCGCCTAACGGCATCGTCTATCAAGGTCAGTGCATTACCTAAGAGGATTTCCCATAGGGCTTCAGTCTCCATGCCGCCAACGTGGATTTGGGCTGACGATTGTGGCGGCCAGCCGCTTTAGGTTACGCCAGATAGTGGTTGCGGGTATCTCGAACCGGTCAGCAACTTCGCGTACGCCGCGCAGCAACATCGCATCTGTTGCCTCGTCGATGAGGGTGGAGAAGTGAGGTAGCCATTGGTCATCGACCCGACCCGTAACAAATGCCCGCTCAAGCTGGGTGACGGGAAGTTCACTACGGAAACTCACGCTGGCACTCTTTGCTAAGAGTCCGACGGCGTTCTGGTTTGGAATCTGTGGGCCCCCGATGGATAAGCCGAGGGGTTGCAGAATACGCAGAAGGGCATCAGCACCCACGGCGACCCGTCCGCGTTCGGCGTAGTTAACGGTTACGCGTGACAAGTGACTCATGCCGGCTAGGTCAAGCTGGCTGATGCCGCTGTCGATACGGGTGCGGCGAATTGTAGCTCCGAGCTCGGTTAGGTCCACGATTCAACGTTAGGTGGCATAGTTCAATATGTCAAATATCTTTGACATATTGTGGGACTTATCCAGTGCCTGCCTGGACGTGGCGGGTATGAGGCGCCAAATCCTGGTGGCTTGGGCTTAGACGACGCCGTAGAGGCGATCACCGGCATCACCTAGGCCGGGCACGATGTAGCCCTTCTCATTTAGGTGTGAATCTAGGGCGGCGGTTACCACCGTGACTTCGACATCACGATTGTTGTAGGCGTCCTCCAGGCGCTTGACGCCCTCGGGGGCGGCGAGCAAACAGATGGCAGTGACATCGCGCGCACCGCGCTCGAGCAGTAGATCAATGGCGGCGACCAAGGTGCCTCCGGTCGCGAGCATTGGGTCAAGGACGAAGACTTGGCGATTGGCTAGGTTATGCGGCAGGCGATCAGCGTAGGTGGTGGCGAGCAGTGAATCCTCATCGCGAACGATGCCGAGGAATCCAACTTCGGCGGTCGGCATTAATTTGACCATGCCGTTTAGCATGCCCAGGCCAGCGCGCAGGATCGGCACGACCAGGGGCCGCGGGTCAGCCATCTCAACGCCCATACAGTCGGCTACCGGAGTAGTGATGGCGACTGGCTGAATACGCAAGGTCTCGGTGGCTTCATAGGCCAAGAGAGTGACCAATTCTTCGGCCAAAAGGCGAAATGTCGCCGAGGATGTCTGAGTCCGGCGCAGCCTGGTGAGCTTGTGGGCCACGAGGGGATGGTCGATCACGAGGGTACGCATAGCGCCGAGAGTAGTGGTCGGCCGGAGCTGAAGATACCCGGCGTGCCACCATCTACCTATGGGATCGCAGGAGATGGACGCTAACGCGATTGACTTTGCGGTCGCGGTATGGCACGAGGAGGGCCAGTGGATGGCTTCTTCATTGCCGGCGCGGGTTGCTACGTCGATGGATGACCTCATCTCAACCCTGCGGCAACTGCCGGGCGAAGGCGGAGTTTTTGGTTTGATTGGTGTGGTTGATGAATACTTCATCGTGGTGCGCCAAGCCGCCGGCTCCTCGCGCGCGATGATCAGTGATGGTGCAGCAATTTTGGATTGGGCGTTAGCCGAAGAAGCCGCCGATGTCATTGGGCTCGACATTGACGATGATGATCTTGAGGATTTCGAGCCTGTTGGTGACATGAGCATCTTCGCTGACTTCGGCCTCGGCGCAGATGAGTTAGGTCTGCTTTGTCGTGATGAGGATCTTTATCCTGATCAGCAGATAAAGGCGATCGCCAAGCGACTTGGATTCAGCGAGCAATTGAAATCAGTACTGCGCGCGAACTAATGCACGTTCAACAATTCGATCTCGACATGATGCAAGTGGCACTTGCCTGCGCGAACGAAGCGGGTGCCGCCGGTGATATCCCGATCGGCGCGGTGGTCGTGGATGCCTCCGGCAAGATCATCGCAAAAGGGCATAACAGGCGCGAAGCTTTGAACGACCCCACAGCCCACGCCGAGATATTGGCGTTGCGCGCGGCGGCACAAAAACTTGGTAGTTGGCGCCTTACCGGTTGCACCTTGGTGGTGACCTTGGAGCCGTGCCCGATGTGTGCGGGGGCGGTGGTGATGTCGCGGGTTGACCGCTTGGTGTTCGGGGCCTGGAACTTGGAGTACGGCGCCGCCGGCTCCAACTGGGATTTAGTGCGAGACCGGCGACTTAACCACCGGCCCGAGGTTGCTGGTGGGGTAATGGCGGAGGAATGTGGCACGCTAGTGCGAGAATTCCTTGCAACCCACCGCATGCCGCAGGAGGCCTGATGAGCTATCGCGAAAGCTCTATAACTCGGCGCCCGTCACCGCGGCGTCGGACGCCGATCTGGCGACTATTAATTTTCATCTTGATTGGCATTGTGGTGCTATTCGCCATCGGGTTTGGAGTTTCGCTGATCTTCCGCGGCGGTGGCACCCCGCAAGCTGATCCAGCACAAAACTCTATCTCCGAGCCGCTGCCGTGCCAGACCAAAATGGTGAACCCGGCCGAGGTACTTCCGATAAGCAGCAAAGTGAAAGTTTCGGTCTACAACTCCACCAATAAAATCGGGTTAGCGGGCGACACCGCCAAAGTACTTAAAGCCCGCGGGTTCATCATCCAAGAGGTTGGCAACGACCCGATGAGTAAGAATGTTCAAGGGGTCGCTGAAATTCGCTACGGCCCAAAGGGTGCCAGCCGAGCCCAACTACTTGCTTTCCATTTCCCCGGTGCAGTTTTGGTTCAAGATAATCGCACGGGAAAAATTGTTGACTTAGCTGTTGGGGCTGAATTCACTGAGCTTGAAGGTGAAGCGCAGATTGCCGCCGCCATGGCATCACCATCAGCATCAACCTCCGGACCAGGTTGCGCAAGCGCGGAGCCGGCACCTACCCAAGAGGCGGCAAGTGAGACGCCCAGTGAGATCGCACCATCGCCTAGCGCCAGTTGATGCCGCTTCAAATGGAGTGCGGTGCACCCGAGTCCGGATTCTTGCAGTTGCCGAGTGTATGAGTTAATGTCACCGGGCGTCCTCCTTATTGAGGAAGTCCACCGCGAGATCTCGGCCACGAAAGGGCGTAAAGTGCGACGCATCATCAAGGGTATGGCGATTGCCATCAGTTTCAGCCTCATCGCGGTGCCAACAGCCAGGGCCGATGACAGCGACAGTGACAGCAAGTCCGCTAGGGAGCCGGTTACGGTCTCT
>WLLZ01000159.1 GCA_009700485.1 Actinomycetota bacterium | reverse complement strand
CCGCCGGTGCAATCAATCCAGTAACCCGTTGCACAGGAGCTACCGCCTCTAGTGCCAGCTCGCGCAGCATGTCGACCGCCGCCTGGGTTTCACGCTGTGACAACACCGGCCCACTCGGGGCCAACCTGATCGCGGTACTGACGGCGAGCGGCCAATCAACAGTGGACCGCGATTGGTTCGTGGCCGCCACCTGTTCAGGAGCCATCTGGGGCACCTGCATCCGGTGGGCGGCAAGCTATAGCTACGCAAATGCCTTCAAGGGCCCAATCTCCGGCCACGAATGGCACTAGAGCTACCTCACCACCGACAACTTCGAATGACCCTAAGTTCGAAACCAAGGTACCCCGGCCCTCGGTAACTAGCACGATCGCGAACCCCGCACTCACCTCAACCCGACCGCCCGAAGTATCGATCCGCTGCGCCCGAAAGTATGGGTCGGCCTGTTCTGGCAGCACCGACACCAAGCCTGCTCCTTGGATCTGGGCCGCCGGCACCACTAATTGATCGAGGTCAGCCGCCGTCACGGCTGAAAGATCAACGGCCTGCAGGGCAATATCGAATCCAAGATCAAGATGACCGTCTTTAGCACCGTCAACAGCAAACCCTTGCCACTCCAGCAGGATCGAAAGGTCGGTTGGCTCCTGAAGTTCGAGCACGAAAACCCCATCGGCCACCGTGTGCGGCAAGCCTGCGGGCACGAGCATCGCATCACCTGGATGCACAACCTTGGTCTGCAGTGCACTAAGCAGTGCCGCGCTATCGCGCTCGCGCACCCAAGACGAAACTTGGTCAAGTGTCATCGCATTCTTGAAACCCACCCCGACTTCGGCACCAACGGGGGCATCAATGACGTACCAAGCTTCGGTCTTACCGTGTGATAATCCGAGATGGGTTTTTGCAAATGCTCGGTTCGGGTGCAAGTGCACTGGTAACCGCTGCCCAAGATCAAGTAATTTGACGAGCACCTCGGTGCTCGATCCGTATCGCGCTACATGCTTCGCGCCCAGCCAGGCCAGTGGATCCTCATCAATCACTTCCACTAGCAACCGGCCGTCAGGTAACACGCTGTAACCCTGGGGGGCCTGCCCAAAGCGCGATGTGGTCGACCCGATCCATTCTTCGGGCCGGCTCGGCCCACCCGGGCCATGGCGCAGCGCACCTATGCGGTCACCACCACGATAAAAATGGTCGAACTGATTTACTGGAAGCATCGTCACCGCGGCAGTCATCATGAGCACCCACACTTCGCTAGTTTCGTCGCGAATATATCAACAGATTGCCGCGCCGCGTTTAGGTTCTTGACATCGTTGGCAAGAATTGCGAAGACGAGCACCCGCCCGTCTGCGTCCTTTACCGTGCCAGCCAAACCAATCACACCAGTTAGTGATCCGGTTTTTGCATGCACGTAGCCGGCACCGCGTGCCGTCGCGCCAGATTGAAAACGATCGGCCAAAGTGCCAGTGGCACCGGCAACCGCTAACCCTCCGCCGATAGCAGAGAGTTCAGGATTCGAATTGACCGCCACGTCGGCCAGCAAGGCGCCGTAGGTGGCAACAGAAACCCGGTTATTGCCCGACAATCCACTTCCATCAGAAATAACTAGCCCGCCGATCGGTAATCCGAGTTTCGTTACGGTAGAGGTCACCGCTTTCGCCCCACCCGCAAACGAAGCACCCGCTCCGCTCGCACCGCCCACTAAGTGCGCAAGTGACTCACCCAAGTCGTTATTCGAATCTGTTAATAGCTGTTCGACCAGATCAGCGATCGGAGGCGACTCCACTCTGGCGATCTCGGTGGCACTCGCCGGTGCGACACCGGGTGTGGTCGAGATTACTTCGACACCGGCTTTAGCTAGGTATCCCGCAAATACCTGCGCGGCTTGCTTGGCTGGGTCGCTCACCCTGCTTAAGGCACCCGGGCGCACCCGGCCTTCATCAACCATCAGCGCGCTCACCGGGGAAGCAATCCCTAAGCGCGCCGCGTTCTTCGGCCAATTGGGCCCGGTCATTGGGCCAGTGAATAATGATTCGTCATACGTCAATTTCAGTGGTGTACCCGGCGAGGCGGCCGCGGTCAACTTCGCTAAATTCTTTAAAGACGCGAACCCACCGGCGAGGGGATCACCACCGCGTGCTCGCACCAAAGAGGTGTCGCCGCCACCTAACAAGGTAACGGTATTGCCATCGCGCATGACTTTGGTGGCCAGCCGAGTCCTTGGGCCCAAAACTTCGAGGGCGGCCGCGGCGGTAAGTAGTTTGATCGTAGAAGCCGGTATCCGGGCTTTATCGGTATTGACTCCGAGCAAGACTTGGTCGGTTGCCGGATCAACGACGAGGGCACTGAAATTGCCTAAGGCGCTGCCCGCAAGAACCCGAGCCGTAGCTTTTTGGACCCCGGCGGGGCTGGGTGCAGGTGCCTTGGAGCCGACGACGGCGGTGGCCGTTAAGACTGGTGCGGCCGGCGGGATGGGGTTAGCCGCGGTTGCCGGTGCCGCCAGCGGCAATCCGAACAGGAGAACAAGGACCAACCCACCAGCCCTAGTGCCTCCGGAGCGAAATAGCATTTTCGATTGTGCCTTAGTCACCACAATAGGAGAGACTACGTCACATGCAGCCCCTCACCTTTGACGTCACAATCGAGATCCCCGGCGGGAGCCGCAATAAATACGAAATAGACCACGTAACCGGGCGAATCCGCCTGGACCGCATGCTCTTTACCTCGACCAGATACCCCCACGACTACGGCTTTATCGAGGACTCCCTAGGTCTTGACGGTGACCCGTTGGACGCTCTCGTGCTTCTCGGCGAGCCAACCTTCCCCGGTGTGCAGATCAGGTGCCGCACGGTCGGGATGTTCAGGATGACCGATGAGGCCGGAGGCGATGACAAAGTGCTCTGCGTCCCAGCTAGTGATCCGCGCGTCGAGCATTTGCGCGATATTCACCACGTGCCGGAATTCGATCGACTAGAAATTCAACACTTCTTTGAGGTCTACAAGGAGCTCGAGCCCGGCAAGAGTGTCGAGGGTGCAACGTGGGTTGGGCGCACCGACGCTGAGGCTGAGATCCATGCATCTTGGGATAGGTGTAAAACCGCCGAATTCAAGTGACGCCCCATGCGCACCTTTATCTAGTTACCGCCGTCAGTAAGTTTTGATGCCACCACTTCGGTGCGCCGTAAGTAGGTGCCAACAAATGCTTTTAAAGTTGCCGCAAACGGTAGCGCCAAGAAGGCGCCGACCGGGCCCAACACTGCCGCGCCGGCCAACACGCTTAAGAATGAAACTGCGGTATTCAGCTCCATCGCCTTGGCCGAAATCCGCGGCTCGATGGTTAGGTTCTCGACCTGCTGATAAGCCACAATGAAGATCAAGGTGGCAAATCCCTGGATTGGGCTCGCTCCGAAGGCCACGGCAACAGGCAAGATGCCACCAATATAGGTGCCGATCGTCGGGATGAATGCCGAAACCAAACCCGTGAACACCCCGAGCGCTAGCCCATTAGGGACTTGAGCGATCAACAGAAAAATCGTGGTTGCCGTACCACAAACCAATGCGAGCACCGACCTGGAGATCATGTAACTCGAAGTCTTTTCGATTGCGACCTCCCACACCGCGAGAATCTCGCGCTGGCGGCGCTGTGAGAACAACGAGCAAACTACGGTACGAAATCTCGGCCCATCAACCACTAGGTAGAAGGTGACTAATAGCACTGTCAGAGCCCCGAATACCACGCCGAGGAAGGTATTGATAACTCCAATTACTCCATTAGCCAGGAGCGATAAAGCATCATTCAAATACTGATCCATCAACACCGATGGCTCAGGCAGGGTGATCGAAAACGACTCGTCAAAAAAACTGCGAATTGCGTCGTAGAGATTAGGGATTTCGGCAATCAGATCGACAACCTGCTGGAAGAACACCAAGCCAAAAATAGCAAAGAACGCGGCAACTGCGCCAAGACCCACGACGT
>WLLZ01000158.1 GCA_009700485.1 Actinomycetota bacterium | reverse complement strand
GGCGGTGATTTCGACACCGGAAGTCAAACGAACGCGGGCCACCTTGCGCAGCGCCGAGTTCGGCTTCTTCGGGGTGGTCGTGTAAACGCGAGTACAGACCCCACGCCGCTGCGGGCTGCCCTTGAGGGCTGGGGCCTTGCTCTTGGTGACCTTGTCCTGTCGGCCCTTGCGGACCAACTGCTGGATCGTTGGCACTCTTTGCCTTTCTCGTTCGGTTTCGCGTCGGTCAAAACTGTGCTGGTAGTGCGATTCCCTCTAGGATCTACGACCCACGCGGTCGGGTGTGTCGGACTGCCAGCAGGCAGTCACGACGCCAAATCGCATGTTGATCCCCGGCGCATTCGCGCCCCGTGCGCATCTTCGGGGGAAGCCGCGCACACCAGGATGCACCTGATGTTCCAGGCACAAATGCGAAGATTACCCGTAGCCGGCCCCCGACGTCAAAGTGGGGTACCCCAACCCGAAAGTCAGAGCATTAAACCGCGGAAATTCAGGGTTTTTGGGGCTCTTGGGCCACCAAGTGCTCGGCGTTTTTGGGTGTCTTGCCCCTGGACCCGAGCAAGAAAAAGGAGACGATTGCCGCGATCGCCACCCCGACTGAAGCAATCATTAATGAGGTGGTTACTCCAGCGGTGTAGGCCAAGGCCGCACCGTCGGCAGCCTCCTGCCCATGACTTGCGAGAATTTCAGGTATCGCCCCAGAAATCACCTCGTCGGTAAGTGACTCAACGTCCGGCAAATCAGCCCCGACAACTAACCAGATAGACGTCACTTTCAGGGCCGCGATCGCATTCATAACTGCAATTCCTAAGACCGCTGAAATTGAACTGATGAGAGCCATAAATCCAGCGATGGTACCCATTTGCTCGCGTGGGATTGCCATCATGGCTCCTGCTGAGACGGCCGGCATTCCGACACCGATACCTACCCCCATAACCGCAAACCAGAACATAATCTGAGCGAGGCCGGTGGTCGGGGCGGTCAGGTGCAGGCCGAATAGACCTATTGACGTGACGCCCAGGCCGATAAAGGTTGTCGGGCCTAAGCCGATGCGACCCATAATCCTTGGTGAGATGGGAGAGAAAAATACCAACATTAACGAGGCCCCAAAGGATGAAATACCGGCCATCATCGGGGTGAACCCGAGTACATTTTGGACAAGAATCATCTGCTGCATCATGGCGCCGGCCAACACCATAGAGAGCAAAACCGAGATAGTTAATGTCGCCGGGATCGGCGCAATCTTGATCGAGACCCAGTTCGTCAACTTAACCACGCTGTGTCGCTGCTGCATCACCAAGAGCAGTAACACAACTAACCCTGCAGCCACAGGTACATAGACAATCGGCTGGGAATAGTCATACCTTTCCAGCATGCTCAAACCGCCCGCAATTAAAATCATTGCCATGGTTAGTATCGAGGACCCCAGCCAGTCGACTTTGCGGTTCAAGGATTTATCCGGGGTATCACGCGGTACTTCACGCAGCACCAGCGGAATAACCGCAGCCATCAAGAACACGTTAATGCCGAACATCCAACGCCAGCCGAAGAATTGCACCATTGCCCCGCCGATAATTGGTCCAAATGCCGAAGCACCCGACGTAACCGCTGTCCAGAGCCCAATGAGTTTCGCTATCTGATCGTGGGCAACCGCAGATGTCAACATGGCCAGGGCCAAGGTGCCCATGAATCCCGACCCGACACCTTGGATTGCCCGGCCAACGATAAGTACAGCCATATCAGGTGAAAGTGCGCTGATGGCTGAGCCAACAACAAAAATTGAGGTACCGATCAAATAAAGACGCCGGCGGCCGGTGCGGTCACCGAGTGCGCCCGCTGGCACCGCTAGGGCGGCTCCAGCCACCATGTATGCCATCATCGCCCATTCCAACTGGGCCATGCCGACGCCGAAATCTTTTTGAATACTCGGAAGAGCAACTGACATGACACTGAGGTCAAGTACGACGAGGAATTGGCCGGTGGCTAGCGCTATTAGGGCGATGTTTGATGCCAGCCCCATGCGCACTTTGCTGGTTTCAGAACCGCCCTCGGGCTTTGGAGGTTCACCCGCTGCCGGAGGTTTAGCGACATCGGGATTGTGGTGATGAATTCTCGAAAGCTGGGCTAAGTCCATCCGCAGGTTCATGGGTGCAGTATCTCAGTTTGGAGGGGGAAAGAATGTATATGTGCGCTGTTTTTCATCATATGATTGGCAAGTGAATACTGAGTTGATCCCACTCTGGCAGCCTCAGAGCCGCACCATAATCGTTCCGCCTGAAGAGATCTACCTGATCACCGATGGGGACGAGCAAGTGCTGACCGGGGAACTTTTCACCGCATTAGCGCCGCATATTGACGGACGAGCGACCGTGGCTGAAATTACGACGAAAATGCTCGCCGAGGGCAGCGCAACCGAGCAAGAGGTACCCGCGGCCATCCAGATTCTGATGGAGCACGGCTTCGTGGTCGATGCCAGCGAGGTAGATGGCCCGCTCGATGTGTACCGGATGTGGTGGCGAGATCACATTTCCACAGATGTATCACAAACCCTTGTTGCGGTCGTTGGAGTTGGTGATGTACCAACAACTGACATCCGGGAATCAATTTCCGCCCACGGCTTGGGCATCGCTGACGACCTCGCCTTGGCGTCTGTCGTCGTAGTTATAGCTGATGACTATCTCAATCCCGATATTGAATCCGTGGCGCAGGCGGCATACGACTTGGGTACTCCTGTACTGCTCGCAAACATTTGTGGTGTACGGCCATCCATCGGACCGTGGCTCGGGGCACCCGGCCCTTGCTGGGATTGCCTTGCGGTCCGCCTGCAGTTCAATCGACAAGTAGAAAAACGTCTACTCGGCGAGGGTGAGCGCATGGGCCCTATCGCAAAGGGCTGGACTCCAACGACACTCGCACATGCTGGTGGTGAGATCGCACTCGAGCTCTTACGCACTTTCGCTGGCCGGCCACACGCTAGCGCCCATCAGGACCCGGCCATTTCGCTGATGACAATTATTGACCACCTAAACGGCGACCGCAGTTACCACCACGTAGTTCGACGACCACAGTGCGAAACCTGCGGCGAACCACTCACTCTAGAAAACGCACCGGTTGAAATGGTTCTCGAATCAGGTGCGCTCGATGCGAAAGATGACGGCAGCTACCGGCGCCTTACCCCGCAACAGACCTTGGACACCTACGGCCATCAGGTCAGCCGTGTCACTGGCGTAGTTGAACACCTACAACGAACGAACTTGGACAACGACGTCACGCACGTTGTTGAGTCGGGGGTAAACCTCGCCACCGTAAAAAAGGGTGCGAAGGTATGCGGGTTTCGGCAAAATGCCGGCGGTAAGGGCACAACGCCTGAGCAGGCACGGGCCGGCGCATTAGCAGAAGCCATCGAACGTTACGCCGCAACATATGCAGGCGATGAACCCAGCATGGTTACCTCAATGACCAAACTTGGCGAACTGGCGATTGACCCGCGGTCGTGCCTGCTGTTTAGTGATAACCAGTACGACACCCGCGAGGAATGGAACGCCTCCCGCAACGGAAAGCATGTAATCCCGAAGAGATTCGATCCGGATTTGGAAATGCCCTGGTCGCCAATTTGGTCGTTGACCGAGCAACGGCGCGTGTGGCTACCAACCTCCTACACCTTTTATAACTACGTGGGCGAATACCCACGCAACGGATGCAGTTCGGACTCAAATGGCAATGCCGCTGGTACCTCAATCGAAGATGCAATTTTACAGGGTTTCTTCGAGTTGGTTGAACGTGACGCCGTTTCAACCTGGTGGTACAACGGGATCAATAGGCCCGGAGTCGATATCGACGCCTATGCAACCACCTATGACGATCCGTATTTCAATCGCCTGCGATCGCATTACAGCGAAGTTCTTGACCGCGATATTTGGGCACTCGATGTCACAAGTGACCTCGGCATACCAGCGTTCGTGGCCGCCTCGAAGGCGCGTACTGGACTACCTCGAATCCTCCTTGGTTTCGGTGCCCATCGCGACCCACGTGGGGCACTGCTCCGCTCG
>WLLZ01000157.1 GCA_009700485.1 Actinomycetota bacterium | reverse complement strand
TCCCGCGACCCCCCGACCGCGGCCGTCCTCCAGTTAACACCAACTAAGGAGAACGACCGTGACCGTCCAAGACTTCGCCCCAACCGCTCAACTGCCCCTGCCATTGACCTGGCAGGTGGCACCGGGTATCGATGCGGTGCCAACAGCACCTCGACACTTACACCTCGTCGCCACCGGGCCTGCCGACTCTTACGATTCGGGGCCCACTGGCTCGCCAACTGACTCTCCAACTAACACTGCCCCCACTATCGCTTGGGTGGCCCGCATGGCACGTGCGGTAAGTGAGGTTGGTATCGGTGATCGCCCGGCCGGCCAACTCACCCGCTGGGTAGAACGGCGGCAACTAACTAACCTCGCGGAGCGCGGTGCCGCTATTCGACGTCACCCAAGCAACCGAACCACAGGTAAGACACAAGGTGCCATGCGTACCCTTAAACAAGTCCGATCTATTCGTATCTGCCACATTGTTGACGGCATCGCCGAAACCTCTGCCGTTTTAGTTGGCAGCGATCGATCGCGCGCCATCGCCATGCGTTTTGAATACATTGGCGAGCGCTGGTTAATAACGGCCGTCAACCTTGGCTGATGCACCAGGGCTCGCTCAAGGTGAAGTTAGCGCCCGCCCTTGCGGCGGGACCGCTCAGCTCGGCGTCGATCAGCTCTACTCGCATTGGGATCAATTTCCACAATCCCATCTTCGTCAACTTCCATGGCGCCATGCACCACGCCACCTGACTCACTAGGTGCGGAGTACTCCATGTGGGCTGGACGACTCGGTGCCAGCCCCTTAGCCAGCAGCGGCGCCTTGGGCGCGGCCGCTCCAGCGATCACCTCGCCGATTACTGACTCGGGCTCTTCTCCCACCGGTGCCGGGGCAGCAGCCTGAACTTCGACATTGAACAAATAGCCAACGGTTTCCTCTTTGATGCCATCCATCATGGCGTTGAAAAGGTCAAAGCCTTCGCGCTGGTATTCAATTAGTGGATCGCGCTGTGCCATCGCGCGTAGGCCAATGCCATCGCGGAGATAATCCATCTCATACAGATGCTCGCGCCATTTGCGGTCTAGCACTGACAAAATAACTCGCCGCTCAAGCTCACGGGCGACTTCGTCGCCGAGGCTTTCCTCACGGATGTCATAGGCGTGCTGGGCATCGTCTTTGAGTTCGGCCGCCAAGTAATCCTGGCTAAGCCCGGATCTGTCACCACCTGATGCCTGCTCAAGTTCGGTGATCGTGGCCTCGACCGGGTAGAGCTGCTTGAGTGCAGTCCAGAGTTGATCAAGATCCCAGTCCTCGGGATATCCGTCAGCTGTTGCCGCACGCACGTACCCCACTACGGTGTCGCTGATGAAGTCGCGCACCTGCTCTTCGATATCTTCGCCGTCGAGCACCCGGCGACGCTCGTCATAGATAACCAACCGCTGGCGATTTAGCACGTCGTCGTACTTCAAGACATCCTTGCGGATTTCAAAGTTCTGCGCCTCCACCTGCGACTGTGCAGACCGGATGGCGTTGGTGACCATCTTGGCCTCAATAGGCACATCATCGGGCACGTTGAATCGGCGCAGGAATGCGTCGACCATGTCGGCTTTGAATAACCTCATAAGGTCGTCCTGTAGTGAAAGATAGAACTGGGATTCACCAGGGTCACCTTGGCGGCCAGAGCGCCCGCGCAGCTGATTATCAATCCGACGCGACTCATGGCGCTCGGTCGCGAGCACATAGAGGCCGCCAAGGGAGACAACTTCGTCATGCTCGGCTTTAACCGCACCTCGCGCCTGCTCAATAGCCGCGGGCCAAGCGCTTTCGTAGGCCTCCGGGTCCTCTACCGGCGATAACCCCTGCTGGGTTAGGGCCGCCGCCGCCATGAACTCAGGGTTGCCTCCCAACATGATGTCGGTACCGCGGCCAGCCATATTCGTGGCGACCGTGACCGCACCGCGCCGGCCAGCCTGAGCAACTATTGCAGCTTCGCGGTGGTGGTGCTTCGCGTTGAGGACTTCGTGCGGGACCCCATTTTGCTTCAGGAGCTTCGATAAATCCTCTGATTTTTCGACACTGGTGGTGCCCACCAAAATTGGCTGGCCCTGCTCGTGGCGCTCGACAATGTCTGCGATAACAGCATCGAGCTTGGCTTCACCGGTGCGAAACACCACGTCAGCTTTGTCGAGACGAACCATCGGACGATTCGTCGGGATTGGCACCACTCCGAGGTTGTAGATGGTCGAGAACTCATTAGCTTCGGTCATTGCGGTGCCGGTCATGCCCGATAGACGGGTGTAGAGCCGGAAGAAGTTCTGCAAAGTCACGGTCGCGAGAGTTTGGTTCTCGGCCTTGATCTCCACACCCTCTTTTGCTTCGAGTGATTGATGCAGGCCCTCGTTATAACGACGCCCGGCCAGGATGCGGCCAGTGTGTTCGTCAACGATGAGAACCTCACCGTCGATAACCACGTAATCGCGATCCTTCTTGAACAGATCCTTGGCACGGATGGCGTTATTCAAGAATCCAACAAGTGGCGTGTTGACCGTGTCATAGAGATTATCGATACCTATTTGGTCTTCAATCTTGTCGATTGCTGACTCAAGAACACCGATTGTCTTCTTCTTCTCGTCTACTTCATAATCTTCATCGCGATTGAGTAGCTTCACCATCCGCGCGAACTCTGCGTACCAGCTATTTGCTTGGTCGGCCGGGCCGCTGATGATCAATGGGGTACGAGCCTCGTCAATAAGAATGGAGTCAACCTCATCGACAACCGCGAAGTTGTGACCACGCTGCACTAACTCCTCGCTCGACCACGCCATGTTGTCGCGCAAATAGTCGAATCCGAATTCGTTATTAGTGCCGTAAGTGATATCAGCCGCATACGCAATGCGCCGCTCTGGCGGCGTCATCTTTGACAAAATTGTGCCGACCTCAAGGCCAAGGAAGCGGTGCACGCGCCCCATCCACTCACCATCTCGCTCGGCGAGGTAATCGTTAACCGTGACAACGTGCACCCCTTTGCCGGAAAGGGCATTTAGATAAGCGGGCAAAGTCGAAACCAAGGTCTTGCCTTCGCCGGTGCGCATCTCGGCGATATTGCCCATATGCAGTGCAGCGCCACCCATGATCTGTACGTCGTAGTGGCGCTGGCCCAGCGTGCGCCGGGCGGCTTCGCGCACCGTTGCGAAAGCCTCTGGCAGTAGGTCATCTAGTGACTCACCGCCCTGATAGCGCTTCTTGAACTCCTCGGTTAGCGCCCGAAGTTCGGCATCGGTCAAGGAGACAAATTCATCCTCGATCGCATTGACCGCGGCAGCGATAGCAACGAGCCGCCTAAGGGTCTTGCCTTCACCAACGCGAAGGATTTTGTCCAGCACACCCACAGTGACAGGCCTTTCGGATCGGTCGACCAGGTCGACGCTCTCGGGGTAAATCACCGCACCAGCCCGCTGGCGCACTCCATCGTAGAGGTCACGAGGAGATCACGGCGTTCGGCGGGTGCCCGTGCACAGGGGAGCCAGTTGCTGGATCCCCCCGTTCCACAGGTGAGCGAGCGCCCCTTGCCCTGGCCGGTGGATTATGAGCAGAATCGTCCGGGCCGCAAAGGGGGCGCGGATGGGCGCTGGTCGGCTGCTGGATGCATGTATTGACCTCGTGCTGAGTCGATCTTGCGTGGGCTGCGACGTACTCGGCACCACCTTGTGCCCCACCTGTTGGGCCGCGATGTGCCGACAGGTCGGACCCCACCCGCAGCTCACCGCCTGGCCGGTGGCAATCGGCTCGCGTTATCAAGACCAAGCCAAAGCCGCGATCATCGCCCACAAGGAACATGGAGTGCGCTCCTTGACCGCCCCACTTGGCACTTTGCTGGCTAGTGCGATCGCGACTTTAACCTCCGGCCCCACTCTTTTGGTCACCATCCCCCCACATCGCGGTTCAGTTCGCGCCCGGGGAGCAGATACCACTTCATTGATCGCCCACCGGGCGGCGCAGGTGCTCACCCTTGCGAATCAGCCAGCCCAGGTTCAACAATTACTCACCCGCCACCTAGACAACGGCAAACATGTCGGCAGGTCG
>WLLZ01000156.1 GCA_009700485.1 Actinomycetota bacterium | reverse complement strand
GTGACCTATCAGCAGGAGTAACGATGCCCATCGCATCCCCCGAGGTATACGCCCAGATGCTGGACCGAGCGAAAGCTGGCCAATTCGCTTACCCGGCTATCAACTGCACCTCATCGCAGACAATTGTCGCGGCGATTCGTGGCTTCGCTGAAGCCGAGAGTGATGGCATCGTTCAGGTTTCGTGGGGTGGCGCAGAGTTCGCGTCAGGGCAGACCGTCAAAGACATGGTGGCCGGCGCTACGGCCCTTGCGGAGTTCGCCCACTCCATCGCTAAGCACTACAGCGTAAATATCGCCCTTCATACTGACCACTGCCCCAAAGACAAACTACCCGGCTTCATGGAGCCGCTGCTCAAGATTTCACAGGAGCGAGTAGCAAAAGGCTTGGAGCCGCTATTCCAGTCACATATGTGGGATGGCTCGGCGGTGCCGCTAAAAGAGAATATGGAAATTTCAAAGCGCATGTTGGAAGAGTCGGTCAAGGCACGCACCATCTTGGAAATTGAGATTGGAGTTGTCGGTGGCGAGGAAGACGGCATCGAGGCAACCCATGATGCGAAACTATTCTCGTCCATTGAAGATGGCATCGCAACTGCGGAGGCCCTAGGTCTTGGTGAGCGTGGTCGCTATCTGGTCGCAGCGACATTCGGTAATGTGCATGGGGTCTACAAGCCCGGAAATGTGAAGTTGACTCCGTCAATCTTGAAAGATATCCAGGATGCTGTTGGGGCGAAGTACAGCAAGGACAAGCCATTTGATCTTGTCTTCCACGGTGGCTCCGGATCACTGTTAAGTGAAATCCGTGAAGCACTGGACTATGGCGTGGTCAAGATGAACATCGACACTGACACGCAATACGCGTTTACCCGACCAATCGCCGATCACATGTTCAAGAACTACGACGGCGTGCTCAAAGTTGATGGCGAGGTCGGAATAAAGAAAATCTATGACCCACGCGCGTACGGCAAGGTGGCTGAAGCCGGAATGGCAGCTCGCGTAACCCGTGGTTGTGAAGATTTGCGCTCCAGCGGAACAAAAATTCGCTAACCAGCGAAATTTATAAGTGATCAAGATTAGGAGTAATTAGATGAGTGTTGGACACGACTTACTCGGGGGCCCACCGCCAACCTTCCTCCCACTTGATGAGGGAGCCTTGACATTGCTCGCCCAAGGCTTAACCCCGGACGCCGTGGTGCGGGCGCACCCGACCAGTTCACTTGCTTGGGCGGTGTTAGGGGATCAGGCGTGGGCTGATGGCAAGGTCATTGAGTCGTACGCATTCGCCCGGGTCGGCTATCACAGAGGTTTGGATGCACTTCGACGCAATGGCTGGAAAGGCCATGGCCCGGTGCCGTGGAGCCATGAACCCAATCAAGGTTTCCTGCGCTGCCTTCGCGCCCTCGGCCGCGCTGCCGCTGCCATTAATGAAGTCGACGAAGCCGATCGCATCAGCGCATTTTTGATTGATTGCGATCCAAATATTCCGGCCGCTTAGTAAGTGGTCATAGTTATTGGCGGTGGTATTAGCGGTTTAGCTTGCGCCGGTGAACTTAATGCGCGTGGATTAGACGTAGAACTTCTGGATCGCGGTCATAAACTTGGTGGCCGGATGGCATCGCGGGTGATCCGCGACTCCGGTACCGACTACGACGGGCGCGTTGTTGATATCGGAGCTTCATACTTTACGGCCAGTGATGAGAAGTTCTTGACTGTTGTTGAAGATTGGAAGGCGCGAGGTCTTGCGCGTGGCTGGACTGACGCATTTCATCTTGCGTCTCCGCAAGGCGTGTCCGGGGTGCGCGCAGGGCCGATGCGATACGCGGCGGTGGGCGGCCTGCGGTCACTTCTTGAGGATCTAGCGGCGCGGTTGCCTAGCACCACGATTCGGCATCACCACACAGTTGAGTCGGTATCAATTACCGGTGATCAGCTATCAGTGGATGGCAGGCCCGCGGATGCGGTTGCCATTTGCATGCCCGACCCCCAAGCGCGGCAGCTCCTCAATTCCGAAGTGCCCGGACTTGAAGCGACAATCGAAGCAACTTCCGGGGTGGTTTGGGAGCCGACACTTTCAGTGACCGCGGTTTTCCAATCGACTTGTTGGATTCCATTTGACGGAGTCTTCGTCAATGATGATGCGGTTTTGACTTGGATCGCCAATGACGGTAGCCGGCGCGGGGATGGTGCCCCGGTTTTGGTCGCGCATGTGAATCCCGTTCTTGCAGCAGGTCATCTGGCCGAGCCAACCGCGGTCATACCGAGTGTTTTGGCTGCACTGAAAAAGATCCTCGCTCTGTCAGAGCAACCGATTTGGGTTGATATCCAACGGTGGACGTATGCGAGGCCGCTTTTAGCTCGGGCCGATGAGTGCTACTTGGATGACAAGACCAATATCGGTGTGGCGAGTGATGCCTGGGCGGGGGGCCCAAGAGTTGAGACCGCCTGGCTCTCGGGCGCGGCCCTGGGTCAACGTCTGGCCGAGCGCCTTGCTGCCTCATCCTGATTCTCCGATACCCTAAACCCATGCCTGCCATAATTCTTGTCGGTTCACAATGGGGCGATGAGGGCAAAGGCAAGGCCACCGATCTACTCGGCAGCCGCGTTGATTATGTCGTCAGATACCAAGGCGGCAATAATGCCGGCCACACCGTGGTCATTGGTGACCAGAAGTTCGCCCTGCACCTGCTCCCAAGCGGCATCCTCACCCCCGACGTCGTGCCCGTAATTGGTAACGGCGTGGTGATTGATCCAGGGGTCTTACTCGGTGAGATGACCGCACTAAATGAGCGGGGTATCGATACCTCGAAGTTGGTGATAAGTGCCAACGCGCACTTGATCACTTCGTACCATGTCACGCTAGACAAAGTCACCGAGCGCTTTCTGGGTAACGCGAAGATCGGCACCACCGGTCGCGGTATCGGCCCTACCTATAGCGACAAAATTGCGCGCGTTGGTATTCGCGTTCAGGATCTATTTGATCCATCAATTCTGCGTCAAAAAGTTGAAGGCGCATTGGCAAATAAAAACCAGACTCTGGTCAAGGTGTTCAACCGACGTGCTCTAGATCCCGCTGTCATCACCGATGAGTTACTCGCCTTTGCGGACATATTGCGCCCATATGTCGCCGACACGTCACTGTTACTAAATAGGGCACTCGACGATGGCAAGGTGGTGCTACTCGAAGGTGGCCAAGGCACTTTGCTGGATGTTGATCACGGCACTTATCCGTTCGTAACATCAAGTAATGCAACCGCGGGTGGGGCGTGCACCGGTAGTGGTATCGGCCCAACGCGTATAACCGGCGTAATTGGCATCCTCAAGGCGTATGTCACCAGGGTGGGTTCTGGCCCGTTCCCGACTGAACTCCTTGACGAAGATGGTGAGCGCCTCCGCACCATCGGTGGTGAGCGCGGTGTGACAACGGGGCGGCCGCGTAGATGCGGTTGGTTCGATGCGCCGATCGCACGTTTCGCGACGCGAATCAATGGATTAACCGACACTTTTTTGACCAAACTTGATGTGCTAACCGGCTTCGACCAAATTCCGGTGTGTGTTGCCTATGACATCGACGGCACCCGTTACGAGGAGCTACCGATGACCCAGACCGGGTTCCATCACGCGAAGCCGATCTACGAAAACATGCCGGGTTGGACAGAAGATATTTCAGGGGCCCGCGAAGTTAGTGATCTCCCGGTCAATGCCCGCAACTACGTGAAGTTCCTCGAAGATATTTCCGGCACTCGAATCAGCGCCATCGGCGTTGGGCAAGATCGTGATGCCACCATCGCGATTAACGATCTAATCGGGTAGGGGCTCGCCGGCGTGGTTGAGACTGAAGTGCAGTGGCCGATGCCAGCTGACACGGTTTTGGCCGGTAGCCATGTCACCTTGACACTTGCTCAAGAAAGTGATGCGGCTGAATTATTCACGGTTCTCAATCACGATTCAGTTTGGACCCATGTGCGTGGACGGCCAAATTCGGCTGGTGAGTTAGCAGCCACTTTGGTGGCGGCCAATGAAGTCGGCCGCTGGCCTTGGGTCGTCCGGCAAGGCGGTGCTGTGGTCGGCACCACCTCTTATCTAGAGGTATCACCCTTT
>WLLZ01000155.1 GCA_009700485.1 Actinomycetota bacterium | reverse complement strand
TGCCGCTTGAATGATTCGACGCAACGTGGCCTTGAGCTCGATACCAGCCGCAATGGCAATGACCGCGGAGAACAGGCCCCGATCGCGCGAATCACTCACTTAGACCATCTCCGCCTATAGATGTGCACTCCCCTATGTCTAGGTGAGAGAGTAGGTGGATGCCAACGGTTGATGTGCGAGGGGTCGTCCGCGCCTCACCCTTGCATATTTGGGTGCCGCTAGTCACCCTTTGGGTCGTCTGGGGTTCCACCTACGTCTGTATCTCCTTGGTGGACGACTCAATGCCACCCCTGCTTTCTAATGCGTTGCGCTTCTTCATGGCCGCATTGATTCTCGCGGCGGCTCTAGCGATAATCAAGGGGCCCAAGGTGTTTCGGGTTTCACTGCCTGAATTCGCCTACTCGATTCTGATGGGCTGCATGCTACTCGGCGTTGGCCTCGGCACTATCGCGCTTGCAACACGTTTCGTTCCCACTGGCGTCGTGGCACTTTTGGTCACGATTGTTCCACTTTGGATAGTACTCTTCCGGATCAAAGCTGGTGACCGCCCGTCAACTCTCACCATCGCAGGTACCGTCGTTGGCTTAACCGGATTGGGTCTGATGGTTCTTCCGGGGGGGACAACTCCGCACGCCGGGACCGACGGGGATGTCGTTCTTTGGTCTTGTTTACTTCTCGCATCAAGTTTCTGTTGGGCATTTTTTTCGTGGAAGTCAACCTCTTATCCGCTGCCTAGTAATTCCATCGTCACAACTTTTTATGAATTTGTAGGTGCAGGTACGATGCTGCTTGGGCTTGGTGCCATGAGCGGTGAAAGTATTCACTTCGAGAAGTTCACTCAAGCGTCCTGGTTAGGCTGGATTTGGTTAGTAGTTGCAGCTGTCATTGGCTACAGCGCCTATAGCTATCTGATCACCTGTGCTCCAATGTCACTTGTGTCAACATATGCCTATGTCAACCCGGCGATCGCGGTGCTACTCGGTGCGCTGATAATCAGCGAGCCGATAACACGCGATGTAGTTCTTGGGCTCACGGTTGTGTTGGGCGGTGTCTTGCTGGTGACAACGGGTGAGCGAAAATCATGACCCTTCGCCGCAGAATGCTTTTTGTGGCTTTCCTGGCCTTCGGTGTCATGGCAACGAGCGCAGTTTTTTTGATGCAGGAGTATTTCGGCACGGTAACTGCGCAGAACGAGTTACGAGAGACACTTGACCCCGCCGCTGAATCCGCGCGGTCTTTAGTGCTGGCGCAGGCAAATGCCTCACGTGCTCTCACCGATTACGGCCTGCTCGCTACCCCTGAGTCCCTCACTAGGTTGTATGACGCGATCGCGCGGGCTGATGCTCTCGCGCAACAGGTGACCCCGCGAGTAGCTAGTCTTCCTGATTTAACAAAATTGTTAACCGCTGTCGTTACCTCGCAGGCAAACTGGGTAACTGAGGGCGTGGGACCGGTCACTTCAGCCATGGAGAGCGGCCCCGGTAAACGGGTACGGGCACTAACAGTGGCCCCCGCAACGCGCCAGGCTTACGACCAAATGACCCAAGATTCCCAGCATTTGGTAAGCGCCATCGACGACCAAAGAGATGAAGCAGTTGAACTTGCTCAGGGGTTCACCTGGCTGCTCGGTGTGGTCTTACTGATTGCCGGGATCAGCGCGACGGTGCTCCTAATCGGCTTTTTCCTTGCGTTAAGGCGTTGGGTCTTGCGTCCATTGGCTCGTTTACAAGAGGACTTAAAGCTTGCTACGACCGAGCCCACCCATGAACATGTGATTCCAGCTCTTGGGCCACCGGAGATTGCGATGGTGGCGCTCGATGCGGAGTCCATGAGAAGAAGCCTGGTTCAAGAAATTGATTCAGCACGGGCAGCTCGACAAGGGCTGCATCAAGAAGCACCGGTTGTTGCAGCACTTGCCTTCGCGCACACTCAGGCGCAGACAATTCAGATCCCTGGGCTCAATATCTTCGGTACGTCTCAGTCGGCGGAAGGAGTGATGTCCGGTGACTGGTGGGATGCGGTTGTTCGCCCAGATGGCACTTTGGGCCTTGTCATTGCTGACGTTTCTGGGCATGGCGCGGAGCCCGGCGTAACCGCCGTTCAACTTAGGCCCCTTCTGCATGCCGGGCTTCGTGCTGGCAGTAGCCCTGACCAGATTATGAAGGTGGCCGCAACCATTCTCTTTGACAGTGAGTTCTTTGTAACCGCACTTGTAGTCGTAGTTGATCAGCACGCCGGCACTATCTCTTGGGCAAACGCTGGTCACGAGCCAGCTCTGATAGTTCAAGCTGACAAAACCGCAAGTTTCTGTGAGCCGACCGGCCCACTTCTTTCTTCCCTCGGTGGGCAATGGGAGACGCTGACAAACGAGTTTTGGCCCGGGGCCTTACTTATGGCATTCACCGATGGACTAGTCGAGTCTCGCAATGAAGCAGGTGCCACTTTCACTACCCATGATCTTTCTAGTTTTGTTCGCGGCTGCGACGCACCTGTTCGTATCAACGCCCAGGAGATTTGCCAGCGAGTTTTGGCGCGCGCCCGGGAGCGCTCGGTGGACTGGCACCGTGATGACGTGACTTTACTGGCGGTTTCACGACCCCTCTAATGACATTTCGTTGGCTAATGGCACGATGTAGTCATGTCATTTCACACCCGCTTAATCGCCCTTGTCACCGTGACCGCCACCACCTTGGTAACCGCCGGAGCCTTGTTCCTTGCGGCCCCGGGAGCGCAGGCGGCGCCCCTTCCCCCTGGCACATTAATCAAGGACACTTTGTTCGGCATGCATGTGGTGGACCTGCAACGCGGTAACTGGCCCAATATCCCTATTGGCTCGATTCGTTTGTGGGATAACCAGACAAGTTGGGCAGATATTGAGACCACTAATGGCAACTACAATTGGGTGAATCTAGATAGTTCCGTTAACACCGCAGTGGCCAACGGCACCAAGGACATCCTGTTGGTGCTGGGAAGTACCCCCGCTTGGGCAAGTGATGACCCCTCACCGATTGCCCTGCCCCGGCCCGGAGCCGCTGGGATGCCGACCGACTTGGCTTGGTGGGATCGCTGGGTGACCGCGGTCGTGACCCGCTACAAAGGCAAAATCACCAGTTACCAGCCCTGGAATGAGGCCAACCTTTCCACCTTTTCAACAGGCAGCCCAGCCGAGCTTGCCGAACTAACCAAACGCGCCTACGACATCATCAAGACAATCGACCCGGCAGCTACGGTCGTCGCGCCCAGCACCGGAGTACGCCTAGGTGGAGCATTTAAGAAGTTCTACCCCAAATTCTTGGCCGAGTTGGCAAAGCGAAACTGGCCGGTTGACGTCTTCAGTGCACATACCTACCCGGCCAGCCTCGGTTCACCTAAGGATCGCGCCGCCTTGGCTAACATGTGGATGGACAGCCTTAAGGCCGCTGGCGCTCCCAATAAACCACTTTGGGACACCGAGAATAACTTCGGTCTTGCCGGCCCCGGCCCCGCAAATCCCGATCAGGACATCACCGGGTCAAAAGCTGCGCAGTGGACTGCCCGCACCTATCTTGATGCCCTGCGCCTTGGCTTGAGCCGCGTCTACTGGTACTCGTGGCGCCCAGATATTGAACTCCTCGGCATTCAGATGAACACGGGCAGCGACGCTGCGATTGCCTTGCAAACTCTTGAGGGCTGGATCACCGGAGCCACTTTCCAAAAGTGCACCACCAAAGGCAGCCTCGTAACTTGCGGCTTCAAGCGCAATGGTAAATCCTTCGATATTGTTTGGTCAGAAAGCGGGCCAACCAATGTCAAGGTCGGCGCGTTCAGCAACAAGTGCGAACTCGACGGCCGCTGCGCACCCATCAGTCAAAAGAAGTTAAAGGTAACAGGGCCAACTTTATTTCAGTAAACACTGGAAGTTAGTTAATTAGGTCACCAATCGCTTTGGTAAACAAAGCGGTGTGCAAGTCGACGTCGGCCGAAGATGTTGTCGGGCACATCAACGCCATATTGTGAAATGGTGTCATCAACAAGCCGCGGTTAGACATGAAAAGATGTAGGTAGTCCTCAAGTTCTTCGTCCTCAACCAGAGCCGATGCCGAGCCACTTTTGGGTGCCGGGCTCGTGAATAGATACTCGGCCCGCGCACCCAGTTGCACTAT
>WLLZ01000154.1 GCA_009700485.1 Actinomycetota bacterium | reverse complement strand
TTTTGCTTGACTGCGCCTATCGCCTCAAGATCGCGCGACAAGGTGGTTTGGGTCACGCTAATTCCTTCGGCTAACAGTAACTCGCCGAGTTCATGTTGCGAGGCAACCTGTTTGGCGGTAAGAATCGCAACAATACGCGCTCTACGCGCCGGCATTGTTTGCGGAATAGTTTGAGTAGCTGTTTGCGGTGACTTGACGATCTTCATCCGCGAACCTCACTCGTCGCCAGTTCCCACCTGGTGAGCATTTCGGCAATATCGGAATCGGTGATCGTCAATGCCGGTGCCATTCGAATTGCATTTGGTGCCACCGAATTCACCAAAATACCCTGCCCCCGTGCCGCCATTTCTAAGTCAGCACCGCAATCGGACGCTAGCACCGCAGCGATAAGTAGCCCCCGGCCGCGCACCGAGGTGACCAGCCCACTGCCCCGTGCAACTAACTCGGTCGCTAATACTTCATGCAAGGCGGTTGCCCTGGTTAGGAGGTCACCATCTTCGAGTATCCGCAGCACCGCTAACGCAGCCGCACAGGCAATTGGATTGCCCCCGAAAGTAGAGCCATGGGATCCGGGACCAAATAAGGAGGCGGCACCGCCATATGCGATACAGGCGCCAATCGGGAACCCGCCACCGAGTCCCTTGGCCAACATCACGACATCTGGAGTGATGCCTTCACGCTGAAAGGCGAACCACTCCCCCGTGCGGCCAATACCGGTTTGCACTTCGTCAAGCATCAACAGCGCTCCATGGGCGTCACATATCTCGCGCGCTTGGCGAAGGTACCCGGCCGGGGGCACGATAACCCCACCTTCACCTTGAATCGGCTCGAGCACGACTGCTGCGGTGGCATCGGTCACCGCAGAGGCGAGAGCTTGCGCATCGCCAAATGGCACCGCTGATACCTCGCCCGGCAACGGGCGGAACGGGTCTTGTTTGGCAGGCTGCGCGGTCCATGAGAGTGCACCCATGGTGCGGCCATGGAAACCGCCATGAGCGACGACAGTGTGAACGCGCCCCGTCAACCTGCCAAGCTTTAACGCTGCCTCATTTGCCTCGGTACCAGAGTTGCAGAAAAATACGCGCGCGTCGGCGGGTGCCTGCAATAGCGCTAAGAGCCGCTCAGCAAGTTCTATGGGGCCCTTAGTGGCAAATAGGTTGCTCGTGTGGCCGAGGGTGGATAGCTGCTTGCTGATGGCCTCAACAACTTCGGGGTGCGCGTGCCCGACCGCATTGACGGCGATGCCCGCAATCATGTCAATGTAATCCTTGCCGGAGTCATCCCAAACCCGCGACCCGGATCCCCGGGCAATAAGTACAAGTGGGGTGCCGTAATTATCCATCAGCGCGCTTTGCCAACGCTCCCGCCAAATCATGATGCAACCACCGTCGTACCCCCACCCAAGTTACCGATAACTTCATCGCGCACGGCATGTATTTTGCGGCCATCTATTACCCGCGCGGTCGCCACACCGCCGCGAACCGCTCTCAGGCAGCCTTCCATCTTCGGCACCATTCCAGCCTCTAGCGAAGGGAGTAGCGCCTCCAAGTGCGCCGCAGTTATCTTCGAAATAACTTCGGTGCTGGTTGGCCAGTTTGCAAACAACCCGGCAACGTCGGTGAGAACCAGCATCATGCTGGCATTTAGCGCCGAAGCAAGAGCAGCTGCCGCGGTATCGGCATTCACGTTATACGCTTGCCCGTCAACCCCGCGAGCCAAAGTTGATACGACCGGGATGTATCCGTCATCAAGGAGCCTTGTCACCAACTGCTCGCGCACCTCAATTACGTCACCGACCAGCCCGATGTCGACCAACTCGCCGCCGACCATGGCACCGCGCCGCTGCGCGGTAAAGAGCCCGGCGTCCTCGCCAGAAAGGCCGACAGCCAGTGGCCCGTGCGCATTTATCAAGCCAACAAGTTCGCGCTGAACCTGCCCGACCAAAACCATCCGCACCACATTGAGGATCTCAGGTGTGGTTTTACGTAACCCGCCGATGAATTCACTATCAATGGCAAGTCTCTTCAACATGGTATTGATTTGTGGGCCGCCGCCGTGCACCACCACGGGCCGCAAACCAGCCGCGTGCAGTTCAAAGATGTCTTGGGCAAACGCCACCTGCAAGGCTTCATCAGTCATGGCATTTCCGCCGTATTTAATTAATATCGTCATGATGCGTAGGCCGAATTCTCGTGGACGTAGTCGGCCGTCAAGTCATTGGTAAGCACCGTGGCAGATTGGGTGCCGGCGTGCAAAGTAACCCGAATCTCAACCGCCCGGCCACTCAAATTAACCAAATTCCGGTCGGCTCCGATCTCACCGCTCTTGCAGATCCAAATTCCGTTGATGGCGACATCGACTTGATTTGGCTCGAAAACCGCATTAGTGGTACCTATCGCAGAAAGCACACGGCCCCAATTCGGGTCCTCACCGTGGATTGCGCACTTCAATAGATTACTCCGGGCAATGGCTCGAGCCACCTCAACCGCATCATTGTCAGTAACCGCCTCGTCGACCACGATTGTGATGTCTTTTGAGGCGCCCTCGGCATCAGCAATGATCTGCCCCGATAAATCCCAGCACACCTCGGTTAGCGCAGCCGCGAACTCGGCGAAATTTGGAGTTACCCCACTTGCTCCACTTGCTAGGAGCAGCACGGTGTCATTGGTCGACATGCAGCCATCGGAATCTATGCGATCAAAAGTAACACCGGTTGCGGACCTCAACGCGGTGGCTGCTTGGTCAGCGGTTATCACCGCATCTGTGGTAATCACTACCAGCATCGTTGCCAATTCTGGTGCAATCATTCCAGCACCTTTGGCCATGCCACCGATAGTGAAGCCACCGGCGCTGATTTCGGCCTGCTTGGGCAAAGTGTCGGTTGTCATGATGGCGGTAGCTGCTGCGCTCCCGCCATCTGTGGCAAGTGCGGCGACTGCTTTGGCGACACCATCAATGATCTTGGTCATCGGTAGGCGCTCGCCTATCAACCCCGTTGAACACACGGCGATATCGCCGGCACCAACTTCGAGTAACTGCGCGACCCGCTCCGCAGTTTCATGGGTATCGACAAAACCCGCCGACCCGGTACAGGCATTTGCTCCACCGGAGTTCAGCACCACCGCACAAAGCTCACCGTCGGCTAACACCTGCTGTGACCAAAGCACCGGCGCCGCCTTGAAGCGATTAGCGGTGAAAACCCCGGCCGCAACCGCCAACGGACCATCGTTGACAACTAGTGCCACATCTGGTGCACCGGATTGCTTAAGGCCGGCACGAACCCCGGCGGCCCGAAATCCCCTGGCTGCGGTAACACTCATGTGATCATCTTCATGGCGCAACCCCATCGCAGGTCAAGCCGAGGGTTTCAGGTAATCCGAGCATGATGTTGGCATTTTGCAAAGCTTGGCCGGCCGCACCTTTGCCCAAATTATCGATGGCGCTCACCACGATTACCCGACCCGAATGCTCATCAAAAGCAACCTGCAACTGTGCTGCGTTGGTACCAAAAACGGACGCGGTCTGCGGCCACCGGCCGGGTGGCAGCAAGTGCACGAATGGCTCTTTTTCGTAGGCCCAGGCCAAAGACTCCCGAATACCAGCTGTTGTGGCACCTGCAACAGCCTTGCCGCTGCAGGTAGCCAGGATGCCTCGCGACATCGGTGCCAGCATCGGCGTGAACGAAAGTTTTACAAGTTGGCCAGCCGCATCTGAGAGCGACTGCTCCATCTCGGGGGTGTGTTGGTGCCCGCCACCAACTTTGTAAGCCGACATTGATCCCATGATTTCACTGGCGATGAGGTGGTCGGCTGCCTTACGTCCGGCACCGGAGGTACCCGAAGCCGCGGTGATAACCAGGTCATCGCATTCGATAAGCCCATCGGCCAATAGCGGAGCCAGTGATAAAGCAACCGCGGTGGGGAAGCACCCTGGGTTTGCCGTGCGCGATGCGTTCTTAATCTGCTCGCGCACCCCCGGTAGCTCTGGCATCCCATACACCCACGACCCCGCGTACGGGGCGTCGTAGAACTGCTGCCAAGCAGCGCTATCACGCAACCTGAAATCTGCACCCAAATCAACAACCTTGCAGGTATCGGGAAGTTGCGCCACCAAAGCCGCCGACTCCCCGTGGGGCAGGGCCAGGAA
>WLLZ01000153.1 GCA_009700485.1 Actinomycetota bacterium | reverse complement strand
GATCACTGGCAGCTTCGTTGATGTGTGGTTGGCCAAAGAGGGGCACACTGGCTTGGTAGGAATTAACTGCCTTGAAAAAATTCAGATGGCAACCCCGGCGACTCTTTATGGTGCGATGCTCGCCGGCGTTGACGCCGTTTTGATGGGAGCCGGAGTACCGCGCACGATCCCAAATTTATTGAACATGTTGGCCCGAAACGAACCAATTAATTTTGCGATTGATGTTGACGGAGCCGCTGACGGTGCCTTCACTGTCGACTTTGATCCGGTTAACCTCCTGGGTTATGCACCAAGGGTGCAACGTCCAGTGTTCTTGGCGATCGTCTCCTCACATGTGCTTGCGCTCTTCCTGGCGCGCGAGGAAGCGATTCGCCCTGACGGTTTCATAGTTGAAGCACCACCGGCCGGCGGTCACAACGCACCACCTAGGCGACCTGAAATCAATGAGCGCGGTGAAATGGTGTTCGGCCCGCGCGATGAACCCGACCTTGACAAGATTGCCGTCACCGGCTTGCCTTACTGGTTAGCCGGTGCAGCTGGTACCCCTGAGGCGCTGCTGGCCGCATTAAATCAAGGTGCAATGGGGATTCAGGTCGGCACCATTTTTGCCTTATCTAATGACTCCGGAATTAGATCTGGGATCCGCGATCAAATGCAAGCTGCTATTCATGATGACTCGCTATACGTGCGCACGGACCCGGTGGCGTCGCCAACCGGGTTCCCGTTCAAGGTCGCGGAAATTTCAGGCACCCTGTCGGAGACGCGAATTTACGAAGCGCGTCCGCGGCTCTGTGACCTCGGTTACCTGCGCACGGCGTTTGTTAAAACAGACGGCGATATTGGTTATCGTTGCCCGTCAGAACCAGTGCATATGTACGTACGTAAAGGCGGCGACATAGCCGACACCGTCGGCCGCCAATGCTTGTGCAATGGATTAACGGCAACCGTCGGCCTTGCGCAATTACATGCCGGAGGCTACCTAGAAGCTCCGGTTGCCACCCTGGGTTCTGATCTGGCAGGTGCCAAACGACTGGCCGCGCAATACCCAGCCGGCTGGTCGGCCGTTCAGGTGATCGACTGGCTCGAGTCACTGTCACTTGACTCACCACGCATCAAACAGGTGCGAGTACCTAGCGCGGGATTTAGTTGAAGAGGGCTCCGCAGTTGCACCTAGTGAAACTTACGGCTACCACTTTTTATCGTGCTCTTGCTCGCTAACTGAGGTGTCGAAGAACTTAACTCCAAGTGCTATCGCGCCGGCTGTCAGCGCCACGAAGACAACAATTCCGATTAGAAAATGCACGTGATGTCTCCTTGAGTCGATTACCTGAGTAATTAGATTGCTGCCTTGGCTGAAGCGTACTCCTTTGAGTGGCTAGTTATTGCAGCCTGTAACGTCAACCGGGTGGTCGCGCTCCCTGCCCTTCGAGAAGTACTCGCACGGCCGGACTTTCGAAAACTCTGGTCAGTTCGCCTAGTCGGGCAGTTCTCTGACGGGTTGCTGCAGGCGGCCCTTGCAACTTTCGTGCTTTTCTCGCCGGAACGCCAACCTGATGCGGTAAAAGTAGCGGCGGCTTTTGCAATTCTCTACCTGCCCTACTCCGCTATTGGTCCCTTCGCTGGGGTGTTCTTGGATCGTTGGCGTCGGCGCGATGTGCTTGTGCGAGCGAACTTGCTAAAAGCGTTGGTCACCTTGCCTGTAGTTGCGTTCGTTCTTGCCGGAAACGACGGGCTTGGTCTCGGCGTGACGGTGCTGACCGTGCTTGGTATCGGACGTTTCGTCCTTGCTGGCTTGTCTGCCTCCTTGCCGCATGTAGTCGATGGCCGAGATCTAGTTACCGCAAATGCTTTGACACCAACATCAGGGACAATCGCAGCGGCAATCGGTGCACTTGTTGGCGTCACCGTTCGAAGTGTTGTGGGCGGGGGAGACTTCGGGAGTGAAGTCATCCTCATTTTGGCCGCAATTGGTTTCGCACTGGCCGGAGTTCTCGCATTGCGAATCGGAAAGGACACCTTGGGGCCGAGCGGCGAAAAGCCAGCCGACTCCATTCGTGGTGTGGTGTCCGGATTAGTTGACGGATTAAGGGTGCTCGGCCAAGACCGCATCCCTCGACGAGCGATCACCGTTGTCGGTATGCACCGCATTGCATTCGGTGTACTAACCGCCGGCGCTTTATTGCTTGTGCGTGAGACTTTCAATGAAACGGTGCAGGCTGATTCGGCGCTTGGCCAATTCGCGATAATCACGGCTGCCGCTGCCATCGGTGCCCTCATTGGTGCGGTGCTAACACCAGGGGCAACCCGTCGATATGGTGCCGTCCGCTGGTCTGGTTTCGCGCTCCTGCAGGCTGGCACCCTGGGCGCCGGCCTCATCTTTATCGGCGCTGTGACCCCAGCATTTGCCGCCCTTCTTGGCGGTGCACTCTCGATGGGCTTCGCCGGGCAGTCGGTGAAAGTCTGCTCAGACACCTTGATCCAGCGACATATCCCAGATGATCACCTGGGCCGGGTATTCGCCCTATTTGACATGATCGTGAACGTAGCCCTGGTGTTCGGAATCACCTTGATGGCCTTTATCTCGCCGATTAGTGGACAAGCTCCGTGGGCTTATGCCGGGGTTGGTGTCTTACTTATTTCCACAGCCGCTTGGTACCAGAGGGGAAAGAGCAATAGGCTCCCATCACACACTGATTCGTGAGACAGCATAAGTCTGGCGAACTTGACCTTCAGGAGAGTTATGAGTGACGTGAAGCCGGCCCAGAAGCGCTCGGGCGTTCGGTCAATCGCAGCAGTTCTCATCTTTGTTATTGCGGCAGCTCTGACTCCACTAGCAATGCTCGGCAACTGGGGTCATGCCACGGTAGTAAACAGTGAGCAGTTCCTCGCCACCGTTGGTCCGCTGGCCGAGTCTCCACAGGTCCAGGCCGCGGTTTCCGAAGCGGTGTCCGCCGCTATCGTCAAGCAGGTCGATACCACCGCAATAGTCGGTGACTTCCTCGGCGGGCTCCTTAACAATGATCAACTCTCCGCATCCTTATCAGCCCCAATTGCTGCGGGCGTAAACAAGCTCATCGGTGAAATTGTGCAGGGCTTCATCGCATCCGATGCATTTCAGAAAGTCTGGGTAACGCTGGCAGGTGCCACTCAAAAGAGTGTTGTTGCCATTCTCCAAGGCGGCAACGAAGGCCCGGTACAGATGCAAGGTGATCAGGTGGTTCTCGATATCAGCGACCTCCTGACCGCGGTGCAGAGCCAACTTGTTGCTCAAGGGGTGAGCCTCGCCGACAAGGTGACCGTCCCGGCGTCCGATCGCCAGATCGTGCTCTTCGAGGCGCCTGTGGTCGCGCAATTGCAATTTGTCTACTCCCTAACTTCGCCGATTTTGCAGTGGTTCCCGCTCCTGATGGCCATCTTGTTCGGCTTAGCAATCACCTTGGCCCGGCGCCGCCCAAGAATGGTGCTAGCTGTCGGTATCGCACTCGTTGTAACCGGAGGTCTAACGACGTGGGCTCTTGGCGTCGGCAAAACTTTCTTCGTTGATCAACTCGCCGGTACGGTCTTTGGCGGGGCTTCTGGGGTTTTCTGGGACACCCTGCTCAACTACTTGATGACGGGGCTGCAAGGTCTGATGATCTTCGGTGTAGTCGTGGCAATTGCGGGCTGGTTCGCCGGGAGTTCTAGGCCAGCACGCAATGTGCGCTCGCATGTGGTTGCCGGACTGACTGAAATTGGTTCCTCGCTTCCAGAAAATGGGCTGAGCACGTTCTTGGCCGCTCGCGCAGATACAGTGCGCTGGGTGATAACGGCCGTGACCGTGTTCATTCTGGTGGTCGGCAGCGTGATGTCGCTGACACACATGATCTGGGTACTGCTACTTGCCGGTGGGCTCTTCACTTTGCTACAGGTGTTGATCGCGAAGACAGAAGCTGCAGCTGTAACAGCGGATCTGCCCGCTAACTAAATCTGCTAGTTCAGATCGGGGTGCGGATCGCCTGTATCCCGTGATCTGCGTGCGCCGTGAAAGCCAAGGTAGCCGCTTCCACCTCATCTGCGGCTAGCGTGACTTCTCCGGATGCGATTGCCTGGGTATAAGTTGCAAAATCCGTGCCGACCTGCCCGGCATATGCCAAGGCGAAGTCGAGCATTGCGTTATCAAATTTCG
>WLLZ01000152.1 GCA_009700485.1 Actinomycetota bacterium | reverse complement strand
GGGGAGTAGTGGACGGCTTGATCCCCGTCATAAAACAGTGAAAACGGCATCGGGGTTTGATAACGCGAAGATACGTGATCGCGGCTCTTCCAATAGACCTGGTAGGAACCAGGTGAAGTTCTTTGGCCCGAGACACCAAACCTTGCGTCAGCACTCATCCGCACTTGGCCGTCGACGACGTAGCGAACTAGCTTTTGCTCAAGTGAGATGCAAATCGTGGTGAACTCGGTACACGTTGGGGGTAATTCACCGCGCGGCTCGCTGATTTTTCGAAGCTCTACCCAGGTTCTCTGATCGACGATGCCGGTCGGGGAGATAAAGAACTTGGCTTGAAAACTCTTCACATTGTTAGCTGTACTTTGTCCAAACAATGAAGATCCAAGCTCGCTGTCGTCGATGTGGTAGCCGAGCCAACCGAGCCGATCCTGCAGCAAGGTAATCATCGGCCCGGTCTGCTGCTCACTTAATGGCAGCGCGCCGGCTGTGGAGTCGCTCGCCAAGGCGGCGGGCGCCACGCTAAGTAACGCCAATACGGCGCTCATTAATGCAATAACGAACTTATGCACGAGACAACGTTACGGGGTTGGGATCTGGCAGGATGCAGGCATGACCTACACCTCGGTAAATCCCGCCTCGTTCGGTGATGACATTGCCACCTTTCAGCTTGCTAGCGCGGCGGAGGTGGTCGAAAACACTCGGATTGCCCACGATGCCCAGCGCGGTTGGGCAGCTGTCCCTGCGCCGGCGCGCGGCCGAGTAATCGCTCAGGTTGGGCGCCTTGTGGAGGCAAATAAGGAGGCTCTTGCCAGCCTTGTCTCCCGTGAGATCGGCAAGGTCTACGCGGAGGCACTCGGTGAGGTACAGGAAGTAATCGATACCTGCGATTTCTTCTTGGGTGAAGGCCGCCGTATGTATGGTCAGACCATCCCAAGTGAAATGCCCGATAAGCAGTTGTTCACATTTCGAAATCCAGTTGGTTCAGTTGTAATAATCACGGCCGCGAATTTCCCCGCGGCCGTACCATCTTGGTATTTCATCCCTGCATTACTCACTGGCAACTCGGTGGTGTGGAAACCTGCCGAGCAGGCGGGTGCTATTGCGATGGCAATTGCTGAACTCCTGCACGCAGGGGGAGTGCCTAAGGATGTGCTGCGGGTAGTAATCGCGGAAGGTGAGGCAACTTTTGCTGGGCTCGAGGCGGCTCTTGACGCAGGATTTGTTGACAAGATCGGATTCACTGGATCAACAGCGGTGGGCCGCAAGCTTGGTGAACTCGCTGGGAGGCATTTGCAATCACCGTGCCTAGAGTTAGGTGGCAAGAACCCGATGGTGGTTATGCCCGACGCAGACATTGATCTAGTAATCGAAGGGGCATTATTTGCGGGGTTTGGTACCGCTGGTCAGCGGTGCACCTCCCTTGGCACTCTCTGGTTGCATCGATCAATTCACGATTTGGTTTTGTCGCGATACACTGAAGCAGTCTCGAATGCTGCTGTAGGCGATCCATTCGCTGATGTACTTTATGGGCCGATGATTGATGAGAAGTATTTAGTAGGTCACCTACGAAATCTGGATTTGATTCAGCCACACCATCGTGTTCTTGGTTCGACCGGCGTTGGGCAAATTACCAAAGACAACCCAAGGGCGGGGTTCGTTGGCGACCCGATGGCGGGGTGGTTTGCCCACCCGACCATCGTTGCTGGGGTGCGCCCTGGAGATGCGCTTTATGAGAACGAGACTTTTGGCCCACTTGTTGGAGTGGGTGTTTTCGATTCGCTGGACGAGGCTATTGATTTAGCAAATGGGCACGGTTACGGGTTATCAAGTGCGCTCTATTCCAATGATCCAACGACGATTTGGCGGTTCCGCGAGGGCATAAGTGCCGGGATGCTTTCGATAAATAATTCGACCTCCGGGGCGGAAGCCCATTTGCCTTTTGGTGGCAACGGTAACAGCGGCAACGGCTCCAGGCTAAGTGGTATTTGGGTGCTCGACCAGTTCACCCGATGGCAAGCGATGAATTGGGATTACAGCGGGAAATTACAAAAAGCGCAGATGGATGTTATAGACCTGCCACATGATCCAGACTTCAAAATCACCTAGCACGAAGATGAGCAAAGTAGCTCCGAATTCAGCCGACGTTGTTGTCATCGGTGGCGGTGTCATGGGCGCTTCGGCGGCCTTTCACCTAGCCGAATCCGGGGTTGACGTAGTTCTGGTTGAACGAGGTGATCTCGCCGGTGGTTCTACTTCAAAAGCCGCCGGTGGAGTACGCGCAAATTTCTCGGATGAACTAAATATCGCACTTGGAAAGCGCTCGCTTGAACTTTTCACTGACTTTCCGAAAAGACCTGGGCAGCAAATCGATCTACATCGCTCGGGCTATCTGTTTGTCTTAACTAGTGCCGAGGCGGTTGCTGACTTTGAACTAGCGGTTGTCCTTCAGCAACAAATGGGCGTGCGCGCAGAAATTGTCGATCCGCTGAGGGCCGCTGAACTTTCACCGTATTTGGACATCTCGGGAGTTCTTGCGGCGGCCTGGTCACCGGACGACGGGCACTGCTCACCTGAATCTGTGGTCCAGGGCTATGCAGTGGGAGCGCGAAATTTTGGCGCGCGTGTCATGACACACACCGAAGTAACAGATATTTTGGTCTCAGGTGGCGAGATCAACTCGGTCGTAACGCAGGCAGGTCAAATATCGACCCACTGCGTGATCAATTGCGCCGGGGCTTGGTCACCGCAAATTGCGAACCTGGTTGGTTTTGAGCTGCCGGTCGTTCCTGTCCGCCGGCAACTGGTAGTGACTGCGCCACTTAGAAATGCGTTGGCGACAGCCTTCACAATCGATTACGGGTCGACCTTCTACTGGCATCGTGAAGGTCCAGGGATGCTCATGGGTTTCTCCGATCAAACTACGCAGCCGGGCTTTGATTGCACCGCTGACCAGGAGTTCTTGGGAAAGTTAGCCGAGCTCGCCAAGGTGCGGGCGCCAGCATTACTAGATGTTGGTATCAAGACCGGGTGGGCGGGGTTGTATGAAGTTACTCCTGATCACAATGCACTTCTTGGTGAAAGCCGTGAAGTTTCACGAATGCTCTACGCGACTGGATTCTCCGGCCACGGCTTCCTGCAGGGCCCGGCAATAGGGGAGATTCTGCGCGACCTGTATCTAGGCCGCGAACCCTTTCTTGATATTTCACCACTTGATGTTCGACGTTTTGCTAGCGGAGCGCTTCGCCCCGAGCGAAATATCGTCTGAATCTTTCCAGTGCGTCGTTTAGGCGCGGGATTCGAACATGCCAAGGATGGCAGCGATCCCGAGCACCGAGCGTGGTGAATACGCGGCTCGCCACAATCCGCCATGATTGGCCCCCTGCACGAACAACTCCATTGGGTTTTGCAATTTGGTAGCTGGATTCGCGGTTGCATTTGGATTTCGCAGATCATGCACCAACAGCGCTGCCATGAGAGTAGTTTAGGTAGCTGGATCAAAGACTTCAATACCGAAACGGTCTGCACCAGCATAGGCAGCAGCCAACGCCCGGTTCTTTATTACCGACCGGGTGCGAGTTGCCGGTGCAAGATTTATTGAAACTGGGGTTCCGGTCGAACGCGCTACCAATGCACGCCATCTTTGGAGGCGTTTTGCCAGTGCATAGTTGGCGCCCTGCTGCGAGATTAAGGAGTCGTTAAGCCCGACTTCAGTGCCGTCAGCGGAGAAAATTGTTTGTGGGTAATTGGGTTCAAACTGTTTAAGGGTGCGCAGAGGTGCTTGTAGTAAACCGCTGAAGCCGCGGGAGTCCCAGCGCCGTCGCGATTCGAGAACTGCATCAAGTGGCACCATGAAGGTGTCAGTCGGGGTGGCTAGATAAGCAAGGGTTATGTCGTTGCGGCCATTGAGTAAATCGGCCACCACAGCGTCGGCTGCCATCGAGAGGAGTACATGCGTCGCCCCATCTGCATATGCATAGGTACCGAGCACAAATTGCTTTTCGATCTCAGCGAGCCAAGTTCGTACTTCAGGGGTGTGGGTTAGTAAATTCGCCCCGGCCACATTGGCGATCGCCACATCATCTTCTGGGTGCACCAAGCCGTCAACAACTAGTGGCGGGTTGCCGTCAGCATCTAGCTCAATTGGAATTCGTATTGAACCGGCCGTGCTGCGCGCAATCTCAATGAGGCG
>WLLZ01000151.1 GCA_009700485.1 Actinomycetota bacterium | reverse complement strand
TTTAAGCATGACGTCGACGACGACGCGGGCCACGGGCTCTCCATTGCTAGTCGCAGGTTTCAGTTGACAGTCCGGGGAAGGACTCCAGTCTATCGGCGTTCGGGGCCGCTCACGGCAGCAGTTCGAATGGGGTTCCGTCCGTGCCTCGCATGACCCCAAAGTATCGGTGATCAAGGGTGCAGATTCGCCGGGTTTGGTATCGCTCCGCGAGTACGACCAAAGACGCATCGGTTACGCCTACCCGCTGATCGGCGTATTTGTCGATGACGCCGGCGCAGGCTATCAAATCGGCTGCGCTCAGCACCGGCAGTTCATATGCACCGCTGGCAATGTCTGCTAGAAAAGCGAGTTCGGTACGAACACCCAGTCTCGTCAAGACGAAATAGTCCAATTCGGCAATCACAAATGGACTCAGGACGAAGCCCTCGCTATTAGCTGCGAATATTGACGCCACCGCTTCATGGTGCGGGTCGGATGCAACTAGATAAGAAAACATTGCACCCGTGTCGAGGATGATCAATTTTCACCAAATCCCTCCATGTGCTCATGGAGATTAGCCCCGGTTACCCCGCCCGTGTCTCCGGAGAAGATTCCACCACGCGGCCGCGGCCGCCGGGTTTCTTTATCCACAGCCTGTCGAATGATCTCGGCCTCCGTTACTTGCCTGCGGGCTGCCTCGGCTACCAACCTGGCCTTGAGTTCATCAGGAAAATACACGGTGGTTCGCCTCATATCGGTAATCGTGCCATACGTTATGCCATACGTAAAGCGGGGCGGTGTGTACGGTGTTCCCATGGGTACTCGGGCCTACGACACCTGGTGGGGGTTGACCCTCCGCACCACCACCGGCCTCCACAAGGTCGTCGACAAGTTAAGTGGCGGACGGCTTTGGCGCCGGTTCCCCGGGGGGCAGCAGGTTATCTGGATCACCACCCTCGGGCGCAAATCCGCCCAGTGGCGTCGCACCCCGCTGCTCGCGGCGCCGCACGAAGGCGCGTGGATCATCACCGGCTCAAATGCCGGCCAGACTCAAATACCGGCTTGGGTGTTCAATGTCCGCGCGCGACCCACGGGATCGATTGAGATCGACGGCACCAAGACCGACTGCACCTTCATCGAGGTGACCGGACACCAGCGCGATTTGCTCTACCGAGAGTTAGTGGCGATGTGGTCTGCCTACGCGATGTACGAGCGAAATGCCGGCCGCGAAATCCCGGTCTTCTTGGTTCAGCCAATAATCAATTAGGCGGAAATGCCTGCCAAGCCGACCAGGCAGAAGCCACCATGGCGCGCAGATCATGCGTGGCCCGCCACCCCAGAGCCTTCTCAATGCGGTCGGTTGCTGCGGTCGAAGCCGGTGGATCCCCAACACGGCGTGCTACGACCTCCGGTTCGACATCTCTGCCGATTACCGACCCGATGGTATCCATGACTTCGCGAACCGATGAGCCGACGCCGCGACCGACATTGAATATCTCAGCACTTCGCGAGGACTCACATCGCGCTGCTGCGACAACGTGCGCATCAGCAAGATCGGCCACATGGATGTAGTCGCGAATGCAGGTGCCATCGGCTGTTGGGTAGTCGTCGCCAAATATCTGGGGCCGCTCACCCAGCGCCAAGGCACGAAAAACCATCGGGATTAAATTGTTGATGCTGTTGTCGCCTAAATCATCACTCGCGGCGCCGGCCACATTGAAATAGCGTAGAGCTACCCACGAAACCCCGTCGGCGAGGCCAGCATTACGCGTGAGCCATTCACCAACCACTTTTGTTTCACCGTATGGTGAATCCGGAGCAAGTTGCGCATCTTCATAAATTGGATTCGCACTAGGTGTGCCATAAACTGCAGCTGAAGAAGAGTACACAAACTGAGTTACCCCAACATCATTCATAGCAGCCAGTAACTCCACCATGCCCCCGACATTTTCACGGTAGTAATACAGGGGCATCGTGACCGACTCACCCGCTGCCTTCTTTGCAGCAAGGTGGATCACCCCATCTACCCGGTGGGCTCGCAGCGCGCCGGCTACTGCGGCACGATCTGCGACCGAGGCGCGCACGATCGGCACCCCTGCGGGCACCTTCCGCTCAAGGCCGCTTGAAAAATCATCGAGAACGACTACCTTGCGCCCGGAGTCTTGCAGGGCGCGCACGACATGAGAGCCGATGTAACCAGCGCCACCGGTGATCAACCATGTTGTCACCGGAAAGTCTCCCCGGTCACGCGCTCATAAGCTTCGACATACTTCGCTCGAGTTTGCTCGACAACTTCATCCGGTAGCGGCGGCGGCGGAGTATTGCCGTGCCGATCCCAACCCGATGCCGGTGAAGTCAGCCAGTCACGTACGTATTGCTTGTCATATGAGGGCTGTGGGCCACCCGGTGCCCAAGTTGCCAGCGGCCAATAGCGGGATGAATCAGGCGTCAAAACCTCATCTGCTAGCACTACTTTGCCAACATTCTTGCCCGACAATCCGATTCCAAATTCAAACTTGGTGTCGGCCAGAATTAAGCCGCGCCTCCGCACTTTTTCACTTGCCCGCTCGTATATGTCCAGTGACAACCGCTTGAGCTCTTGGGCTTCCTCTTGGCCGATGATGGTCATCACTTCGTCAAAAGTCACGTTCACGTCATGCTCACCGAGCTCGGCTTTCGTCGCCGGAGTAAAAATGGTCTTCGGCAGCAGCGAGCCATCCTTGAGGCCCGGAGGTAGCCCCAACCCACAGATAGACCGGGATTCGAGATACGTGGTCAAGCCGGAACCGGTCAAATAGCCACGAACAACGCACTCAATTGGCAGCATCTCGAGTCGATCGCAGATCATGGCGCGCCCTTTGACAGCCGCTGGCACCGAGGTGCTGCGTAGGTGGTTGGGCACCACACCCTCTAACTGCTTAAACCACCAAAGCGATAGCTGCGTAAGGATTCGACCTTTATCCGGGATGGTAGTTGGGAGCACCCAGTCATATGCGGAAATGCGATCACTTGCGACAAAAAGCAACCGATCATCAGGAGTCGAATACAGATCACGGACCTTGCCCGAATACACATGTGTGTAACCAGCGGGTAGGTCGTATAGCGGAGTATCGATACTCACAAAATATCTCCAGGGCGGTATGAAGCCGCATCGCGGTTATCGGCCACGATAAGCGCGACCCGCTTAGCCACCGAATTGACTTGCGTGGTTGCCGCACCGGTGAAGGACAACGGCTCAGCAATAAGCGCAGCTAATTCAACGCGGGTAAGGCCAAGGCGCGCGTCGTTAGCAAGACGCTCCATCAGGTCATTCTCGGTATTAACCTGCTCGCGCATTGCCAGTGCGACGGCTACGGCATGCTCCTTGATAACTTCATGGGCAATCTCGCGACCAACTCCAGCCCGCACCGCGGCCATCAAGATCTTGGTGGTGGCGAGGAATGGTAAATAACGTTCAAGCTCTCGCTCAATAACAGCGGGGAAGGCGCCGAAATCACCAAGCACGGTAAGGAAAGTTTCAAATAGCCCGTCAACCGCGAAGAATGAATCGGGGAGAGCCACTCGGCGCACCACCGAGCACGAGACATCACCCTCATTCCACTGATTGCCCGCCAACTCCGAAGTCATCGTCACGTAACCGCGCAACACAACTGCTAGCCCGGTGACGCGCTCGCAGGATCGCGTATTCATCTTGTGCGGCATTGCAGATGACCCAACTTGCCCCGGCCTAAAACCCTCGGTGACGAGGTCATGACTTGCCATCAAACGAATTGAGGTTGCCAGTGACGATGGCGAAGAAGCTACCTGCAACAGCGCCGAAACCACATCAAAGTCGAGTGAGCGTGGATAAACCTGACCGACACTGTCGAACACCCGCTCGAACCCGAGATGGATTGCAATCGACGCCTCGAATTCAGCCAACTTGGATTCATCGCCGTCTAGTAGGTCAAGCATGTCTTGTGAGGTGCCGACCGGGCCCTTAATGCCGCGCATTGGGTAACGCGCAATCAAATCATCAAGTCGCTCGTATGCAACAAGTAGTTCATCTGCCGCGGAGGCAAAGCGCTTACCTAAGGTGGTGATCTGAGCCGGCACATTATGCGATCTGCCGGCGATTGCTGTATCGGAATATCGCACCGCCAGCTCAGCTAAGTTCGCCAAGGCCGCAATTACTTTTGCGCGCACCAGTAGCAACGAATCACGGATTTG
>WLLZ01000150.1 GCA_009700485.1 Actinomycetota bacterium | reverse complement strand
CGCGACGGCAGCCTCGGCTCTACCGGTCAGGTCTTCGAGGGGAGCATCCACAACGAACTCTTGGAAACAATCATTGCGATGCGACCTAGTACACCTCCTGCCGCCCCCGCGGGGTGGGCACTGGGACGCGGACTAGCCGTGGGGACTTGGTTCGTCTTCGTGGGTCCGTCCGCGGCAACAATAAATCTAAATGCCGACGGCAGCGCCACGCTGGTGGCGGCGGGAGTAGAGATCGGCTCGGGATCCACGGTGCAGGCAATCCCACAAATCGTTGCTGACACTTTGGGTATCGCCCCTGAATTGGTAGTGGTGATGCAGGCAGACACGGATGCCTCCGGCTATGACGTCGGCGTGGGTGGAGGTCGCACGACGGTGTCTTTAGGTTCCGCAGCTCTCTTAGCGGCAGAGGATGTGCGCGCCAAGTTGCTCGATGCAGCTAGCGATCTCATGGAGGTCGCGGCTTCCGACCTCGAGGTCAGGAACGGGGTAATTTCCGTTGTCGGTGATAACCGCATGGCACGGTCCGTCTCGGAGGTGGTGACCTTTGCCCAAGGCCGAGGGGGTCCGCTCATTGGAAACGGAGCGTTCACCGCCAAAGGGACTGAATGCCTAGCCGGATGCGCTGCCGGGCACATGATCGATGCGCTGGATATCCCGATATTCACTGTTCACGAATGTGATGTCGCGGTCGACCCCGCCACCGGAATGGTTTTGATCTTGGACTATCGGGTCGCTCAAGACGTGGGCCGAGCTATTAACCCGGATGCAATTCGTGGCCAGATTCAGGGCGGTGTCGCGCAGGGCATTGGATACGCGCTGACAGAGGAAATCACGATTGCTTCCGATGGTTCTATTGAGCAGAAGGGCTTCGGCGACTACCGGCTCCCGATCGCAGGTGACGTCCCCGAGGTACATAGTGTGCTCCACGAAGGTGCGCCTTCCTACGGTCCTTTTGGAGCGAAGGGCGCAGGCGAGATCCCCATAATGAACGTGGCTGCAGCTATCGGGAACGCGATTGCCGCCGCAATCGGTGCGCCCATAAACGAGCTGCCAATGACACCGCCGAGGGTGTTAGCGGCCGCGAAGGGTGCATACCTCAACTTCACCCTGGAACACCTGAGTGCGAATTGGGATAGCTTCCCGTTGGGTGACCTGATGCAGCAACACAGGTCACAGCATCAACCAGATAAATAGAAATCCCGTCGTTCAGGCAAGGAAAGTTGCAGCTGCCGCCAGAATCGCGACTAGGAATATCACAAACCGGAATACGACCGGGGAGAATCTCTGCGCCGCACGCCCACCAACGAGACCACCCAAGGTGGACCCTATAGCGATCGCAAGCGCAAATGGGATATTGACGGGAGCAATAAATAGGAATAAGACTCCAATAAGGCAATTAGCGACACCCGTGATGAGATTCTTGATCCCATTAGCCAGTTGCAAATCGTGAATTCCAACAATGAGCAGTACCGTCAGGGTAATCACCCCGGTAGCAGCACCAAAGTACGATAACCAAATCCCGGCTGCGCAGATGCCCAAGACTAGGACAATTCGTCGTGGTTTAACTGCCCTAACGCCAATGACCGGACGCCCCTTGAGCCAGGGCTGCAAAATGGTTAGGGCTCCTGCCAAGAGGATCAACCACGGGACGACACGACTAAAAACCTCTGGAGGCAGGAGCAATAGCAGTGGAATACCCAGGAGGGATCCCACCACCATAGCGACGGTCGCCAGGACCAGTTCGGTCCGCAGTTGCGCCTCGCGAAGCACATTCCGATAGGTGTACGCCCCAGCGATACTTCCAGGAAAAATCCCGGCGGCACTAGTGACATTCGCCGCGAGCGGATTTAAGCCCAGTGCCAGTAGAACTGTGTAGGTCACAAGAGTTCCGGCACCTACCACAGCATTTAAAATCCCGGCGCCCAAACCTGCCACGAGTGCCAGAGCAAGATCTAGCACGGCTGATCTCCCTCGACTGTTTTGCGGACTGTTTTGTGGACTACCTCTGAAACATGTTCTAGATATACTTTTGATCTATCGCCAATTGCTGCCAGTTTGTTATTTTTTCCGGTCACTGAATTAAACTTCGCATCACCATTGAACAAATTCTCGCACGGGGGAAAAGGGCACACGCCTTTGCCCCGATTCCTTCCCAAACTGCATTAGACCTATTAATCGTCAAGTTCATAAACGTCCTTGCCGGGCAGACTCCTTGATTAGGCCTCAGATTATTGCAAACCGCATAAAAGTTATGGCGATACCAAGTATCCTTTTAAAATGGCCACGGTTTTACTGCACGTTATTGGAAATTTGGGCGGTGCCTGTTACCTAGGAGCCTATTGGCTGGTTTCATCGGGTCGGGTCACTTCATTTTCTCCCCGCTATCAGGTTCCCAATTTCATTGGCGCCTTGATTTTGCTGGGCTACTCAATTATCTTGACTGCTTGGGCTTCAGTGGTACTAAATGTCGTCTGGGCACTAATTGCTGGAACATCCCTCGTCATCAATGCTAAAAGAGCTCGAGCCTCGAAGTCTCGGACTACTGAGCACTTGTAAGTCGGTACTAAATAATCAAGCTAGCCATCATCGTCCGCCGACAATTCAGAGGGCTCATCAAATTGCCGCTGTAGATGCTTGCCGTGTCGTCGAGCGCCAAATTTGGGCACGATGCACGAGCGAACTGGCGCACCTGACTCTAACGGCAGGGGGTATGCGATCTCGGCAGGTGTAAAGGCACTCACTAGTCACTCGAGATGGAGTCTTTGAAGCCTGACTTTCATTCTCCCGCCATCACCATCACGGGTGCCAATTGGAGTCGGCCAGCAGCGCCGGCCTTCTCGATGTAGTGGTCTATCTCCGGGTCAGGAGACCTGTCGCTTGACGAGGGCCGCGAAGACCCCATCCTTGGCGATCAACTCGTCATACGTCCCGCTCTCCACCGCGACACCGGCATCTATGACGATGATGCGATCGGCGGAACGGATCGTCGACAGTCGATGGGCGATCACGATTCTGGTGGCATCAAGTGCCTGCATGGGCTGAGTCACGACAGCCTGACTTGCATTGTCGAGTGCGCTCGTGGCCTCGTCGAGGATCAGGACCGAAGGATTGTGCACGAGAGTACGAGCGAGCAGAATGCGCTGCGCCTGACCGCCCGAGATATTGCCCGGGTCGACGATCGTGTGCATTCCCATCGGCATATTGCAGATGTCATCGGCGAGGGACGCCTTCCCTGCAGCCTCCCACGCCAGAGCTTCGTCGGTTGAAGCCGCTCCCAAGATATTGCGCATGATCGATCCCCGAGTGATCTGACCTTCCTGGACAACGACGCCCATCTGGCTTCGCACAAGTGTTGGATCGAGGCTCTGAAGATCCCTGCCGTCATAAAGCACCTGCCCGCGCTCGGGCCGATCGAAACCAAGCAATTGCCGAGTGATCGTCGACTTCCCGGCACCCGATGGCCCGGTCAAGGCCACCATCGTGCCCGGCTCGAAAACGATGTTGAGCCCTTTCAGAATCATTGGACCATCAGGTGTGTAGTGGAAGAACACATCACGCAATTCGATCCGCCCGGTGAGCTTGCCGGGATCCTGACGGCCGCCCGCAGTATCCGGGAGTTCGGTCATGATTGGCTCGAGCATCTTGAAGGTAGGCCCGGCGTTGGCAATCGGCGAGATGAGAGACGAAAGCCCGGATACGGCTGCGAATGTCATTCCGTAGGCGCTGGCAAAAGCCATGTAGCTGGCCGTCGAGATCGGCGGGGAACGGCGCGTGGGGTGTTGCCGTGAATCCAGCTGGCACCTTCGCTTATGTCACCAACACTGACGGTAACTCGGTGTCGGTGGTTGCTCTTGATCAGCCGACATCATCTGAAGAACTCACCCAAGCAGTCGGGCTCCCCATAACGGGTTGCTCCACCTACGTGTCTTCCAAAAGCACCAACTGGTCGGGGGTCACCGGAGCCAGATGGCATCAATCGTGGGCGCAATGGGTCAATAATGGTGCGGGCGGTGCTGTGTGCATGCGAACCCTTCTCTCAAACTCTGGTAGTTGGTTCATTCGCTAGCACGCCTACACCCCGAACGCCGTCAGGCTCAGGGTCATCGGCCCACTGAGCCGGGTTGTCCTGCCAATAACTGCAGGAGGTCAATTCGCGACATAAGGTGAAGGCATGGCCACAAGATCACGGAGGCGACTTCGCACCTTCATTCTTGTCTTGGT
>WLLZ01000015.1 GCA_009700485.1 Actinomycetota bacterium | reverse complement strand
TCAGTGTAGTGATCTATCTCCGGGTCAGGAAACCTGTCGCTTGACGAGGGCCGCGAAGACCCCACCCTTGGCGATCAGCTCGTCATACGTCCCGCTCTCCACCGCGACACCGGCATCGATGACGATGATGCGATCGGCCGCACGGGCGAGCAGAATGCGCTGCGCTTGCCGCCCGAGATATTGCCCGGGTCAACGATCGCGTGCATTCCCATTGGCATATTGCTGATGTGACCAGCGTCGGACGTCTTTCCTGCAGCCTCCCAGGCGAGAACTTCGTCCGTTGCCGTCGCGCCCAGGATTTTGCTCAGGATGTTTCCACGGGTGATCTGACCTTCCGGAACCACGACTCCCATTTGGCTGCGCGCTCAACAATCGGAGCTTCAGTGACACTCGGCAGATAAGGCAAAGTAACGGATAGCAGCGCCCCATGGCCCGGAGCCGAACTGAGCTTCCACACACCCGCTAAGGCCTCGATACCGCGGAGGCCGAACCCGGGCACTACTTCCGAGGGCAAACCTCGGCCGTTGTCCAGCGCTTCAATCTGAATGCCAACAGCCGCGGTGGAGTCCACGGCGATAAACACTGACGAGGCGCGCCCATGGGTGACAGCGTTATTGATGGCTTCCTCGATGACTGAGCCAACACGGCTCGAAAGCGTGGGTAAAACATCGATGTTGGTCTGAGCCTTGTCAGACACGCTGTAGTCGACATCGATAAGACCGACCCAGCGCTGAGCCAACTTTGTCAACTGCACATCGATCGCCTCGATACTTTCAGGCCCACCATTCATGATCACGCCGATGTCGATATTCACCTGCTCCAGGAGGGCGCGGCACCGCCGGAAGGTTGCCTCACGGCTCACGACAAGGCCACTTCTCTGCCCATCGACAAACAGGTGGAGCGAAAGTGCAACTGCAGCAAGTCGCCCTTGCACCGGGCCATGAAGCACCTGCGCCACTTGGCGCCGGAGCCGACTAATTGAGTCTTCGACCTTCAAGGTTGCGTCAACGATGAGGTGATTTTGCTCAGCCAAGATCTCGCTGTCCTTGCGCAGACCAGAGACCGCACGGCTCATCGACGCTGCCGTCACCCCCGCCAAGATCGCTACCGCGCATAGTCCTAGCAACTGCAGAGCAGACTTCGACAACTGCCAATCAGGACTCACAAGAATTGTTACGACTATGCCCGCAACGATCGCGAAGAGATTTGACACGAGCACGAAGCCGAACGTTTTCACCGACCTCCAGCCAGAAAATCCGTTTTGTACTAGCCGAAGTAATACACAGACCCCAAACCAAGCAGCGAAGGCTACTAATCCGCGCAAGAGTGATGCGACCCCAAAGTTTGCAAAAGCTACGGGCAGGATCGAGAAGGCGACGAGTAGCGGAGCCCAGAGCACCGAGACGAACCACGGGGCGCGCGCGTTTCTAATCATTTCTGCAGTCTCAATCGAGCCCGTTGATGAAATATTCGCGATCTTGCCTACTGAGATCCCGTGACTGATTTCTCGAACCAACAGGCGAGCTTCGCCGCCTGCGCGTTCGGCGAGTGCGAGTAATTCCTGCTGCGAAGATCGATCGTTGAGTACCGCAACCTCGCGTGTTAGCAACTCGATTGTCGGCAGTACGGCCTCCTCAATGCTGGCAGAGAGCGATGCGCGTAGCCGCTCGTCATCGACTACTTGCCGATTGGAGATCTCGAGCAGCCGCGTCATCGAAGCCCGGAGCTCATTCGAACTCGCGCGGTAGTAATCATTAATGGCGAAGTAAGCACTGAGCAGCCACATCCAGCCAAGGAGGGATACGCATCCGGCAATGACTTGACCCAATGAGAATCCCACGCCACCTGGGGCTAGCAGCGAAAAGGTGAAATCAGCAACTAAGAATCTCACAGTGCAGGCGATGAACCAGATCGCCAGAACCAGCCATCCGCTAACTGGAGCAGTGATACGTGACCGGAGAATCGTCAGATCTGCCGCCAAAAGGACTGCGCCTAGGGCGAGCGCACCAAGCAAACCCGGCACCAACATGGCGGGCGCGGGCACCCCCATTGTTTGCGAGGCCCGCACGGCAGCGGGGATCTGCATTAGCAGGGCGACGATCACCCACACGCGTAGTGATACCGCCCAACGGCCACCAATGAGATCGAGTGGAGACGGAGTCGTCACCGAACGATGACCTTGCCCTGCTGCCACATTCGCACGGCCAATACACGAGCATTGCGATCGGCATCTGAACGTATGCCAAGGGCGAGGAAGGTCCGTTGCACCATGCTCTCCGCTGCCCGCAGAGTCGTGTTCCGTTCTTTCGCGATTGCCGCATTCGACAGCCCCTCAGCGATCAAACGCAGAACCTCACCGTGCACCGGAGTGAGTATCACTTTGTCGCTTGCGGAATTACTATCACGAATCACGCGGCGCTCGATCGAGGACCGCACCACGTCAACCAGATCGTCAGCAGTTGCAATCTCAGATTTCACCACATATACAGTGCCTTCAGGGATGCGGTGGCCGTCGCCAACGGCGAGTTCAGGTGAGGCATGGGCGCTCAGGATTGCCATACCGACCCAAGGAGCCTGCTCCGCGACTCGCTCCAGTAGGTGCACCCCGCTCGGCCCCGGCCCTAGATCCAGATCCGTGATCACCACGTGTGGCTCAAATTCCTTCAGCAAGGTAAGGGCTCGGGCCACCGATGGGCTGGACTGCACCTCAATGCCGGACCTCTCGAGAGAATTCGTGAGCAGACCTCGGGTGAACTCCTCGTCCTCGACCAAGAGAACCTTCCAGCGAAACCCTTCTTCCATTACTCAACCTTGCCAATTGTAGAAACTGATGCGAATTCGGAGACCCCTCCAGTATTCGGGAATTACGCATATCCCGCATCCGGAAGGGAGGCGTAGGCCACTGACACAAGCACCGTTTTAGCCACGATCTGGGTGGGAGGCGCCCGGTAGCGGGTTGCACCGATTGGTAAGACACGAAGTAGCGCCGCTGGTCGGGCGAGAGTTCCTGCCTTCAAAGCAAACCCCGCGCTCCCCGAACGCCGTCCGGCTCTGGGTCGTCGGCCCACTAAGTGGGTTGTCCTGCCAAGAACTGCAGGAGGTCAATTCGCGACATAAGGTGAAGGCATGGCCACAGGATCAAGGAGGCGCCTTCGCACCGCCATTTTTGTCGTGGTTGCTTTCGGTGTACTTTCTGTCGCCGTCGCCTCCGTGCTGGCTTTTCGCCTCTCCGACACAACTATCGCTCCGGAGTCGCTAATTCTCAATGGAGCGCCAGCCTCCGCCACTGACCCGACACCGGTGCAACTTGATGCCGACCTCTACCTCCCTCCCCCACGAGATACCGATGCCGCGAGCGGTGCAAAGAATGATGTGCCCGCGATACTCCTCGCCCACGGCTTCGGAGGCGACAAAACGTCGGTGAGTGCAGAGGCTGAGTCACTCGCGGAAGCTGGCTTCGTCGTGCTCGCCTATTCGGCACGCGGCTTCGGCCTTTCGACCGGCCTGATCTCGATGAACGCACCGCAGTTCGAAGTGGCCGATGCCTCGCACTTGATCGATTACCTGTCTACTCGCACGGAAGTAATCTCAGATGGGCCCGGTGATCCGCGCATCGGCATCGCCGGCGGTTCGTACGGCGGAGCCCTGGCATTGATGAGCGCGGGATACGACCCCCGCGTCGATGCGATAGCAGCAGACATCACCTGGAACAGCCTGGAGGAATCCCTCTTCGGCCAATCGCGGATCAGCGACGAGGCCACGGGTGAAGACATGCAGGGTGCGTTCAAGTCACTTTGGTCTGGGCTGTTCTTCAGCGCCGGGCAATCAGCACCCGGAACTCCCGTAACCGAGTGCGGTCGCTTCACTCCGGCCTGGTGTGAGGCCTATACGCGAGCGGCGGTGAGCGGAACCATCGACGCTGCCGGCGCCGAGCTCATGCGAGCCTCGTCACCGGTGAGTATCACTAACCAGATCACGGCGCCAACGCTCATTGGCGCTGGTCAGGCCGACTCCTTATTCCCGATCTCTCAGGCCAACGCCAATGCAACACAGATTCTCGATGCACATCCAAATACCCCGGTGAAGGTTGCGTGGCATGCCGGCGGCCACGATGGTGGGCTGGCCTCCCCCGATGCAGTCAGCGTGCAACTTCGCGAACTAACACGCAACTGGTTCACCGCGCACCTTGCCGAGGGCGCACCCGTAGCCGACACTTTCCTGTACTCGGTTACCGCGGGCTCCGCACTGAGCGACCGCGCGGCGGGCACATTCGATGTGCTTAGCTCACCTACTTATCCCGGTCTCGGCGGAACTTCAAAGACCTCGGTAGCCCTCACCGGGCCCACGCAGCAGATCCTGGCACCGGCCGGGGGCATCCCTTCTTCTATCTCCTCCGTTCCCGGTCTCGGTGGTATCGCCTCACTCCTGAGCCAGGTCAGCGGCACTGTTGGGCGCGGAGTCGAGCAGCAGACCGCGACCTTCATCTCCGATGCCCTCGAATCAACGCTGAGCATCGCAGGAGCAGCCCGCGCACGAATCGAAATCTCGAGTGACCGCCCGGTTAACGGAGCCACCGTTTTTGCGGCGCTGCGCATAGTTGACGATCAAGGGCGCTCAAGGCTTCCCGCCGGTCTCGTCGCACCCATCCGTCTCGACATTCTGGGAACCGAGCCGATCTTCCTGGACCTGGAACTGCCAGCGATAGTCACCGAGGTTCCTCCCGGATCACGACTCGCACTGACCGTGACCACGACCGACCAGGCGTACCGACTCCCGGCGGGCCCCGCCGTCTACTCCGTCTCACTCGCCGATGATTTTGTCATCGTGCCCTCGGTTGCCGGAACGCCGACCAGTTCGTCGTGGCCCTTGTGGGCCTGGCCTCTGCTTGGCGTGGCATTCCTCTTCATCGTCGCGCTGGCCTTACTCCTGACTCGCCCACGCCGACAACTACCGGCTGACGAGCCCCTGGGATATTCACCTCACCCGGTAGTGGTCACCGGACTAGTAAAGGAGTACCCCGGTGGCGTGCGAGCCGTCGACGGCGTCGACTTCACCGTGCCCGCGGGGATTGTCCTTGGGCTCCTCGGGCCAAATGGAGCCGGCAAAAGCACGACAATGCGCATGATGATGGGCCTCATCTCGCCCACCGCCGGAGAGGTTCATGCCTTCGGCGAACTCATCCGCCCAGGCTCCCCGGTGCTCTCTCGAATCGGGTGCTTCATCGAGGGCCCCGGAGTCCTTCCGCACCTAACCGGGCGCCAGAACCTCGATCTCTTCTGGCGGGCATCGGGGCGTATAGGTGATTCACGTATTAAGGAGGTACTCGAAATCGCCGGGCTGGGTTCGGCTATCGACCGCCGAGTGCGCACTTACAGTCAAGGGATGCGTCAGCGCGTCGGCATTGCCCAAGCAATGCTCGGCATGCCAGAACTGCTGCTTCTCGATGAACCGACCAATGGCCTTGATCCGCCCCAAATTAAGGAGATGCGTGAGGTCATGCAGGCATACACACAAGGTGGCCGCACAGTGATCGTGTCATCGCATCTACTCAGTGAGGTGGAGCAAACCTGCAGCCACGTCGTCGTGATGGGTGCGGGCAAGGTCATCGCTCAGGGCAGTGTCGAAGCACTCCTCCGCGAGCATCACGGCCGCCGGCTCGAGGACGTGTTCTTGGATCTGGTCGGAGAAGGACACGAGGTAGTGACATGAGCGAGAGCATGCCGACTGATCTGGCCGAAGCGCCTACTCCGTCTTTCTACGACCGCGGCAAAACGCTGACCGTGCGCGTTGAGTTCGTGCGACAACTGCGCAGGCGACGGACGATCATCGCCTTCGCCGTCGGAGTCGTGCTCCCGCTCATCGTTGTCGCCGCGGTAAAGCTCGGTCCTTCCTCCTCATCGGGTAACGGCGGAGGCTTTGGTGGGGGCGAACTCGATCTCGTTGGTCTCGCCACTGCAGGTGCGTGGAACTTCAGCCTCACCATGCTGTTCTTCGGAGCAGGCTTCCTGCTCACCATCATCGCGGCAATGTTTCTCGGCGACAGTGTCGCCAGTGAGGCCTCGTGGTCGACCCTTCGCTACCTCCTCGCGGCACCTGTTCCGAGGCGAAGGCTGCTGCGGGCAAAGGCACTCGTCGGCCTGTTGCTCACCGCCATCACCCTCCTCATCTTGGTCGGGGCCTCGTGGATCATCGGCGCCCTCGCGTTCGGGACTACCCCGCTAGTTAGTCCACTCGGAGCATCTTTCGACGTCACCGAATCTTGGGTAAGACTGGCAATAGTTGCCGGCTACATAATGATCGTGCTGCTGATTCCCGCAGGGCTCGGCTTCTTAATGAGCGTGCTAACCGACGTTCCGCTCGGCGCTGTCGGAGCAGCGGTAGTCATCATCATCGTGCTCAACATTCTCGATGCGATCGAAGCTCTCGGCTCGGTGCGTAACTTCTTGCCGGGCGAGTACGCCAACGCTTGGGTGGGTGCGCTGGGCTCCTCGGTTGACTGGGAGACCATGGCGAAGGGCACCGCCTACAGCCTGGTGCTCTTCGGTATCTTCGTGCTCATAGCGACACTTAGATTCGATCGCAAGGACATCACCAGTTAGTTCTTCCGAATCCTTTCAAGTGTCACCGCCTCAGCAATCACGATTCTGGTTAAGGGCCTGCATTGCCTGCGTCAAGACAGCCTGACTTGCATTGTCGAGTGCGCTCGTGGCCTCGTCGAGGATCAGGACCGAAGGATTGTGCACCAGGGACGAGATCCCGGCCGACGGTTCTTGCTCCCGCCTCAAGACCCAATTCACGAACTAGCGGTCGCTCGGATTTGCGTGGAACCCAGGCTCTGAAGTCGTGCAATAGGCTTGCAATAGCGAGAGAGGTACAGGGGCACGCTTTCATCCAGAACCTCAGGCGTGGCCACTACGAACTCGGGGTCGAGACCGTCCTGGTGTACCGCCTGGCGACCGCATTCGACGCACCTCTTGCGCGGCCCAAGATGCGACCTCTTGACCGCTGCCGACATCTTGCGCGTAGTGTGCCCACAGTGGACATCGTTGTGCAGTATTTCGACGGCTGCCCCAACTGGGAGTTGGCCGATGAGCGCGTGCGTGCGGCGTTGAGCCAACTTGGGCTCACTGCGACCGACGTAGCCCACGAACTCGTGGACACACCGGAGAAGGCGGCGGCCGCTGGCTTCCGCGGCTCGCCCACCATTCTCGTCAACGGTCGCGATCCGTTCATCGTCTCTGCATCGCCGGTCGGCTTGTACTGTCGGCTGTTCACCACCCCAGATGGACTAGTGGGATCGCCGACCATCGATCAGCTGGTGCACGCAATCGAGTCGGCTGCTTGATCGCGTGCACCGATGGTGCGTAGGTGCTTGCAGCCGGGACTGACGTATCGGCGCTTGAACTCCACCCATTCTGTCGCCCCCGTCCGTGTCGCTCACAGTGTGTCTGGGTGTCGCTCGATGCCACGAAAGCCGTTGATGGTCTCGCAAGCCCTGGCCACGGTCCTCACGTAGCCCGCGAGCGTTGTAGCGAAAGTGCGCAATGGGGGTGCAAAAGTGGCTATTTGTGAAGGGATGTTGCGGTGCACGTAACTGGGTGGTCGCAGCATTGTGTTGTCTCCCCGCAGGGGTTTTTGGCGGTCTATTAACGTGGTGCGCGCTGCGCCGCGCGCGTCCGCTCGTGCACGTGGCTGCGGGCGACAACTCCATGTGGTCGTGGTCCAGTGTCGTCACCCTGTTCAACGGTTTCGTTGGTGTCGGTACCTCGCAAGTTCACTTGGTCGCCGGGGGCGCCGTGTCGAGGACATGGCAAGAAAATAGCCACGATCTATTGATTTAGAAAGAAAGCAAGGAGTTCTTTATATATTGGCATTAGGTGTATCAGGGTCTCTCCATGACCGTGGGGTGGCGTGGGGATGTCACGTACAACGAGTTGCCGGCCCCGCCGGACACGGATCGACTCGAGACGCATGCAGTGTTAAAGCTCAGGCGAGCTCAGAGATCGAGAACATCGTCACCACAACCGATGCGCTGTTCCCTCATTCCGAGGATGACGCGCAAGCCGATCCCGCGACCAAGGAAGCTCTGCGCTACAGGTCCGCACTGCGAGCCGGCTTCGACCATGTTCGCTGGCGCGGGCTCTCGAAATCGGTTGATATGACCCCTGAAAGTGGGCGTTATTTAGGTGAGTTGTGGCAGGCTGATCTGTGGGAAGGACGCCTTTGGCCGCAATTCTCTCCTTAGATCTACCGGAAGGCTGGAATTACTTTCTCTGCCATTAGCCGAGCAGATTGCAACGTCTGTTCTCGTGTTACAAACGGTAATTGAGTCCAGGCAACAATTTCGGTCATCCCTACCTCTTCGCGCAACTGGATGATGCGCTCAATAGCCTCGCTAGGAGTCCCGATGATGTAACGCTGCCTGAAGGTTTCGAAATCTACCGAAGCAGAGTCGCTTATCATCGAGCCGTCATCCGCAGTCAAAACTCTCTCACCAGCCGCGGATTTACGTCCATACAATTCACGAAATAGGTGTGTCACTCCCGGAGCGGCTGCGTCAACTGCCTCCCGAGACGTTGGAGCGATGAACACCCCGCGGCCGATGGGTCGCTCCGTGGGAACAAAGCCCGTCGCGACGCAAGCTTCCTGATAATGCCTAAAGTGCTCAACGAGTTCTGAAAGGGTGTGTCGAGGGGACCCGACAAGGAGCGCCCCTCGTAGAGCAGCCCTCATCATCATGCGCGGGCCAGATACTCCGTACCACAGCGGGGGATGCGGGGATTGCAGTGGCTTCGGTGTCAGTCGTGTCTCAGGTATCGTGAAGAACTCTCCCTCGTAGTCGAATACCTCCTGAGTCCATGCCAATTGCAAAATATTGACTACCTCCTCGAAACGACGTGCCCTGCTCTCATAAGGCACCATGAGGCCAGCAAACTCTTCAGTAACGTATCCAGGCGCGAGTCCTAGGGTAAGACGACCTCCGCATAGATTGTCCAGAACCGCCGTGTCCTCGGCGAGTTTTACCGGGTTGTATAAAGTTGCGAGCAATATGTCCGTGGCTAAGCGAATGCGCTTGGTTACTGAGGAAATGGCTGCCAAGGCAAGCAGTGGCGATGGGTTCCAGCCGTCGCGTTGAAAGTGATGTTCAAGAACGTGGATCCCATCGAACCCCATTTCCTCGATTTCTGGCGCCAGACTAACCATGTCCTGTGCCATCTGAGCCCAAGATAGGTTGCCCTCGGGGGGAGCGATGTTGCTAAATGAGATTGCAAACTTCACAATTGGCCTTCCTATGGGGTCGCGAACTTGGGAACATCCCCGTTCACATCTACGAAGATCTCATCACCTTGTATTTGCGTAGGGTAAGAGGCGATCTGGGTATGAGTCGGGTTGTGGCCTGTGCATGTTCGAGCATTGAACTGCCACAGGTGCATGCGACAGGTGAGAATATCGCCCTCGAGCGTCCCCTCAACCAACTCAACATTCTGGTGTGGGCACACTACTTGAGTGGCAGTTACATGTCCCCCCTTAAGATGCACGAGCAATACCTCGATTCCGTCGACGGTGAACACTTTCATTTCACCCTCCCAGAGGTCATCGAAACTGCACACCCTCAGAAATGTCATTACTTCCTCACTCAGTAGAACCGGTCAAAAATCAACTGCTCGTGGGAAACCTGGCATGTTAAAAGAACTCTAACCACGGCATCCACCATGGGAGGTGGTCCGGCAATGTAGAACAAAGAGTTCGACCAAGGCATAGGTAGGTGAACTTGCACAATTTGGTCTATCATGCCAACCAGCCCATTCCACGAATTATCTGGTTTATCGCTCACGGCAACATGGAGCCCCCAGCGGCCGAATGCTTCTGCCTGTTTACGTAGGTCAGAAAGATCACAAACCTCTGCGGGCGTTCGCACTCCGTAGAAGAAATCAACCGAACGCTGTGAGGCAAGCGGTGTTAAAGCTAGTGCACCGGCTACGGACAGCATTGGGCCTAGTCCAGAACCACCGGCAATACAGACCACAGGCCGTGAGTCCTCGAGGCGCGCAAATGCATGTCCGTAAGGTCCATCCACAATGAGTTTTGTGCCAATCGGGCTTTCACTAACTAACAAATTAGACATTATTCCTTCTTGCTTAGCCTTGACATGCAACTGAAGGACGCCGTCGGTATTAGGCTGGTTAGACATGGAGTAGGCCCGAGCGCCCGTTAGGCCGGGGAATTCAATAAGTATGAATTGACCTGGGAGGAACTCGGCTCCCTCATCAGATATTTGTAGCTTTAGTTCCGAATATCCGGGTGCTTGATAGATCCGTCCGGAGATAGTTGCGACGGATCGCCGTGGCGGGATAGGAGGTCGTAATCTCTCATCGAGCCGAACCCGTATGACAATAGGCCCGGTGGCTTTACTTTGGCATGCAAGGTACCTGCCGTGTTCACGGTCTCTAAGGCGAATCCCAGGTGCTTCTGGCCAAGTGTCCTCCACATGCCCCACAAGAAGCTCGTACTTGCAGGTCCCGCAGGAACCAGTAGCACACTCGTATGGGAATCCAAGCCCCGCACGTAGCGCGGCCCGAAGAATTAGATCGCCTTTATCGCACGTGAAGTCGCGATCTAGTCCTTCAATAGTGACCACAGGAGCTCTGTTCAATTCGCTCACAGAATCTGATGACTCCAACTCGTAACCGAGCTGAACAGGACCCTAGATCCCAATCTCTTGGTGGAAAGCCCTCACTCTTTCCACGGCCGCCTCAGCCGCACCTGGATTATCGGGCAACGACTTTGAATATGCTTGGATGGCGGCATCAGACAATGGTGTCCACTTCTGCACCCAGCCCTTGATGATTGGAACGTTGGCGGGTTCATTCAGCATCATTCGGGTTAGTGCTACCGTCCACCGACGCGAGCGCTCGCTATCTCGAAGTGCTGCTTCAGTGAGTAGGGCGCAAAGACTGTCACCGGCACGTCGAGCACTTACTTCAAATGCTCGCCAGTAGCACTCGTCAATAGTTGGTTTAAGCACAACGTTTACAGCTATAAAAGACTCAGCCCAATCTCGGCAAGCCAAGGCACGCTCTGTCAACTCACGGTATCCCTGCCATGCGCGAAGTTGCTCCCACATCTGCCTTTCGGTCTCGCCGTACCCCAATTCTGGATGGGCTATTGCAAGCTCGCGAGTTCTGTAGGCGACACGTGAGACCCAGCGCAAGCAATCGGCAGACTGGAAAGCCGCACAATTCGAGATGGTGCTAGCAGGCGCCATGTGCACCAAGTAGCCGGAGGCCATCTGCGCACCGTGCAGAAGGTATCGCCCGGGGGTGTATAGCTCCTGAAGTGTTGTCAACCAACTTGCGGACAGGCCTGAGTCGTGGCCCTCCTCAGAGAATTGGTCAAGCAGGCCGTCGACGTAAGTCTCAGACCCATCCTGCATCATGTTGTAGCTTCGATAAACAATCTCATCTGGGTCTCGGAAGGAGTCCCAGTCAGGGTGAGTGACAGGGCTATTATCTCGGTACTCGCGGTACCAAGTGTTCATAAACCCTTCGGGATCAACGTCGAAAGGTTGGCTTGACCCTGTATGCCAGTGCAGATTTGTCGAAACTATTTCGTATTCACTGGGCTTACGTCGCTGTTTAGCTAGATGGCTCCACGTCTTTAGTGGAGAAAGATCTATTACCGCTTCAGTCATGTCATCACTCCGTCACTAGTTAGCCGTCGCGTAAAAGCGGAAGTAGTCTGATGTCGTCTCGATTCGTCCTTGAAACGAGGGCATGCTCACTTCAAGCTCACGCATCTGAAATGGACGTCCCAACTCTCGCTCCATTGATTCACGGAGGATCAAGCATTCTCTGTCCAATTCAATTCGCACGTATGACCCGCGATCTCGGACGAATACCTCGGATGTGTTATCGGTTCGGGCTGCGTCGATGACAGCATTCGCCATCTCACCTGACTGGACCACGGGCCCGACGGGATTCTTGAGCGTCATAAATTTCCTCTCGCTACTCGTAGTAGAAGTCAACGCACTCGGTTGGCATCAGGCCCGAATCTTTGAGCTTAACTTCCAATGGGAAAGGTTCAGACTCCCCCGCACGTCGGGCTCGAATTATCTTTCCGGGCTGCTCAGCCACGTGCAAGTTAATACTGTGAACAGCCGCCGCCTCAGCCACCTCGGCCATGGTGTTTTCGTCGTCTACGGGAACTAACTTCAGAACGAAGTCACCTTCGAAATTTGAAGTGATTGGAAATAACGCCATCGTCAGTCTCCTAACTTACCTTGGCTTCAATGGAACGGTACTTATCGACCCATGAGTAGTCGTGGGCGTCACCGCCGCCCTCGCTAAGCACGCCAATCCCCATGTAGGCCAGTACTCCACCGAGGTCTGCGGGTTCGATGTCTCCCGACAGGAAACGGTCAATGAGGCTTTTGTGCTGAGAGTAGCGCTCGGGATCTTGCTGGAATATCCATCGATCCACCTCGGATCCAAAGTGGTAGAGGCGCCCTCCGTACTCCCACGGGTGATCTTTCAAGTGGGTGAAGGGTGTGCCGACGATCGGAAGGTTCGACATGTTGCATATGACTGGAAGGGTGCCCGGTATAGTTTTTTCAACATGGCCGTTCTTTAAGTTTTCGGTCAGCACGTCCCAGCATTTTCCAAACGTTTTGTTCCAGCCTGGGTACTTTTCCTCAAGCCAGTCGCGTTCCTCGGGACTAACCCCGGCCGCCGGGGACCACCACAGAGTTGGCCGCCAAGACCATGTACCTAACTGCTGCCCGTGATGATGCTCACTTAGATCGCGAATCAAGATGTCCCAGTACCAAGGCTTATCGAGGCCGAGTTCATTCAGTGAACGGGCAAACTGGTCAATTATCCACTCTTCCATGAACTCTTTAAAGGATGACTCTCGATGCTCCAGCGGCACGTAATAGTCCATAGGAATACCAGTTAGAATCGTAAAGATTTTCCACGAACGCCAGAGCGCAATGTCGATAAGTCTTTGGGCCCGATCTTTCTGGCCGTTCTCTATTAGAATCTGTAGCAGCGGCGTACCAAGTTGAGCATGCCTAGCTTCGTCTGACTGGATGCTCTGAATTAGCTTTGCAAAAGTGAAATCTCCGGCATTAGAGGCGTCACTTGCGAGCCCGATGAATTGAAGATTTGTGAATCCAGTTTCGAAAGCGAAGTTTGCCATGATCGCCGTTGAGGTGGCGTCGCGGCTCATGAGCATGTCATCAAAGAAATGTCGTGCTGCTAGAACGCCCCAATTTTGCGTCTTCATGGATTCATGTGACCAGTCGAATTGCCGATCTTTACTTACGTATTCATGGGCGAAAAACAATTGCGCCTGTGCATGTCGGATTTCATCAAGCATCCCGAACGTTGCCATGTTACGCATACCCGGCGCTTTGGACCAGCGTACATAACGCGACTCCTGGAGCGCGGCGGCATACTCAACCGTAGACACAGCTCCGTAGTGCAACTTCAAAATGGAGATCCATCCAGGATCAGCTTTCGCGTACATGTCCAGTCGATCCAGTGCCGCTTTGACCGAGTAGACACCAGAGTCTTTCTGTCGCTGGACATCTACGTACTCACGGTAGGTGACCTTATAGGGCTCGTCGTAAGTTGACCAAACTTCGTTCGAGATTCCCTCTGATCCAGAATGACCCTCGGGGAAGATTTCCTCTTCTGGCACATATTGAAATGTCCATTGAGTCGCGCGTGCAATGTCGTACCATTCAGAACGATCTAGAAGCGCCATGCGAACCACCTTCCCTGGCCACCTTTTGGTGGCGTGTTATTAAAGACCGTGTGGGGCTGTGTTTAGGAGACCCTCACCACCCGGGTAACAGAAGGACATAGAGGGTGAGTAGAAGCCGAATGTGATTGTTAGTGGGTCGGCTGGACGCATCTGATAAACCGGATGCGATTGGTCGAGGAAAGAGAGCGACGTCACCGAAAACTCTTCCGCCATATCGGCTACGAATGGGTAGCGTCCACTCATCAAATCGTCATTTACGCGGGTCACATATCGCAACTGACCATTCGCGCGAACTAGTTTCCCAAGTCGCACGGAGCAAGTTGTCCGTATGATGGCACTATCACCGTCATAAGTGGTAGCAACCAAGCGATCACCTGATAGTTCTAGTTCAGTGTGCCCTGTGGATGTCGGCACTCCCCGCTCTTGCGCATAACTAATCATATTGGAGGAACTATTTAAGTAGTGAGTCCACCAACGCCCAGGCACTCCCTCCTCTGTGTCCAAGCCCTCAAGTTCAACACCGAGATAAGTCAGGGAGTACGAGCCAAATGTCTCAATGCTATTCGCATTTGAGAGTTGCGAGGCATCATCAACCACGTACTGGTTCATGTAGACCGTACGGCCCTTAACAGGTGTGAGGTCTGCTGGAACCAACTTTGCTACTGCGCCAGGGTCACTAGGCTGCCAACAGATGTACAGCATCCGCGAGCCAACGATCAGTTGCGGGGGTCGTACCAGCAACATAATTTACGTCCTTAACTTCGTGGACATTCAATTAATATTATTTTGAGGTTAGGTGCTGGTGGAGTTGCTGTCAACCTGTTTTGTAATTCTCTTTGGGTCTTGGCTGTGAAGCGCCCTCGCCTTGATGCCGCCCCTATTTGAGTCTAGGTGAATGAGTGCCATGCCCAAGATGATTGATTCTGAGTTGAAAGCCCGTGCTGTGCATCTGGTCAATGAGCACCTGGGTGAGTACCCGTCGCTGACCGCGGCGGCGAGTGCTGTCGCCAAGCAACTGGGCGAGATTAAGGCGTTGAAGCCTAAGGTCCGGCGCGTTGAAGAGGAAGACGCGGTGCTGGAGGAGGATAAGTGGCCCCTGACGCGAAACGGTAATCCCCCTGGGCAAAATCTTGCGGCTCAACTCGGAGCACGAGCAGCTCGAGCGCTAGACCAGAACCAAAAAAACTATCCAGGGCAGTTCCCCCGCCATACCGAGGTTGCCTCTCATCGAGTCACTTAGAACCCGCCTCAAGACCAAATCCGCGAACTAGCGGTCGCTCCAATTTGCGTGGAACCCAGGCTCTGAAGTCGTGCTATGGCGAGAAATAGTGAGAGGTGTCTAGGGGGCTCGAACCGACGACGGCTAAATTATGAGTTCGGCGACGACGATTGGGACTATCGGCCAATTTGACCCTTATCGTCATGGCGCAAGGCCAGACCAAACTAATGCTGAGATGCCGGATAAAGGCGGATTTGTGGTTGACAGGCCAAAATATACGTGTCAAGGTGTATGCACCTTGGCCGGGTTATGGAGTCAGAGGCATAGCGAACTACTCCGTCCCGCCGATGCATGGCAGACCACTACCTACAGCCCCCTACGCTAGGAGCGCTCGATGATCCGACACATGTTCATGTGGCAGGTTGCAAACCCTGCCGACCGCCAGCGAGTCCTGGACTTGCTCACGACCCTGTCCGAGCGACTGCCGACCCTCCGCAGTTGGGAACTGGGCGCCAACGATGGCGAACCCAATGACAATGGCGATCCGTGGGACGGCGCTCTTATCTCCGACTTCGACGACTGGGAAGGACTCAAGGCCTACTCCGAGGATCCCTTTCACACCGAGGTTGTCTCTGAACTTCTCCCCCTTGTAAAGTCACGCGCGGTGGTTGATTTCGTCCGAAAGGACTCATAGTGGCTCGCGACAACATCAAGGTCGGGACGAGCCCGTACGGTGCTGAGGATCAACTGGGCGCCTTAAACAAGATGACTGCGGCATCCCAGGCGCAAATTCTCTCCAGGGCCGACGCCTCTCGCGTCTACGACCTCAGCATCGACTACTTCGTCGGCATGCCCAGTTTTCAGGCCGCTGGCGACCCCGCCTACCAGATTTTCATGAGCCACACACCGGGGGGCACGGCGATCGACAACCTCAATGGCGTCGGCGACGAGATTAACCAAAGGGTGTGCTACTCGGGTGATGTCGTCTTCATGTACACCCACACGGGCACGCACATTGATTCGCTCAATCACTTCGGCGTCGATGGGAAGATTTACAACGGCTTCAGCCCGGACAAGCACCTGGGAAGCAGGCACTGGACCAAGGGCGGGGCAGAACAAATTCCGCCCATCGTCGCAAGGGGCTTGATGCTCGATATCGCGGCACTTAAGCAGGTCGAGTGTCTTCCGCCGTCGTACGCCATCACTGTAGAAGACTGCAAACAGGAACTCGAGCGCACCGGGCTCACCATCAATGAGGGTGATGTCGTATTTGTGCGCACCGGCAGGATGCGGTACTGGCCGGACGGCAGCAAGACTCTCGGGAACCCTCCCGGCCTCAGCCTAGAAGCGGCACGGTGGCTGACGGCGGCTGGAATCATCGCCATCGGTGCTGATCAGGAGTGCGTCGAGGTTGCACCTTCGCAGCACGAGGACAACTGGCTGCCCGGCCACTGCCACTTCCTGGCTGAAGCGGGCGTACCGATGATCGAACTTGCTAATCTCGAAGAGCTCTCCGCGGATGGTGTCAACGAGTTCTGTGTGATTGCTGCTCCGATCCGTCTTCGCGGAGCGACGGGTGCGCCCTTGCGGCCACTTGCGATGGCACTGCACTCCTGATCGCCTGCGCACGGAAGGTCATGCGGTCGCTCGAAGGCGACGCCGGATACGCCTGGTCCCTACTTGGCAAGATCCGTGCAGTCGAGAACCGAAGTTATGCCGTCCAGTCCTTCGCGACCGGCGCCTAACACAGCCAACCTTCAACCCCTTGGAGGGACCATGAATCAGTTAGTCGACTCGGCACTCGTCAACAGTGACCCTGGCGTCGTGACCATGTGGTCCGACATCGGCTGCCCGTGGGGGACCTTAGCGCTCCACACACTGACCCGTGCGGCCGATTGCCGCGGCATCGAGTTGACCATCGACCACCGGTCCTTCCCACTAGAACTGTTCAACCACCGCCCCACTCCCAAACCCATCACGGACGCGGAGGTCGTTGCCATAGCGGGCTACGTTAGCGACTTGGGTTGGCGTCAGTGGAGCGATTCTGCTTGGTCGTTCGTCGTCACCACGTTGCCGGCCATGGAGGCCGTCCAGGCATGCAAGGACTTGGCGGTCGGCGGACTTCGAGCGAGCACCGAACTCGATCGGGCACTCCGACACGCCTTCTACGTGGAGCACAGATGTATCAGCATCATCCCGGTAATCCTGGACGTCGCACGTTCGTGTCCCCTCGTGAACCACGCGGCTCTCGAGGATGCTTTGCGAAAGGGACGCGGCCGCGCTGAGATTTTTGATCAGTGGGCTGTTGCACAGCGCCCCGAAATAGTTTGCAGCCCTCACCTCATTACTGCGTCCGGGCTCGAGCTCAGCAATCCGGGAGCTAAGTACCAATGGATTGGCGCGGCGGAGACCGGCTTTCCTAGGCTCAACTCCTACGATCCCGCATGGGCGGATGAGGTCCTAGACAGCGTCCTATAGGGCCTAGATAGAGGCGGACTCCGTATGGGCCTCCAACCATGCGCAGCCGCCACCGGGATCCACGAGTTCGAGGGCGGACTTAATCGCCGTGACTCCTCTTCTCGGATCGAGGTCGTGAATGAGGTCTATCGCGGTCGTCGCGAGATGCTGGGCGACCAAGCGTCCTGACAATTCGACGTCATCCCCTTGTACCGCAGCGAGCAACTCCACGTGCTCCTGGTGCCGAGACTGCGGAGCCCGCGGACGCGTGCGGTGGTAGACGAATAGATAGCGGTCGCACTCCTGCGCCAAACGCATCATGGCGCTAGCCGAATGACTACCTGCCTCGACGACCAGTGCCTCGTGAAACCTAAGGTGGGCGCTCGTCCATCCGCGCAGATCCATCCGTTTTCCTGCCTGCCACATTTCATTGAGGAAGGTCCGCGCGATGCGCACCTCCTTCGCGGAGAGACGTCCGGTTGACACCCGCAGGCCGTGCGCCTCCAAGGCGATTCGAATTCCATACAGCGCATCAATCTCCGATACATCAAGACCCGAGACGATCGCCCGCTGGTTCACCTCAAGAGTGATGAGGCCTTCCGACTGCAGCCGTCGTGTCGCCTCGCGCAGCGGCGTCCGGCTGACGCCGAACTCCTTGGCTAGCACCGATTGCTTCAACTCAGTACCGGGTGGCAGTACTCCCGTGATGATCATTTCACGTAGATGGTCATAAGTAACAACGCTCGTATACCGATGATCGTAGCTATCGGGCTTTGGGAACTGCAGCCCTTCGATGCTTTCCAGGCTGTCTGGCCTGTCTCCCCTAGTCATCAAATTACCTTTGCACACGCATTACGGAATCACCGAGCGCCCTTGGGCTCTCGCTGACACCTGATGACTCCCTTAGAGGCGTTCGCACGCCGAGTGTATATAAACCGATTTCTAAACCCGACCCGAATTCACCGCGGCCGCGGCGGCGAAGACAGATGCAGTCGCGAGTGTGATCAGACATCGAGCACGAGTTCCGGAGTATTGGCGCGAGACACACACGGGAACAGAATCGTGGCCATTTTCCGCTCCTGGGGAGACAGAATCGAGTCACGGTGATCCGGGGCTCCGTCGAGCACGTCCAATTCGCAGGTACCACAGGTTCCCTCCCGGCATTCGAAGTTTGCATCGACGCCTGCCCCGATCAACGCGTCCAAGATCGTCACTCCGGCGGGTACGAGAACCTTGCAGCCTGACTCCTTACACTCGACCGTGAACGCGAAGTCGTCCGGCTTGTGAACCTCGCCAGACTTAGCGAAACGCTCTAGGTGAAGCCGGCCCAAGTCCTCGGCGGGCATTGAGCCCTCCATGGCGGCCAACATGCCTTCAGGACCGCAGCAGTAGAGCATGTGCTCCCGCGGCAGGTGGTCCACGATCGATCTCAGGTTCAACACACCGAATTGATCTTCTGGGGTGATCTCGACGGCCGGCCCGTACTCGCTCAGCAACTCGCGGAAGGCCATCGACTCTGCGTTCCGACCGCCATAGAAAAGCTTCCACGGTCGGTTCCGGCTGATCGCATCGTTGATCATCGGCAGGAACGGCGTGATGCCGATTCCCCCAGCGACGAAGCAGTAACCCGGTGCATCAACCAACTCGAACCGGTTCCGTGGCGCGCTGATCGTCAGCGAGGTTCCGACCTCGAGCCGGCCGTGCACATACCGCGAGCCACCCCTACCGTCCGGCTGCTTCAGGACGGCGATGGCATAGCGGTCGCGCTCCCCGGGGTCACCGCACAATGAGTACTGGCGGATCATCGCGGGCAGGTGCACATCTATATGCGCTCCAGGAGACCACTCGGGAAGATCCGCACCTTCAGGACTCCTGAATTCAACGCGCACCACGCCATCGGCGACCATCTCGCGCTCGGAAACCACGATGTTAATAGCATCGGTCTCATCGGCCCTCACTAGGTGAGGTCCGCGCCCGAGCCCCTAGGAGGTCTAGGGGACAACGTATCCGCCGTCTACCGACAGTGCCGCACCCGTGACGTAAGACGCCTCTTCGCTTGCCAGCCATGCGACTGCCTGGGCAACCTCTTCGGACGTGCCAATGCGCTTCATCGGCACCGACAACTTGATGCTGTCGAGAATCTCGCTGCCGCCCCCGATCGTGAAAGCTTCCAGCAGCGGGGTGTTAATGGGGCCCGGACAGACCGCGTTCACGCGGATACCCCGATCCGCGTAGTCGAGAGCGGCCGACTTTGTCAGGCCGATCACACCATGCTTACTCGCGCAGTACGCCGGCATCCCTCGCTGGCCGACGAGACCGAAGTTAGACGAGATGTTGATTATCGAACCTCCGCCTCCCGCCAGCATCGCGGCGAGCTCCGACTTCATAGAGAGCCACGTGCCGGTGAGGTTGACGCCAATTATCGCGTTCCAGTTGGGTTCGGTGCACGCCTCTGCGGGAGCCAAAGTGCCTTGGATCCCGGCGCTGTTGACGGCAGCGCGAAGCGGCCCGAAGGTTTCAGTTGCCGCAGACACCGCGTCCATCAACTCGTCACTGTTGGTGACGTCAACTCGACGCGCGAGGGCCCGCTGGCCCGCCGCCTTGATAGCCGCTACCGTCTCATTGGCCGCCTCCATCGAGATGTCGGCCACGACCACGGCAAAGCCTCGCCCGGCTAGGGCCAGCGCAGATGCCTTACCTATGCCCGAGCCACCACCGGTGATAATCGCAGAAAACTGATCAGACACGATCACTCCCCACGAGATCGCGATCGAGCCGGGATGCGTAGTTCCTCAGGTCGCCCGCGTCAGGAATAACACCCTGACCGTAGATCTCCACGGCGTCCGAAACCTCGACGAGAGACTTCATCAGGTTGACTAGGTTGATGTCCTCGATCGACGGATTATCCACCGGCCGCGTGCGCAGGTAACTCATGATGTCATCGACATACGGGAGGAGCCGATGGTAGAAGTCGACCACCTCTTCGAAGGGAAGATCGATACGCCGCCCGATCCTCTCCCGGTCCAAAGTAACTGCCCAGTCGGTGAACTGGTCGAGTTTGTCCCCGAACACCTCAGGGAACGGGATGCGCTTGTCAGCCATTCTGTGCTCCAGCCATGTAGTCGTCGACGCTGCGATGGAAGGCACGAATCTGTACCTCTTGGTCACCAATGACTAGGTAGGGCCGAGCCTTCGACTCGCAACCAGTCTGCAGGGCCTCGTGACCAGTCTTGTCCTCGCACAGCAGGTCGCGGAATCGCTTCGCACTAAAGTCGCGCGACACAAGGTCGGCGAGTGTCTTGGGCTCGGTAAAATGGAGGCGGATCTCCCAGACCAAGTGATTCACGTCCACCGGCCAAAAGTTATAGGTGAACATCATATTGCCGAAGAATGACATGACCATGTTTGGAAACAGCACATGGAACTCGAAGGCGTCTTCCAGCGGAAGGATCTTTTCGTTCCAGGGCGGGTTACCGGCAGTGAGCTTCTTCGAGAGCGCGGTCTCCTCATAATCTTCCGAGACTGAGGTATAGCGAGTGTGCAGCCCCTCGCGGGAGAAAGTGTTCAAGCGCGTGTATCCGTCGTCGTTCGATGCGAATGCCCCTTGCGCAAGGAACCGGTGAACGGGCGCGAGCATGGGTACGTGATAGATCTCGTTCTGCGCGTCGATCGCGACCTTCCAGTTCGCGCGCTCAGGCACGTCGTAGCGGTACTGGAGTTGAAGCAGATGGAAGGGGAACTCGGCGAATCTCGAGGCAATAGGACCTAGGTGGTCGGTGACGGATCCCGTTTCCTCCTCGTCGAAGGTTACGAAGATGAAGCCGCCCCATACCTCCGTGCGGATCGGAACCAGACCGATGTCATCTTTGCTCGCGAAGTGGAACTCGCCCTCGTCAGGAACAGACTGGAGAGCCCCGTCTTTGCCGTACGCCCAACCGTGGAAACGGCAGACGAGGGCCCGCGGGCACGGCCCACTTTCCTCCCAGACGAGCTTCATCCCACGGTGACTGCAGACGTTATGGAACGCCCGGACAGCACCATCTGCGTCCTGGGTAATAAGGATGGCCTTCTCTAGGACTGTCAGGTCTCTCGTGAAGAACGAGCCTGGGCCGGCCAGATCGTGCAATGAACCGACGTTGATCCACGACTTGGAGAAGATCTGCGCGCGTTCACGCTCGAAGAACTCGGGAGAAATGAATCGCTCTGTCGAAATGGGTTCGGTGCCCAGTTCGGGATGACGCCGGCTCCACCGCTTCACATCTTTCATGACGTGCGGCTCTTGAGTCACCAAACCATTAATTGTCGCTGTCACTTGCCGTCCTTTCGTTACCTGATTCCCCGAACTACCTGTGCGGCAATGCTCTACGTCTGCAGGTGCGCCAACCCATCGGCGTTGGAGCCTTTGGCCTCGTCATCCACATTCACGAGGATCTGACCATCGACGACTTCCACTGGAAAGATACGTTGTGGTCGCTTGGCCGGTCTGCGGGTTGCTTTTCCGGTTGCCAAGTCAAACTGGCCTGAATGAAGGGGGCAGATGATTTCGCACCCAACAATCTCCCCATCCGCCAGGGACGCCTCACCGTGACTGCAAGTGTCATCTAGAACGTAGAATTTACCTTCGACGTTAAAGACGGCCAGAATCAGCCCGTCGCCGACCTCGACCCGCCGCGATGCGCCAGGGGGGACGTCGGCCACGTCGCATACGAGCTGGTTCATGCCGTCGACACAAAGTGTGCACACATTGCCTAATTCTGGGCTCCGAAATTCACTTTGTCAAGGGATTTAGCGTCAATCCATAACACTCCGAAGTTTTTGGTCGGGTAGGCAGGTAAACGCCGCTGTTGGGCGGTTGGTCCTATTAGTTATAGAAACAGAATTCGCGTCGGCGCTAATCGTCATCTACGGGTTCGTGGCCGCACCGCGACCATTACGCGTGACGATCCAACCGGCCCATAGGCCGTCATGGAAATTGCGATTACGTCAGGTTTTCCTCACGAATCTTGGTGGGGTAGATCCGGCTCGCACCGACGACCACGTGACCGGGCTAAAGACCGGCGCTCATTTCGACACCACTCGGCCATAAAGCGGCTGAACCGGGCAATTATTCCCGTCATACGCTTTGACGAAAGCATCAAACGGTGTTCTGTTGTGACCCTGAGTCTTCGATTTCCGCGCGATCGCGGGCAATATCGTGGCGGAACTCTTCAGGATAAGCACGCTGCGTGAATATACGAGTGTTGAAGCCCTGGCATCAAAGCACTTAATACTCCTGGCGTGCAGCGAGTCGCGCAAAGTGTCCACCGCTTGCGCGTAGTTCCGCGGGCGTGCCCTCCTCCTCGATCCGGCCACCTGAAACGACAAGGATGCGGTCAGCGCGTTCGACCGTAGTGAGCCGGTGAGCGATGGCAATACGTGTGACGGGTCGCTCCAGGATCGACCGCATGACAATGTCCTGCGTGACGTTGTCGAGGGCACTGGTCGCTTCATCGAGGAGAATAACGCGCGGATCCCCCGCGAGCGCACGTGCAATCATCAGGCGTTGACGCTGTCCACCTGAGATTGCGCCGCCGCGTTTCCCGAGTGGCTCATCGAGTCCGCGGGCTTGAACCTCCCGCTCGAGCCCTGACTCGGCGATGACCTTCCAAAGGGTGTCATCGTCAACCTGTAGCGGGCCGCAGATGCACTCGCGGAACGTAGAGCCAAAGGGTACGGAGGCTTGGAGAACAGTGCCTATCTGCCGGCGTACCGCGGTGACATCGAGCTCGGCGAGGTCTTTACCGTCGTAGGCCACGACACCGCTCCAAGGGTTCTCGAAGCCGAGGATGAGTCGCATCAGCGAGGATTTCCCCGAACCGGACGGTCCGACGATCGCGACGAACTCCCCCGCCTCGACGGTGAGGGTTAGGCCGTCGAGCAGCGGAGGCCGCTCGAGGTCGTAACCAAATACCACATTGGTCATCTGAATGCTCCCCTGAAGCGCACCCGGCGCCCGGGCGGGTCCTGAGCGCTCAACCACTGACGACGTGATTGGCACCATGCGTTCAAGGGCGGGTTTCAATTCGCTAATCAGATACAAACTCTGGGTGAGCTGGGTCATGGCGATTGTGAGTTGCGCGACCGCGACAAAAGCACCCATAAAGGCCGCCGCGGTGAAGGCACCCCGTTGGGACGCAACGGCCAAGACAAGCACCGTGTTCATGACAAGGGGTGCTGCGGCAAGAATGGTAAATCTTGCACTCGACTCCGCCTCGAGTTCCCTCACCGTGCTCAAAGCCGGTGCCGCGGTCTGAGTCCAGCGTGCGAGTGCACGAGACTCAGCACCACCCACGCGAATGGGCACGATTGCCTCGATAAGTGACATGGTATTGCTATTAAGATCGCTGCGTTCGGCCATCATTAACGTAGTGAGTCTCTTAATACGCCGCTGAATCAGCGACATCATGATCATGGTGATTCCGATTGCGAGAGAGATCACAAGGCCGAGCACAGCGTCGATCGCAAACAGGAAAAGTAGATTAACCAGAGCGAAAGATGTATTAATTACCGTTCCGATCGTGTCATCGTTGACATGCACGCGAGCCATATCAACTGACAACGTGCGGTTCAGGATCTCACCAGAGGACATGCGTCGGAAGAAGGTCATGGGCTGGCGCAATAGGTGTGCCATCACCCCCGGCGCGAGGCGGGTGTCGCTGGTGTTCCGCAACCGAATTAGCAAGAAGTTGCGTGCCACGACTAAAAGTGCGCCGCCCACACCTGCGAGCGCTAACGTGACCATGATGCCGGCGGCCAGGTTCGCGTCTCCCATGGGCACGGCGACGGCGAATAGCGCCGACGTGGCGAGCGGAAGGATCAGGGCTAATGAACCTCCAACTAGTGACAACAGAAGGAGGACACCAATTTGCTTTCCATGACCGCGCAGCGACCACTTAATGAGCGCGAGCCACGACGCGTTGGCGGGTAGTGAACCTGTGATGATTACCGTGTCAGAGTTAGCCTTTGCGCCACGGAATCGGGAACGGATGCGAGTGCCTCCGGCGATTGCCGCAGCACCCGACCCGTGCGGCAGGATCGCCTCGGCACTGTCTCCCGCATCGGTGACAGCGGGGCCGGGCAAAGAATCCCACCAGCGTTCTTGTGTAGGTGCCGGCGCGGTAAGTACACCGGAAGCTGCGGAGATAGCGTCCAGGGGCGAAAGCTGGCGTTCCACGCGCGGATCAGGCGCACGGACAACCTCGTTCATCGAAGTCAGCGCCACGGAGTAGGCATCAAGTAGTGGTGAGGCGAAGCGATGCGCACTCGCGATACGTCCGAAGGGAGTTCCGGCGGCGGACATTGCCCTGATCGCGTCGTCTAGTGACGCATCGCGTTGAGTTTCGTTCTGCTCAACCATTGATCAGCTCCGCGAATAGGCCCTCGCGCGAGATCTCCGCGTAGGTGCCGCGCTGCGCGATGCGCCCCTGATCGACGACGAGGATCTCGTCGGCGTCGCGGATCGTGCTCAGCCGATGTGCGACCACAATTGCGGTCACCTTGCGTTCGCGGAGGTTCGCCTCGACAGCGGCCTCGATCACGGTGTCGAGCGCACTCGTCGCTTCGTCGAGCACAATGATTCGCGGGTCGCCAGCAAGAGCGCGCGCGATGGACAGGCG
>WLLZ01000149.1 GCA_009700485.1 Actinomycetota bacterium | reverse complement strand
GGTCGCAGCTGCGTGGGGTGCCGGTAGCCGACATTGATGCAGCATTTGTGATGGTGGCAACCGGTGAAATCATCCGGCCCGAGATATTGCCCAGCCTCGATTTCAATTGAATTAGTAAGTTGATTTCGGATTTTCCTCGTTACCGTTCACGATGATGGGCTCGGCACTATCGCCACCGAGAGCCTGCTCAGCTAGTTGCTCACCGGCTTCCTCGGTCGGGGTGCGGCGGGCACCGGCAAGTGCTCGCATCCACTCGCGGGCGGGTTCTTCAACGAAGCGCCACATCAACCAGGCGATCGCCAGCGCGCCGGCGATTAACCCGAGTAACCCGATTGCGTAGAGAGCGCCGCCGTCAATGCCAACCGCATTCATCCCGGCCCGCCATAGTCCAAACCAAACCAGGTGGGTCATATATAGGGAGTAGGAAATAAAACCACCCAGCACCATGGTGCGAGTTGACAGGGTGCGGGCGAGGCCCCGCCGCGACAGCGCCAATGCGCCGATCCAGGCGATTAGAAAGGGCACAAGAAGTAGATGGAAATACGGCGGCAGCGCCTCGGCATCGGCGCTTAGATTGGTGGTCGGCGGTTGCGCGGCCGGCAAGTTGCCAAGGAGGACGGCCCCAGCAATAACGATTAAGGGCAAAACGATGGATAAGGTGCTGGCGAGTTTTTGTATGCGTGGCTTTGGATCGGCGGCGGCATCGGGTAGGAAGCGGCGCACGATCAAATACGTAATAGCACCGGCGGTGAATTCACAAAGGATGCGGTAGGTAGAGCCCCAGTTGTCGGTGTAGTAAGCGTCAGAGGTTTTCAATCCGTAAACAATGATCGGGATGAGCACGACAACCCAAGCGATCACCAAGACCGCGGTGCTGACCCGCCGGTAGAAAACCCAAATTAGCAAAATGAGTAGCGGGAAGATGAGATAGGCGAGCCACTCCATTGACAGTGACCAGGCCACGAAATTCCAGCCCCGTTGTGGGCTCGGGCCCCACTCCTGAACGAGAAGCACGTTCTTGATGAAGTCGAGTGGATTAAGCCAATCGCGACTAAGTGCATCACCGGTAATTTTCGACTGCGCTACGACGGCAATCCCCGCAACCACCAGCATCACTAAATGCACCGGGTAAACGCGAGCTAGGCGCAGCCACCAAAATTCAATTGTCTTGCGGCCGGATAGCCGTGGGCCGAGGCGAGTTAAGTAAGTGTGGGTGAGGATGAACCCGGAGAGCGCGAAGAAGAGGTCTACGCCGAGGCGGCCAACGCGCATCACATCGGGTAAAACCGGGATAGCGAGTAGGCCGAGGGTATTTAGTGGGCCCTGCAGGTGGTAGAGCAGCACCCATGCGGCGGCGACGAAACGGATGCCGGTCAACTGCCGAATGAAGACGTTCACAATAAGTGATGGTGTCACGGACTCACCGGCTTGTTCTGCAGGGCACACCGAAGGCAGCGGCCGAAGGCCAATAGGCTCACCAGGTGACTGACCGCCTGCTGTTAGATGATTTGCTCTTATCTCGGGCTGCTGTAGATCGAGCCGCGCATCGGCGCGCAGATGAGAAGTGGCAGTTGCAGCGCCTGGCCGATAACGAAACCCGGGTGCTTTGGGTTGCTGGTGGAGCCGCAGGAGTGCTCGAGAGCGAAAGTGGCGTCGAACTGATTTTTAGTTCACCGGCACAGTTGCCGTCAAGTACCGAGATGAGTTTTCTGGGGGTTGATGACTTTGATCGCGCTTATTTCTCCGCCCATGTTGAGAATCAAAGTGATGCGCCGGTGCAAGCGGATTGGAAATCACTGCGTGAGGTTGGCCGCTCACTAAGTGACATCGATGCGGGGCTGCTTGTCACCGCGGTGGCACTGGATAACTGGCGTGCGGCGACCAGGTGGTGCGCGAAGTGCGGTAGTGAGGTGGTCTCGCAACATGGTGGCTGGTCATTGCGCTGTACCACCGATGAAGTTGATCACTTCCCGCGCACTGAGCCAGCTGTCATTGTTTTGGTGCGTGATCAAGATGATCGAGCTCTATTAGGCCGGCACGTCAACTGGCCACCTGGATTGGTTTCCACCTTCGCTGGGTTCGTTGAAGCCGGAGAGTCAGCCGAGGCCGCGGTGCGTCGAGAGTTAACCGAAGAAACCGGTGTCGTCATCGCTGATCACCCGGATGCAGTTCAGTACCTCGGGAGCCAGCCATGGCCGTTCCCGGCTTCATTGATGCTGGGCTACCACGCGTGGGCCAAGGAGACAACAATCAAGGTTGACGAAACTGAAATTGCCGAGGCCAATTGGTACGGCCGCGATGAGCTCCGTGCGGCATGCGCCTCCGGTGAAATTAAGTTGCCATCGTCAATTTCAATTTCACGTAGATTGATCGAGCGTTGGTACGGCGAGGAGTTACCGGCCGATTGGTCTTGGTGATGTCAATAGCAGCATTAACTGATCGGCAGGTTCAACTACGAGGTTTGTCCTGGGCATTTCTGGGAGTACTGCTTTTTTCATTTTCGGTCCCGCTGACCAAAATTGCGGTTGGCGGCTTTAATCCGTTCTTAACCGCGACCGGCCGTGCGGTGGTTGCCGGTGTCTTAGCGGTGGTTATTTTGTCGGTAAACAGAGTTCCTTGGCCAGCTCGCCATTTAGTGCGACCGCTCCTGCTCACCATGATCGGAGCGGTTTTTGGCTGGCCAATCCTGATCGCGATTGCGTTGCAGTACACGACGTCGGCCCATGTTGCAGTCATCGCCGCTTTCATGCCGCTGTCGACCGCGATAATCGCTGTGTTTCGAACACACGAAAAGGTGAGCGCAAAGTTCTGGTTAGCGGCGAGTGTTGGAACGGCGGCCTTGGTGATCTTTGCCTTGGGCCGCGGTGGGGCAACGAGCCCAAATTACTGGGCGGATCTATTGGTGGTTGGTGCAATACTGTTTTCGTCATGGTGTTATGTCGAGGGAGCCTCCGTAACCAAGGTGATGCCAGGCTGGCAAGTTATTTCTTGGGTTGTTATTTTTGCGCTACCGATAACGGTGCCGGCGTCATTGGTCCTTTGGTTTACCACAAGTGGTGACTATCAGACCACGAGCACCCAGTGGCTCGCCTTGATTTTGCTGGGCTTCTCGTCAATGTACTTCGGATTCTTTGCCTGGTATCGGGGCCTTTCGCTGGCCGGCATCGCCAGAGGTAGCCAAGTTCAGCAGTTGCAGGCACTTCTTACCTTGCTGTGGTCTGCGCTACTGCTTGGTGAAACCGTCACCTGGCTGACGGTGCTCGCGGCTGGAGTAGTAATTGCCTCGGTAATCTGGGCGCAGCACAGTAGGCGGGTGGAATTCATTGCACCCGAGGAGTAGAGCAGTCGGCGGCTAGCTCAAACTGAGTTTTTCCTTGACCTGCGCAATCGACGGGTTCGCTAGCGCGCTGCCATCGTCAAAGAGCATGGTGGGAACGGTCTGGTTGCCGCCATTGACGGTTTCAACAAATGCGGCGGCCTCTGGATCGACCTCGATATCTATTTCCTCGAAGGCAATACCCTCGCGGCCCAGCTGGGCTTTTAGGCGCTGGCAGTAGCCACACCAAACCGTCGTATACATCTTCATGTGGGCAACGCTAGCGTGCACCTGTGATTGGTGAACCAGGCCAGGTACTTGCCGGGCTAGATGACGAGCAGCAGGTGGTTGCCACCAGCGTCCACGGGCCGGTTGTGGTGCTGGCTGGGGCCGGTACTGGCAAGACTCGGGCCATCACCCATCGCATGGCCTATGCCGTGGCAACCGGGGCCCATGAAGCAAGGAGGTCGCTGGCTGTGACCTTCACCACGCGAGCCGCCGGTGAGATGCGGGTGCGGCTGCGCGAGCTTGGGGTCGAAGGCGCACAGGTGCGCACCTTCCATGGAGCGGCCCTTCGGCAACTGCGTTACTTCTGGCCAAGGCTTAGTGGCCAAACTTTCCCAGACGTACTGCCGAGCAAGGCTCGTTTGCTAGCTGAGGCGGCTTCGAAATCCGGTATAACAACAAATGCAGCGGTGATTCGCGACTTGGCCTCAGATATTGAATGGTCGAAAGTGAGTGAATTGGCCGCACGGGATCTTTTGACCGACCCACGCGCGGCAACTCGTCAGTGGAGTATGGATCTTGCCGATGTCATGAAGATCTATGCGGCGTATGACGAGCTAAAGTCCGCGCGTGGCTTTTTGGATTTTGAGGATGTTCTCCTAGTTACCGTGGGCGCCCTGCAAACTCGCCCCGATATTCTCGATGAAGTGCATTCGGCATATCGATG
>WLLZ01000148.1 GCA_009700485.1 Actinomycetota bacterium | reverse complement strand
GCCAATACGTCGAATCTGCCTGCTCATCATGGTGTTAGCTCGTACTTCACACGCGCCGCACAACTTGAGTCAACGCGTCATCGGCATCGATTTGAGGAATCTCAGGGCGCCGAGCCCGATCAGAAATCCTCAACAGTAGGGCCACGATCACCCAGTTGGCGACCAAGGAGGAGCCCCCGTATGAAAGGAATGGGGTGGTCAGGCCGGTGAGTGGGATCAAGCGCGTAACACCCCCGACGATCACAAATACCTGCAGTGCCAACGTAATTGAGAGGCCGGCCGCCAGTAGTTGGCCAAATGAGTCGCGCACTGAAACTGCTATGCGAAGGCCGCGCTCTATGAGTACCGCGTAGAGCAGAAGTAACGCGAACATGCCGGTCAATCCAAGTTCTTCACCAATGGCCGCGACAATGAAGTCAGTGTTAGCGAACGGCACGAAGTTCGGGAATCCCTGCCCCAACCCAGCACCCATGATGCCGCCGTTAGCGAATCCGTAGAGGGATTGCACAATCTGGTAACCACTCGTATCGGCATAGGACCACGGATCGAGCCAAACGGTCACGCGGTTGTGCACGTGCTCGAAGAATTGATACGCCAAGAGCGCACCGATTGCAAAAAAGATCGAGCCCAGGATCAACCAAGACCTGCGTTGGGTCGCGATATAAAGCATCGTGATGAACAGGCCGAAGAATAGCAGCGAGGTACCAAGGTCTCGTTCAAAAACCAGAACTCCAAGGGAGACAACCCAAGCGATTACGAGAGGCCCCAGGTCACGAATCTGCGGAAACCCAAGGCCAAGGAATTTGCTACGCACCAAGGCCAATGAGTCGCGTTTAACAACTAAATAGCCCGCGAAGAATAAAGTCAACAGGATTTTCGCTGCCTCGGCCGGCTGAAACGAGAAGCCGCCGATGCGCACCCAAAGGGTAGCGCCGTTAACCGTGGTGCCGATTATTGGAGCTAGGGGCAGGACAAGCAAGATGAGACCAAGTAACCCAAAAGAATAGGTGTAGCGCTGCAGCCGGCGATGGTCTTTAACCAGTACTAACACCGCGACAAACAGCACCACTGCAATTGCGAACCAGGTTAGTTGCGCATAAACGTCTGGAGTCGGCTGCGGTGCACTATTTCGCTCAGCCCGCTGCGCTGAAGCCACATCAATTCGGTAGATCATCACTAGGCCAAGAATTGTGAGCAAGGTGGCTACCGGCAATAGGACCGGATCGGCGTACCGAGCCTTCAAGCGCACCACCAGGTGCATCACAAGTGCAAGTGCCCCGACCACCCCAACCGTTACCCAAAGGCGATTAGGGGTGCCTTCACCTGTTGCCCAACCAACCTGAAGGGTGCCGAGCACACCAAGTGCCCACGCGCAGCCGAGTAGCAGCAGCTCAGCGCTGCGGCGACTGGGTTGCCGCCTTGTCAATTGCGGGGGGGAGCCCGCACTCACGAAGTTGCTCCTGGGCACCCATTGGGGGGCGTCAAACTCTGGCAACTCGCCGCGCGCGATTGCAGTTCAAAGACGATGCGCTCGGCATCGGTGGAGTCACCGGCAGGGATGCCTTTACTGACCAGCTCTTGATCAAAGAGGGGCAGTGAACCAACTGTCAGCCCGGTGTCAGTTGTTACGGAGGAGAGTGGAATACCAACCAGCGTTCCTGGCACCCCGTTATAAATCGCGACGGTACCGGTGCCGGGGTTACCGTGAACCGATACGTACCACTGCGAGCCCAGCCACGTACGCGCAATAAATAATCCGCTACCTATTGCACCTAACACCAAAAGAATTGCGATGACACTGATAAGAACGGTACGGCGACGCCTTTGGCGCTGGCCAGCTTTGGCAGCGTCGGTGATTGATTCGCGGTAGGCGCGTTCGGCGGCAGGCACCACCAGATCGGAGTCAATAAGGGCCTGTGGTGCAGTTGGGGGCCCACCGACAACTCGAGCCTGGGCATCGAGGCGGTCAGGGTCAAGTTGGGCGTCGTGGGGGAAGCGCACATTAGGCAACCGCAATCGCACCCGCGGTTCACCAGCTGCGCCAACAACCACAGGCATTACCGGCTCGTCATCACCAAGAACACCGTCGGCAAGTTCTGGGACTTCGACAACATCGGCGATTACCACAGTGACGTTATCTGGAGCACCGCGCTCGAGCGCCAAATCAACCAACGCGGTTACGCACCCGGTTGGGTCACCTTGGGCGAGAATTTCGGCAATCTCAGCAAAACTCAAAACCCCAGATAAACCGTCAGAACAAAGTAGATAACGATCACCAACACGGGCCTCACGCATTGATAAATCAGGCTCGACGGGATTGATGCCATCGACCGCTCGCATCAGTAGTGATCGCTTCGGATGTACTGCTGCGTCAGCGGCGGAAAGACTGCCCCCATCGATCAGGGATTGGACATAAGTGTGATCGTGCGTTAATTGCACAAAGTCATTTTCGCGGAGTAGATATGCGCGTGAATCACCAACATGCACAAGTGCGATGCGATCTCCAAGCCAATAGATACCCGTGACGGTGGTACCCATACCCGTTAGTTCGGGGTCAGCGGAAATAACATCACCTATTGCGATACCAATATCGTCGATGGCATCGGCAAGTGCTCCCAACACATCGTTTACTTCGGGAGGGCTGTCTTCAAGATTCGCAACCGTTGCCACCGCAGAAGCCGAGGCCAGTTCACCAGCTGCATGGCCTCCCATGCCATCGGCAACAAGAAGGAGTCTCGGGCTGGCGTAACCGGAGTCCTCATTTCCGCGCCGGATTAGGCCGACGTCGGAGCGGGCTGCGTATCGAAGCTGCAGTGACATCTCGCATTACCTCTGTAACTGCAAGGTGGTTCGGCCGACGCGAAGTGGTACGCCAACCGGGAGCACGGTCGGAGTTGTGATTCGTGTTCTATCAATCCACGTGCCATTCGTTGAACCGAGGTCTTCAACAACCCAAGCACCTTCGGATGGATAAACCCGCGCATGGCGACTCGATGCGTAATCGTCATCGATGACGACGGTGGAGTCAGGGGCGCGCCCGATTGTGACCTGCGCGGTATTGAGTGGTATGACCGTGCCCGTAAGGGGCCCTTCGGTAACAACAAGCTTGGTGCCGCGCACTTTCGCCTGCCTGGCAACCTTGGCAGGCTTGGGTGCCTTTGGTTGCCGTGGTCGACCGGTGGGCCGAGCTTCAGCAGGTTGGCGCAGATCTTTGCGCAACACCAAGACGGTCATTAGGACAAATAGCCACAGCAAGCCTAAGAAGGCCAGGCGGATGAGGGTGAGCGCGAGCTCGGACACGATCAGCCGGCCCGGAACACCAAAGTGGTCGAACCCAAGGACACCGAGCCGCCATCTTCAATAGCTGTCTCGGTGATCTTGGCTCCGTTGACGAAGGTCCCATTTGTCGAACCTAGATCACGCACGAGCACCGGTTGGCCCAGGATTATCTCGCAGTGATTGCGTGAGCAACCTGGGTCTTCAACCCGAATATCGGTCTCACTGCCGCGACCTAATCGAGTAATCGCGCGCACCAAGGGATAGGCGGTATCACCCAGAATCAAACGCGGCTGGTCTGCGACCGGGGCATTGCTGCCGGCTTGTTTGGCACTGACCTCGGCGCGGGCCTCACTGCGCACCCGGAAGATACCCGTTTCTAGGTCCTCGTCGGTACTTATGGTCACGGTCACCGACCCGAGCAAGGTGTACTGCTGTTCGGCTCCATAGGCCTTAACCAAATCAGCCAGCTCCGACTGCAGGGCATCGCGAAATACGGCCAAGCGCTTGTAGTCGTGGTCGGAGAGCTCAACATTGAAGATATTCGGGATAACGGTGCGATCGCGGCCGGTCACCGCCGCCCGGTCATCAATTTCGCGCTGCAAAGCAGCAGCAATCTCAACCGGCTGCACCTCGGCCTTAAAAGCCCGGGCGAAAGCGCCATTGACCATGCGGTCGAGGGAGTCCTCGAACCGTTCGAGCAAACCCACTTGCACTCCTTGAATATCCGCGGAATCGGTGAACCTTGATGGTAACCCGCAGGTAAGGGGCCAGCGGGGAGGCGCCCGGGGGGCGGAGCCGGTGAATGTGCGAGTTCGCGATTTACTGCCGGATTAGATGTGGCCGCCATCGAAAACTGGCACGCGTTGCCAGCGTCCGGTCAAGCAAAACTGATGGCGGGCAGACATTAAATCGTGGTTAAATAGTGAGTAATTAGTACCGAGGCGAGTCAGCCGGTTTACCCATCGAATGGAGTAGTAGATGAATCTGCCCCGCACCCTGAGCATGTCAGTGATCGCGGCAACAATTGCGCTCACTATGTCATCGCTCCCT
>WLLZ01000147.1 GCA_009700485.1 Actinomycetota bacterium | reverse complement strand
GGTATTGCTCTGGTGGTGTGTGAAGTCAAGACCCGAAGTAGCGAGGCATTCGGTAGCCCATTCGAAGCAATTACCCAACGCAAGCTTCGGCGGCTACGGCAGTTGGCTACCAAGTGGCTAGAAGCCCATCAGGTCTATGCGCCGATGGTACGTATTGATGTGGTCGGAATTTTGCAGGGTGCGGTGGGACCGCCAGAAATCAAACACCTTCGTGGGGTTGAGTAATTGTGGTTGCGCAAGTACATGGAGTAGTGGTTTCAGGTGTTGCCGGATTGGTAATCCGCGTAGAGGTTGAAGTTGCTCAAGGCTTACCCAGTGTCGGAGTGATCGGATTAGCCGATGCCGCGGTGGGTGAATCCAAATGGCGCGTTCGTTCGGCAATTGGTAATGCCGGCTGCAAGTGGCCGGCCGCACGCGTAACAATTGGTCTTTCGCCGGCGGATATCCCTAAGCACGGCACCAGCTTGGACCTACCGATCGCGGTGGGGATACTCCTCGCGACCGAGCAAATACCAGCTAGCTCTGCACATGGAGCGACTTTTATCGGTGAACTGGGATTGGACGGCGAACTTCGCGCATTTCGGGCGGCCCTCCCGGCAGCCATCGCCGCACAGCGCTGCGGCATTAAACGTGTTTATGTTGCGCCGGGCAGCGCCAGGCAGGTATGCGTAGTTCCTGGTGTTGAAGTTGTGGTTATCCGTGATCTCGCCCATCTGGTGTCGGTACTTAGAGGTGAAGCGCCGCCCGATGCCATCCCCGAGGCCGAGCAATTAAATACTGCGACGCCTAGCTTTGATATGTGTGACATCCGCGGTCATGCACATGGTCGTTTTGCACTTGAAGTTGCTGCCGCTGGTGGGCACCATCTGTCACTCTTAGGCCCACCGGGTGTTGGTAAAACGATGTTGGCCGAACGGTTGCCAACCATCTTGCCCGATCTTGACGAGCAAACTGCAATTGACGTCACTTCAATTCACGCGGTTGCGGGGAGATTGCCGGCCGGGGCGGGCCTGGTAAGCCGGCCACCATTTCAAGCACCCCACCATTCAGCTTCAGCAACCGCGCTCCTGGGCACGGTGCGTGGCCACCGAACCATTCCGGGTGCGCTGACCCTCGCGCACGGCGGGGTGCTTTTTTTGGACGAAGCCCCTGAATTCACGCGTCCCAGTTTGGAGGGTTTGCGGCAACCGATGGAGTCCGGAGTTGTGCGAATAATGCGGGCCGCTGAAAGTATCGACCTACCTGCCAGATTTCAGTTAGTGATGGCCGCAAACCCCTGCCCGTGCGGCCACGGAGTCGGTAAGGGCGCATCTTGTCGGTGCACGGCGATGGCAAAGCGTCGCTACACCGAACGCCTATCGGGGCCACTTCGAGATCGCATCGATATCCGACTTGAAGTGCTGCGTCCAACTATGGGTGAACTAGCCGCGCAGGCCGGTGATAGCAGTGCGCAGATTGCTGAACGCGTTGCTCTCGCTCGCACCAGAGCCGCAGTTCGATTTAGTGAGCTACCGTGGTCGGTCAATGCCCAGTTACCGGCGGGGGAGCTGCGGCGAAAATGGGCTCCGGATGCCGGCGGGTGTGCGCTCTTGACCGAGGCGGAGCGTGGAGGGTTGAGCCTGCGCGGTGCCGATCGAGTACTGCGAGTGGCCTGGACCTTGGCGGACCTTTGTGAAGAGGTGGGGCCGGGCCGCGACCACATTGCGATGGCACTTGGCCTACGCGGTCCTGAGAGCGGGCCTAAAAATGATTGAGTCCGAAGTCGATGCGCTAATTGCTTTGGCGCATCTTGGTGAGCCTGGTGATCAAGTTCTCGGCGCCTATGTGCGAAAACTCGGGCCGATGGCAGCGGTTGCGGCAATCACGGCACGCAAGAGTGGGCTCCGCGACGGAGCAGGCCTTCATGCGCGACTTGGACTCGCTGACCCGCAGGCAGCTCGTGAAAAGTGCCAACGCATTGGCGCGGAGATTATTACCCGCGGGACAATCAATTGGCCGACCCAACTTGATGATCTAGGCGATGGGGCCCCGTTCGCATTGTGGGTGCAAGGCGCGGCTGGCCTACGGCTCGCGGCGTTGCGGTCACTGGCAGTTGTTGGTGCCAGGGCAGCAAGTTCATATGGTGAATCGGTCGGCCGCGACTGGTGTGCAACTTTCGCTGATGCTGGTTGGACAGTGGTATCGGGTGGGGCTTACGGCATTGATGCGGCCGCCCATCGAGGGGCCCTTTCAGCAGGTGGAATAACAGTGTGTGTACTTGCAAGTGGGGTTGATGTTGCTTACCCGAGGGCCCATGAAGGGTTGATCGCACGCATCGCCGATGAGGGGGTGGTGGTCAGTGAATCGCCGCCGGGTGAAGGGGTACGCCGGCACAGGTTCTTAAGCCGCAATCGGATAATCGCGGCGTTAACTAGAGCGACGGTCGTTATCGAGGCTTCGGTGCGCTCTGGTACTACCTCAACGGCAAACGCGGCAGTGCAACTCAATCGGCACGTTTTAGCGGTGCCGGGTCCGGTCACGTCACCAATGTCAGCTGGCTGCCACAATCTGATTCGGGAGCAGGGCGCCATTTTGGCTTCATGCCCGGAGGATGTCCTTGAAGTACTCGGCCCCCTTTCGGTCTCCATCCCACGTGGTGGTCCGGATAAAAGATTGTGGGTCATGCCCCTGAGGCCAACCGATGATCTCAGCCCACGGGAGGTTCGAGTCCTAGACGCATTCCCCGGTCGCGGTGAGGTTACTTTGAACAAATTGGTCTGTGATGCTGGGATGAGCCCGATGGACGTAACTGCGGCACTTGGCATCTTGGCGATCGGGGGTTTTGTGCAGCCAAGTGGCATGAGTTGGGCCCGCACTGGGCGCGCCTGAAGCACCAACTCGCCCAGTGTTGTCACGATGGAGCCATGCCGGGTGAATTGACCGCACGAATTGACCTCGATGAGGCCTACTCGGGCTTCACGATTTATCTTCGCGATGAGCGGGGTCGGAGCCCGCATACGGTGCGTGCCTATTTAGCCGATCTTCGAGACCTCTTCAATTTTGCGATCGAACGGGGCTGCAATAGCCCAACCGACCTAACCTTGCCTTTACTTCGTGCATGGCTGGCAGCACTTCATGGCGAGGGCCAGGCGAGGGCCACCATTGCGAGAAAAGCGGCATCAGCGCGGGCTTTCACGGCTTGGGCGTTACGGCGCGGCTATACCGAAACCGATCTCGGTGTGCGCCTAGCGAGCCCACAAGTATCACGTACTTTGCCGACCGTGCTAGATGTTGATCAAGCCACCGCGGTGATGGATCATGCGGGTGTAGCGAGCGATGACGGTGACCCACAGGCTGTTCGCGACCGCTGCGTCGTCGAGCTGCTGTATGCAACCGGGATTCGCGTCTCGGAGTTGTGCGGTATTGATCTGCGTGACGTCGACCTTGGCCGACGCACTGTTCGAGTAATCGGTAAAGGTGATAAGGAGCGGGTGGTGCCATTTGGGGTGCCAGCGGCGCAGGCAATAAGTGCATGGCTCGAGGTACGTGCGCAACTGGCCAAGCCAGCGAGTGGTGAGGCGCTATTTATTGGCGCTCGAGGCGGCCGACTGGATCAACGCGCGGTGCGCACCACGGTGGGGCGCCTAACTTTGGCTGCGGGTGTGCCGAAGCTCGCTCCACATGGTTTAAGGCACACCGCCGCGACCCACGTGCTGGAGGGCGGTGCGGATCTGCGCGCTGTGCAGGAGCTTTTGGGCCATGCAACGATGGCGACCACCCAGCGCTATACCCATGTATCGGTAGAGCGGCTGCGTAAGTCATTCGTGCAGGCCCACCCCCGAGCCGAAGACGATTCGGCTTAAGAACTGCCGGGCGTCTACTCAGCAGCAGTAACGGGTCCAGATATTCAGTGCCTGACTTAATCCCAAGATGTAAGCAGTGATCGGCGCAGTGGCCTCCGGTGGCGACCCAGCCGAGGAGTTGCCCGGCGCGCACGGTTTCTCCGGGGGCGACTAAGGCGCGCACCGGCTCGTAGGTGGATCGCAGCGCCCCGTGTTCGATTGAAATTACCGGTCGGCCCGCGATGGAGCTGGCAAATGCTACCGATCCAGGGCCGATGGCCCTGACTTCCTGGCCGGGCGCGGCGGCCAGGTCAATTCCGCGGTGCCCGGCCGACCACACCTTTTCGGGTGGGTCAAAGCCGGCAACCACGGCCACGGGCGAGACCGGCCAAACCCAAAAGGTGATTGCTAATGGGGCGATAAGTAAAGGTGTCATCTGCGGAGCCTGCTGGCAAAGGGATGGCGTTGCTAGGAGCCCGAATTGTTCGGTGGGCGAGATAACGGCGGCCTGTGGATAAAGCACCAGCGGCTGTCCCCTAGGATAGGGCCAAATACGCACGGCTTTTCCTTGGTGCTCTTCCCTCATGGCCAAGGCCGACACGGCACGGTCCCACTTCGGCGGGAGCCCGACTCGGAAGTCGT
>WLLZ01000146.1 GCA_009700485.1 Actinomycetota bacterium | reverse complement strand
CAGCATGTCGCCGCCCGAGCCTCCGTCAAGTGGTGCCTGTTCCAGTGGCGCATCAATTGGCGCCTCGTCAAGTGGTGCCTGTTCCAGTGGCGCCTCGTCAAGTGGTGCCTGTTCCAGTGGCGCCTCGTCAAGTGGCGCCTCATCAATCGTCGCCGGTTCCACCGCGGGGGCGTAACCACCCGCTGGATAAGGGACGGTGAGCATCAGCCCGGTTTCACCACCGAACAACTCCGGAAATCTGGTGGCGATTGCCGGGATGCCCACGGCGATGCCAAGTGTCAAGCCGGCAAGGTAAGGACCGCGCAGTCGAGCGCCAATCCAGCCGATGATGAGACCGACCGCGATACCGCCGAAGCCGGCAAAGATCATCGACCAGATTGGATTCCATTGCCATCCAAGAATTGGCACGGTCTGCCAGTTGAGGCTGGTTAGCGCGAACACATAGCCGCCGATTGCCATGAGTGCGCCATTGCCTAATGAGACCTGACCGGATAAGCCGACAAGAATCACCATGCCGAACATTGCGGTCGCATACATGGCAGCGAGTGCGAGGTAGTAGCTCATTAGCGGATCGATGCCTTCGTTGATTCGCATCAACGCGGCCCAAATGACAAAAACTATGGCTAGATGGCTTAAGAAACGGGCGCCTGGAAGACGCAGCAAGTTCAGCATGCGCGCCCCTAGACCGATCGGGCTTTGTGGTGGCTGAAGATGCCTTCAGGTTTAAGGATCAGATTCAGTGCGAGTAGTAACAACGCAACTACCGGTGCATTGCCTGAATCGCTGTAGCCCGAGACGAGTGAAATAACTAACCCGGCGAAGACACCAATTGAAATTGCTCCGATCAAGGAGTCGAGGCCACCAATAACGGCGGCGGTAAAAGCGAAAACTAGGAGGATGTCGAAACTGTTCGGTGAAATTGTTGAAACAGGGGCAACCAACACGCCGGCAACCGCGCCCACTGAACCAGCCAACGCCCAGCCGAAAGTCAAGACACGCGATACCCGCACCCCGGATAGCCTGGCCACCTCAGGATTAAATGCGGCGGCGCGCATTGACAGTCCAAGTGAGGTCTTGGTGAAGAGCAGGGTGAGGCCAAGAACAAGCAATGCGGTGATCCCGATGACCACGAAGTCATAGATCGAGATCGGCCAGACTCGGCCGGCAAACTCGATACCGGAGTTATTAAATGGTTGCGGGAATGCCTGACTGCCACCTGGCCAAATCATTCCCGCCGCCGCCTGCAATGCGATTAGTACACCAAATGTTGCGATGATTGCGCCGGAGGTGTCATTTCTTTTTACGGGGCGTAGCACCAGGTATTGAACAATGACCCCAAGGACGGCGCCGGCGGCCAGGGCACCGATCAAAGCGATATACCAAGATCCGGTCCAGGTCTGAATAGACAGCGCAATGAACGTCGTGAACATCGCCTGCCCAACTTGCGCAAAGTTGACCACACGAGTTGAACGCCAAATGAGGACCAAGGCGAGTGCCATCAGCGCGATGATCGCGCCCGATCCAAGGCCGCCGAGGAGGTAGTCAATGAACGTAGTCATGTGTCACCTCCTAGTAGCCCAAGTAGGCATGTCGAAGTTTCTCATCTGACGCGATTTCTGCGCCACTGCCGACCATCACTACTTTGCCGAGGTTTAGTACGACTCCGGTAGTGGCAACGCGTAAGGCGGTTACGGCGTTTTGTTCAACTAGCAGTACGGCTAGATCTGATTCACTCGCTAGCCGACTTACAAGTTCAAGAATCTGCGTGACGATGAGTGGTGCTAGGCCAAGTGAGGGTTCATCAAGTAGTAGCACCCGTGGATCCGACATCAGGGCCCGGCCAATTGCAAGTTGCTGACGTTCACCGCCACTTAGCGTGTCTGCTCGCATCTTGCGCCGCTGCGCAAGCACCGGAAATAAGTCAAAAACCTGCGCATGTGTTGAGTTTCGCCCTGCTTTATCACGCCACAGGCCGCCAAGTCGCAGATTTTCTTCGACGGTTAACTCAGGAATGGTGGACCGGCCTTCGGGTACGAGAGAGACGCCAAGGCGGACGATGTCTTCGGGTTTACGGCCGGTGATTGTTACTCCGCCAACAGTTGCACCGCCGGATCCTGGCTTAACTAACCCGGACAAAGTGCGCATGAGAGTTGACTTGCCGGCCCCATTGGCGCCGATGACCGCGGTCACCTCGCCTTTGGGTACTTCCATCGAGACACTGGAGAGGGCTTGGACGGCGCCGTAGTTGACCGAGAGTTCGGTAATTGTGAGCATCAGGTTGCTCCGTCTTCACCGAGATAAGCAGCCAGCACGGCCGGGTTTCGGCGGACTTCATCGGGGGTGCCGGCGGCGATTACTTTGCCGGCATCAAGAACCCAAATTAGGTCGCAAACTTCCATGACTAATTCCATGTGGTGTTCAACTAGCAGAACTGTGCGTTTAGGTACCCAACTTCGAATGAGTTCTGCCAACTCAGAAATATCTGCCGCGCTAATGCCACCGGCGGGCTCGTCCAGCAGTAGTACCTGCGGGTCACTAACTAGGGCTCGCGCAAGTGCTACTCGTTTTTGGATGGGGTAGGGCAGTTCACCGGGCAACCTATTAGCCGCGTCAGCGATATTGAGCTCACCGAGTACCGCCATGGATTGCGCACGCAATCGGTTCTGCTCCACGTCGGTCCAAGGCATGGCTAGTGCTTGCGCGATGATCCCGCTACGCACCTGCGATGAGCCGCCGATCATGACATTTTCGAGGGCACTCATGGTCGGGAAGAGTCCGACTCCCTGCAAGGTGCGGGCGATGCCCTTCTTTGTTAGGTGATGGGGTTGCACATGCTTTTGCTTTTTACCATCAACCTTGAGATATCCGGAGTCGGCAGGGACGAATCCACTAATTACGTTGAAGACGGTGGTCTTGCCGGCGCCGTTGGGGCCGATCAGGCCCGTTACCGTGCCTTGGGGTACCCCGATGCTGACGCTATCGAGGATTTGCAGCCCACTTAGCTTGACGCTGATATCGACCATTTCCAAAATGGGATCGGTCAGCGGCAGAAAGTACTTCACCGGACCTCCCCCAAAGAGACGAATCGCGTTACTTTACTCGTGAAGTCCGGGACCACGCACCTTTTTGCTGCCGGTTGACTAAATTGCTTAAGAGTTGACTAGCTCGGTAGGCGAAGCACGCTGACGGCGAAATCTGCGTCAAGGCGCCATGGGCGGAGATCCCAGGTGGCGAAGCGGTGTTCGAGTGTGAATCCGGCCCCGGCTAGGTGCTTATCGAATTCTTCAATCTCGTATCTATCGGTATGGAATCCAACAACCGCAAAACTATCCGGCTTCAAATGCTGCGCAATGCGGGTTAGTACCTGCTGCTCGGTGCCGGATGCAACAAAGGCGAGCACATTGCCGGCGATGACCACCGCATCAAATGGCGCAATTTGGCCCTGCTTTGCAAGGTCAAGTTCACTAAGGTCAGAGACTAACCAAGTGGGGCCGACGTGATCGGCAATCGCAGCGGCAATTAGCTCAGGGTCAACGTCGACCCCGACAACCTCATGCCCGCACGCATGCAGGACGGCACCGACCCGACCGGGGCCGCAACCGGCATCCAAAATGCGCGAACCGCGCGGGACCATGGCGTCGATCAGGCGGGCTTCGCCGCCGAGATCGGTACCTTCGGCGGCAAGCGCGCGAATGCGTTCGATGTACGACTGAGAGTGGTCGGCGTCAGTGTCGGTGAACCAGCGCGGGGTTGTCATCCCTTGCGAGTTGCAAAAGTGAAGGCGGCGAGGCCGAGCACTATGGCACCTGCGCCGGCTCCGATGTAGAGGATCTCGCTGGGATCATTGACGTCAACCAAATAACCGAGAAAAACCACCGCGATGATCGCGACTACAACACCAATTAGTTTGCTTTTCAAGTCATCAAGGGAACGGATTTCTAGCCAATCAGGTAGCTGTACTGAACTGTCTACGAACAGCTCGTAGAGCCCGTACCCAATTACCAGCAGTACTGTCGCCAGCAGCAAGGTATCCACGGCGGTCAAGATCCCAACTACGGATTGCTTGACACTGACCGAGTGGTTGACGAGGTTGACAATCGAAACCCCGATTTCCCAGACCCCGAGGAGCATCAAGACAAAGGATCCGATGATGGTCCCAATTGCGGGCACCGCGACCACGTATCGGGACAGTTCAATGAGTCGGCGCATGGGCCAACGTTAGCCGTTGAGGCCCCGGGCGCCCGACCCGACTAGCATCATTGTTAGTTGCCGAATTTCGGTCCTACCTTGGAGCTCTGCGATATGTCAACGATCGAGACGACTGCCCTGACCACCCACTGGCCACAGCATGACCCGGCCACTTGGCGAAGTGTGCCAACTAGTGCATCACTACCGGTCGACCCGGCTCGGGTACAGGCGCTGCTTGACAGTGAGTGGGAGCGATTCGCCGCGACCACCGGTGGCTCAGCGGCTCACCATGCCCGCGCAACCGGGTCGTTACCACTCGGGGTGCCGT
>WLLZ01000145.1 GCA_009700485.1 Actinomycetota bacterium | reverse complement strand
ATTTCCGGTAATGCATATCGACACCACCTGGAAATTTCGCGAGATGATCGAGTTTCGCGACCTTCGCGCGCAGCAACTTGGACTTGATCTGCGGATTGCAAAGAATGAAGCCGCGATGGCCGAAGGTGTTTCGCCATTTACCCACGGCACTCACGAGTACACGCGGCTAATGAAGACCGTGGCACTTCGTGAGGGTATTGATAAGTACGGGTTTGACGCAGCAATTGGTGGTGCCCGCCGTGACGAAGAACGAAGTCGCGCTAAGGAGCGGATTTTCAGCCTTCGCGAGCCGGGGCACCGCTGGGACCCGCGCAAGCAGCGCCCAGAGTTCTGGCGTACGGCCAACACGACGCTATCCGAGGGTCAAAGTATGCGGGTGTTTCCGCTTTCCAATTGGACCGAACTTGATGTCTGGCGTTATATCGAGCGCGAAGATATCCCGATTCCAGCACTGTATTTAGCCAAGCCACGCCCGGTAGTGGAGCGCGATGGCGTACTGATAATGGTCGATGATGACAGATTCCCGCTGCGCGATGGCGAGCAAGCGCAGCTGCGGTCAGTGCGTTTTCGTACTCTCGGCTGCTATCCACTCAGTGGGGCGGTGGAGTCCACGGCCGACACCATCGCTGACTTAATCGCCGAGATGGAGTCATCAAATGTTTCAGAGCGCGCCGGCAGGTTGATCGACGGAGAAGGTGGCAGTTCGATGGAGTCCAAGAAGGCGGAGGGCTACTTCTGATGGCTACGTCGCTAACCCCGGTCCTGCACCTAGTTACCTGCGGTTCGGTTGATGACGGTAAATCGACCCTCATTGGTCGGTTACTGGCTGAAACCGGCAGCGTTCCCGCTGATCAACTCGAGTATGCCCGCCAAACCCGGCGTGGTGGTTCGACCATTCCGGTGGGTGAAGTTGATTTCTCACTTCTGACCGATGGCCTAGAAGCCGAACGCGAGCAGGGCATCACCATCGATGTTGCATACCGACACATGAACTTGCCTAATGGGCGCCGCGTTTTGATTGCCGATGCCCCAGGGCACGAGCAGTACACCCGAAACATGGCCGTAGCTGCCTCAAATGGCGATGTCGCGGTGCTGCTAGTTGACGCTGCGCGTGGGGTACGCAAGCAAACGCATCGGCATTTAACCGTCTGCGCCCTAATGGGTGTCAAGACGGTGGTGATCGCGGTGAACAAGATGGATCTAATTGATTACGACCGTGGCACTTTTGAGCAATTAGTCGAAGAGGTTAAAGCCACTGCATCGCGACTCGGCGTACCGCAGGTGATCGCGATCCCACTTAGTGCATTTGCGGGCGAGAACGTTACATCTGCGGCAACCACTATGCCTTGGTACGAAGGCCCTCACCTGTTGGAGTTCTTATCGGCTTGGGTTCCGATCGGCGACACCACAGCGGCACCTTTCCGGTTCCCCGTTCAGTTCGTGGTGCGCGCGGAAGGCAATTTCCGGGGTTATGCCGGTACGGTCGTGGCCGGTGAGATCTCGCCAGGTGATGAGATCACCGTCGCAGATTCGGGCCGAACCGCAATTATTGATCGCATCGTTACTTATGAAAAAGATTTAGCCAAGGCCGTTGCGGGGCAAGCCGTGACTTTGACTTTGGATCATGAGGTTGACGTAACTCGAGGTGACCTCCTTGCGGCTAGTGGTCCGGATTTAGTGCAGCCCGCTGACAGATTTGGCGCCGACATTGTCTGGCTAAGTGAAGAACCTTTAGCCCACGGCCGCTCATACCTGCTGGTTTCGGGGTCTCGGTCGGTGCCCGCGACCGTCACCAGTGTGCGCTACCAGCTAGATGTTGAATCTGGTTTTGAGCATGCTGCCCGGCTACTTAATATGAATGACGTCGGGCGAGTCGAAATTGCCACGGATAAACCAATCCCGATGGATCCCTATGCACTTTGCCGCGACACCGGTGGGTTTCTACTTGTTGATCGCGTCACCGCCGACACCGTCGCAGCTGGGTTGGTGCGCCACGTAATGCGACGCGCCTTCAATGTCGTCCCACATACCTATGACGTTGATCGCGAGGCTCGAGTTCGTTTAATGGGCCACGGGGGCAAGGTGGTGTGGCTTACCGGGCTACCCGGGTCAGGCAAATCAACCATCGCTGACGCTGCGGTAGCCCGGCTACATGCCATGGGCGTTCACACCTATGTTCTTGACGGTGACAATGTGCGCACCGGCTTGAATAAGGATCTTGGATTCACTCCCGAGGATCGTGCTGAGAATGTTCGTCGGGTTGCTGAGGTCGGCAAGTTGATGAGCGATGCTGGATTAGTGGTTTTGGTGGCTTTGGTGTCGCCTTATCGCGGGGATCGAGCCGCTGCGCGCGAGCTGTTTTCCGAGGGGGAGTTCCTGGAGGTTTATGTCGACACCCCGGTCGAGGTGTGCGCCGAACGCGATCCAAAGGGCCTCTATGCCAAAGCGGCCGCGGGCAACCTGCCCAATATGACCGGGCGCGGTCAGGTGTATGAGGTACCAGAGCACCCTGACCTGATTTTGCACGGAACTGGAGATCTTGACGCCACGGTGGAGCAATTGGCCAAGGCGATCCTCGGCGAGTGAGATACTTCCGACCTGATGTCCGGACCAAATACCTCATTCGACCCTAAGCAGGTCGCCGTGCTGGGCGCTGAGGCCATCGCCACGATGGTCGCTGAAGCCCTCGCGGCGGTTGCGGCCGCCGGTGACCTCGCGGTACTTAAAGAGGTGCGCTTAGCGCATGCGGGGGATCGCTCCCCATTGGCCTTGGCTAACCGCGATATCGGGGCTTTGCCGCCGGCAGCCAAGGCGGAGGTGGGCAAGCGGGTTGGTGAGGCCAGGGGAGCGGTTAAAGCTGCCCTTGACTCACGTCAGATTGAACTCGAACGAGCCCGTGATGAATTCGCGCTCGCGGAGGAGTTCATCGACGTAACCTTGCCCGCGGTGCGAGTTCCGCTAGGTGCCCGGCACCCGCTAACAACGGTCATGGAGCGAATCTGCGATGTTTTCATTGCGATGGGATATGACATCGCCGAGGGTCCAGAGGCAGAGGCTGAATGGGTTAACTTTGACGCACTAAATGTGCCGCCAGATCATCCGGCGCGCACCATGCAAGACACCTTCTATGTGGGTTCACCCGAAAGTGGCGTGGTTTTGAGAACCCAGACCTCACCCATTCAAATTCGCGCGATGCTCGATCGGCAGTTGCCTATTTATGTTGTCGCACCCGGCCGGGTTTATCGAACCGATGAACTTGATGCCACTCATACCCCCGTATTCCATCAGGTTGAAGGTCTCGCGGTTGACGAAGGACTAACCATGGGTGACTTAAAGGGCACCCTTGACCACTTCGCCCAAGAAATGTTCGGCCCGGGCATCGTGACTCGGCTGCGCCCTTCGTATTTCCCATTCACCGAACCCAGCGCAGAGCTTGATGTTCAGTGTTTTGTGTGCCGCGGTGCCTCGATAGATAACTCAGACGAACCTTGCCGAACCTGCGGGAGTGAGGGCTGGATCGAATGGGGTGGCTGTGGGATGGTCAATCCCCGAGTTTTGCAGGCCGTAGGTATTGATCCCGATAAGTATCGCGGATTTGCATTCGGCATGGGCATTGAGCGCACTTTGATGTTTAGAAACGGTGTCACCGACATGCGCGATATGGTCGAAGGCGATTTGCGATTCTCCTTGGCTTTTGGGTTAGAGTCCTGATGCGAGCGCCGGTGTCGTGGCTCCGCGAACTGATCGATATCCCCGTGGATCAAACGGGTCGCGATATGGCTGCGCGCTTGATTGGTGCCGGACTTGAAGTTGAAACTGTGGAGACAATAGGTGGTGGCGTTAACGGTGCGCTTTATGTCGGCAAGGTTCTTGAGATTGAGGAGTTAACCGAATTCAAGAAGCCGATCAGGTGGTGTCAGGTAGACGTTGGCGCGGCCGGGGGAGGTGTTCGGGGGATTATTTGTGGTGCGCGCAACTTCGCGGTAGGCGACATAGTGGTTGTCGCCCTCCCCGGAACTGTGCTACCCGGTGGTTTTGAAATTGCGTCGCGTGAAACTTACGGTCATCTTTCGGATGGCATGATCTGCTCTGAGCGTGAACTGGCATTAAGTGAAGAGCATGACGGCATCATGGTGCTCCCTGCGGGCACCGTCGGTGCTGATGCTGGCCCGCTGATCGGCGTTGGTGAAGAAGTCCTCGATATTGCGGTGACTCCTGACCGCGGATACGCATTGTCACTGCGCGGCATCGCACGTGAACTTGCAATTTCATACGGCGTGCCTTTTCAAGATCCAGGGCTAAATGTCGCTGACCTCCCGGCACCTGCTGCAGATGCGGTTCCCGCTCAATGTGGCAGCGATGATTTCGCGGCCTGCGCTCTTTTCACTTTACGAACTATCGTTGGGTTCGACCCCAAGGCCGCCTCACCACAGTGGATGAAGCAGCGGCTGACGGCTGCTGGTATGCGCCCGGTATCACTAGCGGTAGATGTCACTAACTACGTGATGCTCGAACTTGGGCAGCCGCTCCATGCATTTGATCTTGATAAGTTAAATGGGCCGGTGCGAGCAGGTTGGGCTGAACCAGGTTCTACTCT
>WLLZ01000144.1 GCA_009700485.1 Actinomycetota bacterium | reverse complement strand
TTAGGGTGCCGCCGATACCGGCCACACCGGGCCGTACCCAACCAACACCGAGTGCGAGCCGATCAGTTGGCACTGAACTTACTGGTGCCGCAATATCAATACTGGGCATTTAGTGCTCCACTTCTTTAACGGGCCGATACCCGAGCGGGCACCTACCTCAACGGTACGTCACAAACCGTGATTCACCTACGGTTTGAAGAAACTTTCTATAACGGCTGAGCAAACAACCGGCCCCCGACCAACAGCGGTCAGGGGCCAGCAACAGGGTTTAAACACCCCACCTAGCGGTAGGGAAGGGTACTACTCTTCATTACCCTCAAAGCATGAACATGCCAAGCATGGAGGGGTTTGAACCGCCGAGGGGTTGAGGGTGCCGCCGATACCGGCTACACCTGGGCGCACCCAACCAACACCGAGCGCGAGCCGATCAGTTGGCGCTGAGCTCACTGGGGTAGCAACATTGATATTTGGCATAGCGTTCCTCCTGGCAAAGGTTGACGAATAATTTGTACGACTTTATGAGAACACAGGCCGACAAGAAAGGCAAGGAAAACCGCTAGTGGGTCAAGAAATATTTCCACTTCCCCAAGCAGTTAGCCCCCACAAAGCTATCTGCTGTCGCGCCCGCCAGTCCGGCGAGTAGTAGACCGGCTACCGCACAGCAAGCAGTTTTAGCGCCGCAGTTTCATCCATGGTGTCGAAATCTTCATAATGCCAAGCTAGTGACCTGCGAACCAGAGGCTTATCGATCGCGATGATTTGGTCATAGCGCCGAGTCAGATCTGCCATCGACTCCCGAGGGCACACTGGCACGGCCAAGGTCAAAGAAGACGGATTTACGTTAGCCAGCACCTGGGCTGCTACCCGGGCAACCGCCCCAGTTTCAACACCATCGTCGATGACGATCACATGTAAGCCGTTTACCGGAGGCACCTCGAAAACTTTCGGCCCGTCATCGGTGCGAAGCACCGGCAGAGCAAGAACTTGAACACCAAGCTCACGACCGACCGGCAGCGCCACCGGTACCCCATTTGGAACGACCGCAAGGACGATAACTGGTGATCGCGCATACTCGGCCCTCACCAGTTCGGCAAGTTTCTCGCCAGCGTCATGCAGATTCGCAAATGACTTCATGACGGTACCGAGCGGATTACTGGCCCGGCGGCATCACCAAGACCAATTGATCCGGCATCGGCCGCTAATCCACTTGCTGAATCCGTCACTGAATGCTCGGTGCGGTGGTGCACAATTTCATAGGCCGATGACTCGTCAATCGCCAATGACAGAAATGGGATAACCGAAACTTTTACTTCAAAGGTAGAAAGTGCCCGCCGATATGAGCCCACGTGCTGCCACCGAGAGGTGATCGTCAGCAAATCCGGTTCATCGGTTGACTGGCCAACGAAAGCCTCAATGAATCCATCGCAGGTGGCTAAAACCGCGATCGCGTGACGCGAGTTGGCCGCAAACTCGGGCACCTGATCGGCTTCTACCCGAAATCGGCTAATCACGATCAGGCCGGGGGCCGGTGAATCGGCCAAGGCATTAAGGTCAATCACAATGCTGACGTTAGTCGGCCGGTATCAATCGATTAAGTCCGGCCGTGGCAGGATGGGCTAATGGACAAGAAAGATAAGAACAGCGGGGTGCGCGGGCCAAGTGGCCCACCGCAGCGCGGTTCGACGCCGGCGCCAAAAGCCAAGAATTCCACGGGTTCAAGCTCTGGACGAAGCGGGCTGGAACGCAAGAGTTTCCCGATCCTGGTCATGTTGCACCGGGTGCCGCGCTGGCTGTTGGTAATACTCACCGCGCTGGCACTGTTTCTGGGCCTCATCCAAACCGGAGATCTCGCCTGGCTAGGCAGTATCTTGCTGCTCTTGGTCGCGTTCTTCCTCGGTTGGCTACTCGTGCTCTCTTGGCCAGTACTCGGATTCGCCTCACGGCTGCTGCGCCTGCTGGTGGTAATTGCCATCGTGGGTATCGCGATCTATAAGTTCTTAGGGCGGATTTAGCAGACTTATAGATATTGACAATCGTTTTCATTAGCACTAAATTGTCGGGATGCGGCCACCCATTGCAACCCTGCGCATTAGCGGCAGATTGCTCCCGGTCTTAGTGTGCGGAGCCGCGGCCGCAGCCATAGCCCTATCCCTCTCAGCGTGCGGCACCAGCAGTAGTTCAAATGAGCCAACCGCAACCGACCAGATAAAAATCGTCGCCGCCTTCTACCCACTGCAGTATGCGGCTGAAGCAGTGGGAAGCACCTACGTGAACGTCACCAACTTGACCTCACCAGGCGTAGAACCGCACGACCTTGAACTGAGCCCGGCCCAAATTACCGAAGTTGCCGATGCGGATTTGGTGCTCTACCTAAAAGGTTTCCAACCGAGCGTTGATGAAGCTGTGGCGCAGCAGGCCGCAGACCATGCCATTGATGTCAGTGCGGGCATTGATCTCCTGACCATGAACCCGGATGCAGACGGGCTAGCTGGCGGCCTCGACCCGCACATTTGGCTTGATCCGGCAAACATCACCAAAATCGCAACCTCGATTAGCGACCGCTTGGGCCGGATAAATACTTCTGCGGCACCCACGTTTAACGCCAATACCAAAACACTGGCGGCAGACATGGCCGAACTGCGCGGAGAGTTCAGCAGCGGGCTCGCAAACTGCGAATCTCGGACTTTGGTTACCAGTCATGAAGCTTTTGCCTATCTCGCTAAAGCTTTCGGTCTCACCCAGGTTGGTATCACGGGTCTATCTCCAGAGGCCGAGCCCAGCCCGGCGCGCTTGGCTGAGGTGGCCGACCTCGTGACCACAGAAGGCATCACCACCATTTATTACGAAACACTTGTCAGCCCGAAGGTCGCTGAAACCTTGGCGAATGAAACTGGTACGACCGCGACCGTCTTGGACCCGATTGAAGGGCTGGCGCCTGGGTCAAGTGGGTCCTACCCTGATGTCATGCGCAGCAATCTTGCAGCGCTCATAGCCGGGCAAAGGTGCGCATGAGTGTTATTGACGTTGAGCGCGCCTGCGTCGAATTCGACGGTGACCATGTTTTGGAAAACATCGACCTTCGAATTGAAGCCGGCGAATTCGTCGCACTCCTGGGCCCAAATGGCAGCGGTAAATCTACGCTTGTCCGCGCCATCTTAGGCTTACAGCCACTAGAACATGGGCGGGTGCGGCTCTTTGATGAGCCGTTGGGCCGCTTTAGTGACTGGTCACGAATTGCCCTTGTCCCTCAGCGCCTCCCCGGCACCAACAGTATTCCGGTTTCAGTGTGGGAGACAGTTACCTCGGGGCGCATCACTCCGCGGTCCCGCTTTAAACGAGTGGGAAAAGAGGCCAAAGCTGCGGCCCAACTAGCGCTAACCGAAGTCGGACTCTGGCCGCGGCGCCATGACCGCCTCGAAACCCTTTCTGGGGGCCAACAACGCCGAGTACTTATTGCCAGGGCACTTGCCACCAGCGCTGACTTACTCGTAATGGACGAACCTACTGCCGGTATTGATGCGGAAAACCTGACCCACCTGGTTCACCTGCTAGGTGAACTTCATAAGCAGGGTGTCACCGTGCTAGTGGTAACACATGAACTGACCGACATCGAACATCTAGTAACGCGTGCAATTGTGCTGGGCGAAGACCGTACCGGCACTATTAGATATGACGGTCCACCGCCGGTGCCAGCCTCTTTTGCTGATGCCGTTCACCATCACGACGATCATCCGCACGACCAAAGCGCCGCACCCACCGGTCTGACGCCCAGATGAACCTCTTCGCCTACGACTTCATGCAGCGTGCACTTATCGCCGCAGTGCTAGTTGGACTTATCGCACCACTAATAGGTGTGTTCTTGGTGCAGCGACGGCTTTCACTACTTGGCGACGGCATGGGCCACGTGGCACTAACCGGTGTCGGTTTAGCTTTCCTGCTGGGTACCGCTCCGGTGCCCACCGCCATGGTTACTGCCGTAATCGGCGCGTTCCTCATTGAGTTCATCAGATACCGAAGTCGCACAGCAGGCGATGTCGCTTTGGCCCTGCTGTTCTATGGTGGCATCGCCGGAGGGGTGCTCTTCGCCTCACTAGCACCGGGTAAGGCCGCATCCTCACTTAACGCCTACCTATTTGGCTCACTAACGACAGTCGCAGGCGCAGATCTAATAGCCCTTGTTGCACTTTGTGTTGCCGTGCTGATCGTGTTGGCCATCTTTGGGCGCGAACTATTCGCCGTGAGCCTCGATACCGAAATTGCGCAAGTCCAGGGCATCAAGGTGCGCGCCATGAGTACCTTGATGGCCGTATTAGCTGCAGTGGTTGTCGTGGTCGGAATGCGCGTTGTCGGCCTATTGCTGGTGAGCGCCATCATGATCGTTCCCGTGGCCGCGGCTCAACAAATAACCAGATCGTTTATCTCAACTGCCACCTTGGCGGTTGCGTTGGGTGTCTTTGCCTCGGTTGCCGGGCTCACCACCTCCTTTTATGTTGAAGTGCCGCCCGGCCCCACCATCGTCCTCGTTGCTCTCGGCACCTTTGCCTTCCTTGCACTGCTGGCCGTACCAATTCGAAAGCGTCGAAGGGTACTTACATGACACCAAGCGCAAAACCAATAATCCAGCGGCAAACTCGCCAACGCACGGCCGTCAGTGAACTCCTTGACGGTCTTGATGAGTTTAAATCCGCCCAAGAACTACACGACATTCTTCGTCATCGTGG
>WLLZ01000143.1 GCA_009700485.1 Actinomycetota bacterium | reverse complement strand
GCATACCGGCTCGCGGGCCTTGGCGTCTAATTTTATTAGTGGGTTCGTCCTTGCTCGTCGTGATGTTTGCTGGAGTAGCAATCATGTCAATAGCCGGCGCCGGCGTCCTGCCCGTGCTAGCCACGGGGGCGGTTTTGGCCAGCGCCGTCGTGATATTGCTACGTGGCTGGTCGATTGGCACTTATGTCAACGATGAGGCAATGACCGTCCGGCGAATGTTCAGTTCGACAGCCTGCCGCTGGTCGAACGTTGATCGCGTTGAGTGTTCCGAACGGGCAGTGGTTCTCTATCTGGCCGATGGCTCGATGATATTAACCAGCATCACGGTTAACTCCCTTGATACTTGGCTGCGGCCGACCGCGTATGACGCTGCCGTGATTGCATTCGAAAACTGGGCGCGGAAGAACTAGCGCTACTCGAGTTCTAGATAGTGGGCTAGCCCCACCGTTAGGCCCGGATGCCTACCAACCGAACGTACGCCAAGAAGAACTCCTGGCATAAATGAAGCCCGATCATATGAATCGTGTCTAATTGAAAGAGTCTCACCAGCATCGCCGAAAATTACTTCTTGGTGGGCGACCAAGCCTCGCGCCCGCACCGAGTGGACCCGAATACCGTCAACCAGCGCGCCTCTGGCCCCTGGTAACTCTTGTGAAGTGGCATCTGGCATCGCTGGGCGCCCGGCGACCTCGCGCGCCTGCGCAATTATGGCAGCGGTGTGCCGGGCCGTGCCCGATGGTGCATCGACCTTCGCAGGGTGGTGTAGTTCCACGATTTCAACGGATTCAAAGTAGGGAGCAGCCTTGGCTGCGAACTCCATCATCAGCACCGCAGCGACCGCGAAGTTAGGTGCGATTAAGACGCCGACTTCAGGGTTCGCCGAACACCAACTGCGCACCTGTTCAATTCGAGAAGCATCAAAACCTGTGGTGCCAACTACTGCATCTATTCCATTTACAATACAAAAGTCAAGCGTTGCCATTACTGCATCAGGGGTACTGAAATCAACTACAACATCTGCGCCTTTGAGCGCGTCGAGTGAGTCACCGATATCAATCGAGGCAACGAGTTCACAGTCAGGAGCCTCCGCAACTGCAGCGACGACCGTCGAGCCCATTTTCCCTCGAGCACCGACAACCCCGACCTTTATGTTGGTTTCACCCATGCCCGGACCTTATCCGGTAAACACTGATTCATCCGCGAATGGCCCAATAACTGCAAGTCGCAACTCAGTGTCTAGGAGCTCACTCGCGGCAGCATTTATTTCGTCGGGGGTAACGGCATCAACTTTGGCGAGCAATTGGTCAATACTCAGCAATGGCTCATCATGGAGTTCCGAACGCGCTATCCGAGTCATGCGCGCTCCGGTATCTTCTTGTCCAAGGACAGTTGATCCTCGAACTTGGCCTTTACCTCGGTCAATCTCATCTCGCGATAAGCCACCTGCGACAAGGGACTCAAGTTCGGTTCGACATACGTCCAGGACCGTCTTAACCTTATTTGGGAGGCAGCCGACATAGATTCCAAATAAGCCATCATCTGCAAATCCCTGCGAAAAAGCGTAGACCGAATATGCGAGACCGCGTTTTTCGCGTATCTCTTGGAAAAGCCGGCTACTCATCCCGCCACCGAATGCCGTGGTCAACACAGCTAGTGCATACCGGCGCTCATCACTACGCGCGGGGCCAGGCACCCCGATAACAAGATGTGCCTGCTCGGTCGGGCGGTTATTAACTTTTATACCCGAACCGTGCTGCTTCTTTTGACCCCGCCGGCGAGCTGGTTGCACATCGGCACCCGCATCTAAGTACTCGGCGAAAGCCTTCTTGACTTGCTTTACGACTAGGTCATGATCAAGATTGCCAGCGGCGGCTATCACCATGGACTGCGGCTTATAGCGGGTTCGGTAGAAGCGGTTTATAGCAGCCCGCGGAATCGCCTCGATGGTTTCAGCTGTGCCCAATACGGGTCGACCAAGTGCACTTCCCTCGAAGAGCACTGCGGCAAAGTCGTCGTGCACCACGTCACTTGGGTCATCGTCATGCATCGCGATCTCTTCGAGAATAACGCCGCGCTCTGCCTCGACATCGTCATGGCGAATAAGTGCGTCATTTACCACATCGCTAACCACATCGATTGCCAATGGTAAATCCACATCCAAAACCCGCGCGTAATAGCAGGTGTACTCCTTGGTCGTGAATGCATTGAGATCTCCGCCGACCGCCTCAATTGAGGCAGAGATGTCTAGGGCGGAGCGGCGTGAAGTGCCTTTGAATAGCAGGTGCTCAAGGTAGTGAGCCGAACCCATTTGAGCCGCGGTTTCGTCACGGGACCCAACGGAAACCCAAATACCAAATGCGACGGATCTAACACCGGGTACTTGCTCGGTAATGATTCGCAATCCGCCCGGGAGGACGGTGCGGCGAACGGTGCTACCGTCGCCCTCCCGGAGCAGGGTGCGAGTACTAGCCCTCATTACCAGCGTTCGAGGCACCATCCTCAATTACCGGCACAAGTGACAACTTGCCACGTGGATCGATTTCCTTGATCTCAACCTGAATTTTGTCCCCCACCTTGAGCACGTCATCGACACTTTCAACGCGCTTGCCACCGGCGAGCTTCTTGACCTCAGAGATGTGCAAGAGCCCATCTTTACCGGGCACTAAGGAAATAAATGCCCCGAAAGCTGCGGTCTTAACGACGGTGCCCAGGTAGCGTTCGCCAACCTCGGGCATCGTCGGGTTGGCGATCTGGTTGATCTGCGAGCGAGCAGCTTCGGCCGATGGTCCATCGGTTGCCCCGATGTAGATCGTGCCGTCGTCTTCGATCGAGATATCAGCGCCCGTCTCTTCTTGGATCTGATTGATGATCTTGCCCTTAGGGCCAATCACCTCACCGATCTTGTCAACCGGGATCTTGATGGAAATCACGCGAGGTGCGGTAGCCGCCATCTCGTCTGGGCCGTCGATGGCCTCATTCATGACTTCAAGAATTGCCAGGCGCGCATTGTGCGCCTGGGTCAGCGCACCGGCAAGAACAGATGCCGGGATGCCATCAAGCTTGGTGTCAAGTTGCAGTGCCGTGACGAAATCCTTGGTACCAGCAACTTTGAAGTCCATGTCACCGAAGGCATCTTCGGCTCCCAAAATATCGGTCAGAGCGACGTATTCGATTTTGCCGTCAACCTCACCGGAGATCAAGCCCATTGCAATACCCGCTACCGGAGCCCGCAGAGGCACTCCAGCATTGAGTAGCGACATCGTTGATGCGCACACCGAACCCATCGAGGTGGAGCCGTTGGACCCGAGAGCTTCGGAGACCTGGCGGATGGCGTAGGGGAACTCTGAACGCGATGGCAGCACCGGGATCAAAGCCCGCTCGGCTAGCGCACCGTGGCCGATTTCGCGCCGCTTGGGTGAACCAACGCGACCCGTTTCACCTGTTGAGTAAGGCGGGAAGTTGTAGTTATGCATGTAGCGCTTCCGGTTCTCCGGATTCAAGGTGTCAAGTTGCTGCTCCATGCGCAACATGTTCAAGGTGGTAACACCAAGGATCTGGGTTTCACCGCGCTCGAACAATGCCGATCCATGAACGCGTGGCAGCACCTGCACCTCTGCGGACAGAGTACGGATATCGGTCAACCCACGACCATCAATACGCACCTTGTCGCGAAGTACCCGGTCACGCACACATGTCTTAGTGACCGACCGGAGTGCCGCCGAAAGCTCCTTCTCGCGACCCGTGAAGGATCCACCGAGTTCGGCGAGCACCTCACCCTTGATCTCGTCGAGGCGCTCTTCGCGATCAGCCTTGCTTAGTATGGTTAGTGCCTTGCGGACTGATTCATTCGCGCTCTTATCGACCGCGTCATAGGCATCACTTTGATAATCAAGGAAGATTGGGAAATCAACCGTGGGCTTGGCGGCCGCCTTGGCTAGCGTGATCTGAGCTTCACAGAGTGCGCGGATAAATGGCTTGGCCGCTTCGAGCCCTTCGGCTACCACTGCCTCGGTAGGTGCGGTTGCACCACCGGCGATGAGCTCGATCGTGCGGTCAGTGGCCTCAGCCTCGACCATCATGATCGCAACATCATCACCGGCGATCCGGCCCGCCACCACCATGTCGAAAACCGCATCAGCAAGTTGCTCATGGGTCGGGAACCCAACCCACTGCTCACCGATGAGCGCTACTCGCACGCCACCTATCGGCCCGCTAAAGGGTAGGCCGGAAAGCTGAGTTGATGCCGATGCGCCGTTGATGGCGACAACGTCATAGAGATCATTGGGGTTTAGTGCCATTACGGTGATAACGACCTGGACCTCGTTGCGCAGACCCTTGATGAAGGTTGGGCGCAAGGGTCGGTCAATCAACCGGCAGGTAAGGATTGCATCCTCACTTGGGCGTCCCTCACGACGGAAGAACGAACCAGGGATCCGGCCGAGTGAATACATGCGCTCTTCGACGTCGACAGTAAGAGGGAAGAAATCAAATTGATCCTTCGGTGACTTACCGGCGGTCGTCGCGCTAAGAAGCATTGTTTCTTCGTCAAGATAGATAGCTACTGAACCAGCGGCTTGACGTGCCAAGCGACCGGTTTCGAACGTGATCGTGCGTGTGCCATACGAGCCGTTATCGATAACGGCCTTTGCTGTTGCAATCTGGGAACCCTCCACGGGTGCCTCCTGTTTCTGTGACAGGGGCGCGCGCGGCATTGTTTCCGGGAGACGCGGTCTTCGATCGAGGCCCACGGGAGATT
>WLLZ01000142.1 GCA_009700485.1 Actinomycetota bacterium | reverse complement strand
GTGTAGACACCGGGTTTCGTGATAGCGCAATCCTCACCCCAACTCACGAGGCCAATTAGCCGCATGGCGGCGCCATCGCCGCCTACGAGCGGCCCGCCAGAATCACCCTGGCAACTGTCGATGATCTTTTGGTTAGCGGTCACGCCCGCGGCGCAGAGCATGGATTCAGTCGCAGCCGCATCCTTGCCGAAGCCGTCAAAGGTGATTCCGCCAATGATGAATTTCGAGCCACCACCGCAACTCTCATTCGGGAAGATCAGCAGCCGACCGACTTTAAAGCTATCTGGGTAATTATCCTTAGTTGCAGAGAGCTTGCCCCATCCGGCAACCTTCGCGAGGGCACCGGCAGCGGTCAGTGATGGTGTATCGGTTGGCCGCATCGGCAAAATGGGGGCGATATCCAGTACCGGCTCGGCCAGCGTGAGAACCGCGATATCGAAGGTAACCTCTTCTGAGTCGTAACTCGGGTGCACCTGGATTGCCGATACTCCGCCGATGCGCACATTAGGTGCATTGAGATTTCTAGTGAACCCGACTAGTACGTCCTCCGGAGGCGTCACGGCGCCGGTTTCGTCATCGACCACACAGTGAGCGGCTGTGACAACTGTGGTGGGAGTCGTTAAGGCGCCACCACAGAACTGGGCCTCGAAGGCCCCATTGTCTTCGAAGTCATATGCGTCAAGGAGGGCGACGAGGAACGGGAGGTCACCGGGAGCAGAGTCTTCGCCATTTACGATGCGAGGAGTACCCATTTCGTGGGGGGCGGCAATTGCCGCACTAACGGTGCCGGTAACAAGGCCTATTGCGAGTAAAGAAGCGATGCCGCATTTGAGGCTTTGTCGCATCCGGGAACCCATGCGCCTACGGTACGTTGCCAACTCAAGAGGTTGTTGCAGGACTCTGGCTTCGCGTTTCTCGGACGAAGGAGTGAAATGGCCATAGCGCTGGTGACCGGTCCGACGGCCGGTATCGGGCGGGCTTTCACGGTGGCTTTGGCTCGAGCCGGGTTTGATCTGGTGCTGGTGGCCCGGGACGAAACCCGGTTGGCTGAACTAGCCGGGCGCCTGTCCTTAGATTTTGGCATCAACACCGAGGTACTGGTTGCTGATCTCGGCGATGGTGCCCAATTGGCAAAAGTGGAGGAGCAGCTGGTCCGGGCGGACCAGCCGATTTCGGTATTGGTCAACAACGCCGGGTTTGGGGTAAAGGCGCCCTTTGCCAAAAGTGATATCCGAGATGAGCAACAAATGCTTGATGTACTTGTTAGGTCGGTGATGCGAACAACTCATGCGGTAGTGCCCGTTATGGTGGACCGAGGTTTCGGAGTCATTATCAATGTCAGCAGTATTGCGAGTTGGGTAACCGGAGGCACGTATTCGGCAGCGAAGGCCTGGGTCACGGTCTTCTCGGAAAGTTTGGCTCAGGAGTTGATTGGCACGGGAGTCCGGGTCACCGCGGTCTGCCCCGGGTACGTGCATACTGAGTTTCACGACCGCGCCGGTATGGATATGTCGACTATTCCTGACTGGATGTGGCTTGAAGCCGAGCAGGTGGTTGAGCAAGCAATGCGCGACGTTTCTCGGAACCGACCGTTGAGTGTCGCCGGTGCGCAATACAAGGCCCTTTCGCTCTTGGTTCGCTATGCACCTCGCCCGCTGGTGCGCTTTGCGACAGCAACGGGCCGGGTATCAGGTCGTTTCGGGAGGCGTTAGCTGTCGGCGCTGGCAACCAGCACAGCTGCTAGTTCATCAATCCCGTTGAGTTTTAATTGCTGCCACCCTCGAAGATCAGGTAATCGTGAGGTGGTGGTGCTGGTTAGTTGGATTAGATGAACCGGTGCATCGGGCCACTCGGGCCCGGTTGGATCGTTAAGCGGGTCGATTAAGTAGTAGGCGGCGACTCTGCGGTGCGCAGTTCGCTGGGCGAGGGCGACCGCCGGCAAAAAGTCGACACTGCTCGCCGGCGCGACCACAACCAGTGGGCCGAGCGGGTGATTTTCATGGAGCTGAGCGCAGATAAGAACGGACATCGGTGCGACTGAAACTGGTGGGATATCGATAGAAAAAGCGAATCCGCCTAAATCAGTTATTTCCCGCAGCAGGGTAGCGCGAAATTCGGCCGCCCCGCCGGGCAGGATGATGATTGTTCCGGAGCTCACCTGTTGAGCATAGAGTTCACCCCATGACGAAGTCGGCAGCATGGGAACAGCTCCGCCAGGAGATCATCAACAAAGCGGTAGTCCGCGGCAAGGTCACATTGTCCAGTGGGCGTGAAGCCGACTATTACGTCGACCTTCGGCGTGTAACCCTCGATGCGGTAGCAGCCCCCATGGTCGGCGCCGTTATGCGCGAACTGACCAGTGATCTTGCTTTCACCGCGGTTGGCGGCTTGACCCTTGGAGCGGATCCGGTGGCGACCGCGATGATGCACGACGCGGCGCAATCTGGAGTATTGCTAAATTCCTTTGTGGTTCGTAAGGCAGAAAAGCAGCACGGGTTGCAAAAGCAAATCGAAGGCCCAGACGTGTCTGGTGCACGCGTGCTTGCCGTTGAAGACACCTCAACAACCGGATCATCGGTGTTAATGGCAGTGGATGCACTCGACCGAATCGGGGCAGTAACCGTTGCCGTTGCGGTAATCGTTGATCGCGGTGCTGGGCCAGCAATTATTGAGCGTGGGTTTGAATACCGTTCCGCATATTCTTTAGCGGATCTTGAGTTGGACTAGCCGGCGGCGCGTTCGCGCCGATGCTTTATGTACTCAAATATCAAAGGCAAGATGCTTATGAAGACAACGAGAATCAAGATTATTTCTATGTTCTTCTTGACGAATTCGATATTTCCCAAGAAGTATCCGGCGAGCGTTACCAATCCGGCCCAGAGCACGGCGCCGATGAAACTAAAGACGACAAACTTGCGGAAGTCCATTTTTCCAACACCTGCAATTGCGGTGATGAAAGTACGCACTACTGGCACAAAGCGGGCCATCACGATCGCACGGGCTCCATACTTCTCGAAGAAGGCATGCGTCTTTTCGACATATTCTTTCTTGAAGAAGCGGGAGTCAGGGCGTTTGAATAATGACGGCCCGGCTTTCAGCCCGATCCAGTAGCCGACAATATTGCCAAGGATGGCGGCCAGAATTAAGAGCAATACTGCGACACCAATGTTGACCGCGATGAAGCCCTGCGCAATCAGCATGCCGACTACGAACAACAGTGAGTCTCCGGGGAGAAAGAAGCCGATCAGCAGCCCACATTCGGCAAAAATAATGGCAAGTGACACCCAGAAGGCGACCGCGCCGAGGCTTTTGAGCATGGCTTCGGGGTCCGGACCAAGTGTGTGGACGACTGCTGTAAAGGCATGCATGTGAATGAGGCTATCGTCGGAAACGTGGAAACCCCGGAAGCACCCGCCGAAATCGGGGTTGGACCGCACCCAAAACCTTGGCCGGTCGATGCTCATTTTGACCCTGAACTCTTGGCTGAAGGTGATCGCCGGAACGTAGTAGACAAATACCGCTACTGGTCACTTGAGGCAGTCGTAGCAGACCTTGATACCCATCGGCACCCATTTCATGTGGCAATCGAAAACTTTCAGCACGACTTTAATATTGGTTCGGTAGTCCGCACGGCCAATGCTTTTATGGCCAACGAAGTTCACATCGTCGGGAAGAAGAGATGGAACCGGCGCGGAGCTATGGTCACCGATCGGTACCAACATGTACGCCATCACCCCGACCCGTCCGCTTTAGCGGCGTGGGCACTTGAGAATCAGGTTTTGATTATTGGCATCGATAATGTGCCCGGGTCGGTGCCCCTTGAAACCCACCGATTGCCCGAGCGTTGCGTTCTGCTGTTCGGCCAAGAAGGTGAAGGGCTGACACTCGAGGCGCGCGCGATTTGTGATTCAGTGCATTCAATCGCGCAGTATGGGTCGACTCGCTCAATCAATGCCGGGGCCGCTGCCGCTATTGCGATGCACGCCTGGATTCGTCAACATCGTTTTGGGCAACAGCCATGATGTCGATATCAACCAAGGTATTGATTACTGATCGTAAGTTTCAAAAACTCTTCATCGCTCGAACGATCAGCAATATTGGCAATGGGATTGCCCCAATTGCGCTGGCGTTCGGTATTTTGGAGCTTGATGGTGCAACTCCGACCTCATTGAGTTTGGTTCTTGCAGCCCAGGCTTTGCCAATGGTGATAGTGCTTCCGATAGGTGGTGTAATCGCGGATCGCCTTGGTCGCGCACGGGTCATCGCAGCAAGTGACATTGCTATCAGCCTTGTTGTTGCAGTGATGGCGGTGCTGTTCATAACCGGAACGGCCACGGTTCCTTTACTTGTAATCCTGTCGGCAATATCTGGGGCGCTCAATGGATTGTGGTATCCGGCATACCCAGGTTTGGTACCCGATGTGGTCGACGATGAGCACCTGCAACCAGCAAATGCATATATCAGTGTGGCTAGCAATGCGGGTCTTATCGTCGGTAGCGCAGTGGGCGGGTTATTAGTCGCCTTCTTTGGGTCTGGGTTGGCCATCATGGTCGATGCCGCCTCATTTTTAGTAGCAGGTTTCTTGGTTTTTACTTTCAGGCGCTCCTCGAAACCGCATTCATCGGGAGAGTCGATGATGAGTGATCTGACACACGGGTGGCGAATATTCATCTCCTATAAATGGGTTGTCGCAGTGGTGCTGTCATTCAGTGTTGCTGTAATGGTGATTCGGGGCGTCGAAGAAGTCTTGGGTCCGGTAC
>WLLZ01000141.1 GCA_009700485.1 Actinomycetota bacterium | reverse complement strand
GACTCTGCAACTGCTTAGGATCGTTAATGCTCCCTGAATCTAAAAGTTCTTGATCGCGACGTGAGCGTTCACGCACCTGCTCCACATCGGCGTCAGCGCGAGCCTGGTCAAGGTGCAGATCGCCGGCAATAGTTTCAGCCGCCGTAATCTCGTCGCGGACCCGAATTAGTCGGGCTTCCAATTCACTTAACCGTGCAGCCTCGGGCAAGGTGCGCACCTTGTGGTCAATTTGCGCCAAGTGCGTATCGCGGTCCTGTAGTTCGAGTAACCGCAGTTGGACGAGAGGTTCAGCGTTCAGGAGGTGCTCCCTTGTGATGGCGCCCGCAGCACTCGAGATGTCCAGGGGTCGGTCGGTAGTTGCGAGATGATGGTGCGAACGCTACTGCCCTGACCAGCGAGCCCGCGGGCCAGCGCGCCAGCCGCCTGCTCAAGCCATGGCCACTCCCCAGCCCAGTGCGCAATGTCAATCAGGGCGCACCCGCCATCAGCTAGGTGCTCTAGTGCCCGGTGGTGACGTAAATCCGAGGTGACGTACACGTCTGCTACCGCGGCGGCTTCCGACATAAAGCCATCGCCGGCTCCCCCACAGACCGCAACGGTGCGCACCTTGGTCATCGGGTCACCGGCAACTCTCACCCCGTGCTGAGTTTCTGGCAACACCGCCGCCACCTGTTCGGCAAATTGCTCAAGGGTGACGGGCTCGGCTAGCTGACCCACGCGACCGGTGCCGGTGCTGTGGTCCTGCGCCGTGGGCACTAGCGGGCGTAGCCCACTGAGCCCGAGGGCTTGCGCGAGCGCATCTGATACCCCTGGGTCACTGTGATCGGCGTTGGTATGGGCGCTGAACAAGGCGATACCGTGGCTAATAAGGGTGTGCACGATTTTGCCTTTTGCGCCTGCCGCTGCCACCGAATGGACCCCGGTCAAAAAGAGTGGATGGTGGGTGACAATCAGATCAACTTGTGCCATTAAGGCTTCATCTAACACTTCAAGAACCGGGTCGACAGCGAAAAGCACCGTGGCCACCGTGGCATCTGGGTCACCGCAGGTCAAACCAATAGCGTCCCAGTCCGCGGCTAAGGCCGGTGGGTAAGCCGCCTCAAGGACGGTGACGATCTGGCGGAGCGTGGGCGCTGGCACCCCCTCAGGCTACCCGCACCCCTTAGCCCCGCACCCCAATCGGTAGCCTCGCCCCGGGCCCATAGCTCAGTTGGTAGAGCGCCTCGTTTACACCGAGGATGTCGTCGGTTCGAGTCCGGCTGGGCCCACTACGAAATCCAGGCGCCAAATAGCCCGCAGCTGGTAGCGCTACCGCTTAGCTCTCGGCGCAACCAAACGGGTGCCCTGCCAGTTTGGGCCCGCGCTGACAGTGCTCGTTTGCTGGAGCCCAGCGGTGGGTGCGGCATCGGCAATGTCTTCAGCCTCAATATGACCATCGCGACCGGGCTTGGGCGTTAGTAGCCAAACCACCCCGTGATCGGTGAGCGGACCGATGGCATCTACTAGGCCGTCGACCAGATCACCGTCCTCATCGCGCCACCACATGATGACAACATCTACGACGTCGTCATAATCCTCATCCACAAGATCGCCACCGATGACATCCTCGATACCAGCGCGCAGCGCTTCATCGACGTCGCTGTCGTACCCAATCTCCTGAATTGTCATACCAAGATCAAACCCAAGACGTGTTGCGCGTTGACGAGCTTCGTCACGGTCCGCTGCGGCGGTCACCAAGAACCCCTCTTCCTTCATCTGACTGCGTTACCTGTTAGCGCAGTTCTACACGGTGCCGGCCAGGTCAGGTGGCCGATTTGGTGCAACAACTTCAGAAAGCTACCTAGGTATTCCAGCGGACTTTGGGCCCGGTTGCAAGCAGTGTGCCCGATTTCTGCCCGAAAATCCCCCACCTGCCCCCGCGCGGCGCGAATACGAGAGAATAAGGCCAGCGCTACCCGCGCACACCAAATATTCGATCCGGCCACCGGAGACCCCGGCCGGCCCCGGCGAAAGGGTGCACCCAGTGGCCCCCGCGCATAACCGTGACCCGCTCCTCTCCGGTGGACTCCCCACCCAATATGTCGATGTTGATCCCGCAGAAACCGCAGAATGGGTTGAATCCTTCGATAACCTGGTCGACAACTCGGGTAATTACCGCGCGCGCTACTTGATGCTGTCGCTGCTTCGGCGGGCGGCCGAGCGAAATGTCGGAGTCCCCAGTCTGCGAAGCACCGACTACATCAACTCAATTGCCCCCGAACTCGAAACGTGGTTTCCCGGCGACGAAACCATTGAAAGGCAGATTCGACGATATATTCGCTGGAACGCCGCGATCATGGTTCATCGGGCCCAGCGCCCCGGCGTTGGTGTCGGCGGCCACATCTCAAGTTACGCCTCCTCGGCAACTTTGTACGAAGTTGGCTTCAACCACTTCTTCCGGGGGCCAGACCACCCCACCGGCGGAGACCAAGTTTTCTTTCAGGGCCATGCCTCCCCCGGCATCTACGCCCGCGCTTTTCTTGAAGGCCGACTAACCGAGGATCAACTTGATGGTTTCCGCCAAGAGGTCTCACATCCCTCAGGTGGCCTACCCTCGTACCCACATCCGCGATTGATGCCGTGGTTTTGGCAATTTCCCACCGTGTCGATGGGCCTTGGCCCACTTAATGCGATTTACCAAGCCCGCTTCAATAAATACCTGACCCATCGCGGCATTAAGGATGCGTCCGAGCAAAAAGTTTGGGCATTCTTGGGTGATGGCGAGATGGACGAGGTTGAAGCAGTAGGTGCTATCGGCCTTGCCGCCCGCGAAGAACTCGATAATTTGATCTTCGTTGTCAACTGCAACCTGCAGCGCCTTGACGGCCCGGTGCGCGGCAATGGAAAAATCATCCAAGAACTCGAGAGTTTATTCCGCGGAGCCGGCTGGAATGTCATCAAAGTTGTGTGGGGTCGCAAATGGGATGACCTCTTGGCCGCCGATCGCGATGGCGCGCTCGTCAATTTAATGAATGCCACACCAGATGGTGACTTCCAGACCTATAAGTCCGTGGACGGTGCATTTATCCGCGAGAATTTCTTCGGCCGCGATCCGCGCACCGCAAAACTTGTTGAGTCGTTGACCAACGAAGAGATCTGGGCTTTGCAACGCGGCGGCCATGACTACCGCAAGATGTATGCGGCATATGAAGCCGCTTCGAATACCAAGGGGCAACCGACCGTAATTTTGGCTAAGACCATCAAGGGCTGGACTCTTGGTTCACACTTCGAGGGTCGCAACTCAACCCATCAGATGAAAAAACTCAGCCTTGAAGATTTACTGGAATTTCGCGACCGCCTGCGTATTCCGATCCCCGATAGTGCGATGGATCCTTATCTTCCGCCTTACTACCATCCCGGCCCGCAAGACGAAGCCATGCAATACATGGTCGAGACCCGCCGCAAGCTCGGTGGTTCAGTGCCAACTCGCCGCACCTTGGCGAAGGTACTCACCTTGCCCGGTGACGATGCCTACGAAGTTGTTAGGCGCGGTTCAGGTAAGCAGGCGATCGCCACCACCATGGCCTTCGTGCGCTTGGTAAAAGATCTAATCAAAGATGAAAATATCGGCAACCGATTTGTGCCGATTATTCCTGATGAGGCGCGCACATTCGGGATGGATTCACTCTTTCCGACAGCGATGATCTATTCACCGCACGGGCAGCAGTACATATCGGTTGACCGCGAGTTAATGCTCTCCTATAAGGAGTCGACCACCGGTCAGATCCTGCATGAAGGGATAAACGAGGCCGGGTCTGTTGCGTCGTTTACCGCCGTCGGGAGCTCCTACTCGACACAGAACGAGCCGATGATTCCGCTCTACATTTTTTATTCGATGTTCGGTTTCCAGCGCACCGGCGACGCGTTCTGGGCCGCAATGGATCAGATGGCGCGGGGCTTTGTTCTTGGCGCTACAGCGGGCCGCACCACCCTTAATGGTGAGGGCCTGCAGCATGAAGATGGTCACTCTTTGCTCCTCGCAAGCACCAATCCCGGGGTGGTCGCTTATGACCCGGCTTTCGGCTACGAGATTGGGCACATTTTCAAAGACGGCCTGCGCCGAATGTTTGGCCCAGATCCTGAGAACATCTATTACTACCTTACTATTTATAACGAGCCCTATCCCCAACCAGCCGAGCCTGAAGGCGTCGACGTAGAAGGCATCTTGCGCGGCATGCACTTGGTCAGCGAGGCGCCCGGAGCAGGCTCACGTGCTCAACTGCTTGCCAGTGGCGTGGGGGTTAACTGGGCCCTTCGTGCCCAAGAGTTGCTGCGCGATGACTGGGGAGTAGCCGCCGACGTCTGGTCGGTTACTTCCTGGAATGAGTTACGCCGCGATGGCCTTGCGGTCGATCGGCATAATTTGTTGCACCCTACTGAAGAGCCCCAGCAGGCATATGTGACTGAGTGCTTAAGTGGCCGGCCCGGCCCGGCTATCGCGGTCTCGGACTGGATGCGTGCGGTCCAAGATCAAATAAGTGACTGGGTACCTACCGATTTCATCTCCCTTGGTACCGACGGCTGGGGGATGTCCGATACTCGCGGGGCGCTGCGCCGACATTTTCTGGTTGACGCCGAATCAATTACCACCCAGACTTTGGCCATGCTTGCCAAACGCGGTGAGATTGACTCCGCCCGGGTCAGTGAAGCCATTGAGCGATATCAATTACACGACCCTGCGGCAGCAGATTCAGGTAACACCGAAGGATCCGGATGACAAAGGAT
>WLLZ01000140.1 GCA_009700485.1 Actinomycetota bacterium | reverse complement strand
TCGGGCAAATAATCGGCCCGAAGTTCTTGAGCGATCGATCGAGGGCAGGGTGCCTGCTCGGATGAATTCGGCATCTGCTTCATGCATCGCGGCACCTGACAGGCCGGCGGCACCGATCATTTCAGCGGCCCCACCAATATGGTCATCATGGGCGTGGGTGAGCACAATGCGCTGAACGTCACCCGGGTTTTTGCCGATTGCGTGAAGACCACGAACTATCGCGCCCGGAGCTTTCTTGAGCCCACAGTCCACGAGGGTTACCGAGCCATCGGGCTCGAGAAAGACGAAGGTATTAATAAAACTACCCATGGTGCCGATGCGATAAACACTTGGAGCCAAGGTGACTATGGGGTCGGACACGGCACCAGCGTATGAGGTTCTAGGGTCTATTCATGGATTACGTCGAGTCTGTCATCGAACTTATCGGAAATACCCCGCTGGTCAGGCTGCGCTCGGTTACTGGCGGGGTGCCCGAGGGGGTTCTCGTACTGGCGAAGGTTGAGTACCTAAACCCAGGTGGTTCGGTGAAAGACCGCATTGCGGTGCGCATGATTGATGCGGCCGAACGCGATGGTTCATTGAAGCCGGGCGGGGTCATAGTCGAACCAACGAGCGGTAACACCGGTGTTGGGCTGGCGCTAGTCGCGCAGCAGCGAGGCTATACGTGCGTCTTTGTGTGCCCAGACAAAGTCAGTGAAGACAAGCGAAATGTGCTGAAGGCCTATGGCGCCGAAGTTGTTGTCTGCCCAACGGCGGTTGATCCCGATGACCCACGCTCGTACTACTCCGTAAGTGATCGACTTGCCCGCGAAGTTCCAGGTGCCTGGAAGCCAGATCAATACTCAAACTCCAATAACCCGCTCTCACATTTCGAGACCACCGGCCCAGAGGTTTGGGCGCAAACCGAAGGGCGTATCACGCACTTCATCGCTGGGGTTGGCACCGGTGGAACCATCTCAGGCACCGGTAATTACTTGAAGCAGGCGAGCGGTGGCGCTGTCCGCGTTATTGGCGCTGATCCGGTTGGCTCGGTTTATTCAGGTGGTACCGGCCGGCCTTATCTAGTTGAAGGTGTGGGTGAGGATTTCTGGCCGACCGCTTATGACCAGAATGTCTGCGACGAGATCATTGCGGTTTCGGATAAGGACTCCTTCGAGATGACCCGCCGGATGGCCCGCGAAGAAGGTCTACTGGTTGGTGGCTCATGCGGAATGGCCGTGGTAGCGGCTCTCGACGTGGCCAAGCGCGCCAAACCCGGAGATGTTGTCGTTGTATTGCTACCCGACAGTGGGCGCGGTTATTTATCCAAGGTATTCAATGATGACTGGATGAGTGCTTACGGCTTCCTGCAAGCTGATACCGACCGTACCGTTGGCGATGTATTGCTTGGCAAGTCTGGAGCGCTGCCACCTTTCGTGCACACGCATCCAACCGAGACGGTGCGTGATGCAATAAACATTCTGCGCGAGTTCGGGGTCTCGCAAATGCCAGTTGTGCGCGCAGAGCCACCGGTCATGACCGCCGAAGTGGTTGGCGCGGTAATTGAGCGCGACCTGCTCGATTCACTGTTTAATGGGAGGGCACAACTTGCTGATCCGGTCGCAATGCATATGTCTGCTGCGCTGCCGATGATTGGGGCGGGTGAGCCTATCCAGGTTGCAGTCCATGCGCTAGAGGCATCCGATGCTGCCGTGGTCGTCGATGACGGAATGCCGACCGGGGTTATCACTCGTCAAGATGTTTTGGGTTATCTATCGAAGTGATCAAAGTTTGGCTCAACCCTGAATAGAAATGTCACGGCGGCGGGTGACAGCAGGAACGTACCTATCACCGCACGAACCTTGCCGCCTGACGCCGCGAACCCGTGCCAGCCGCCGCGAACGATCAACCGCAGGGGCTTCAACCTGCTCGAACCGTCACCGCAGGGGCTTCAACCTGCTCGAACCGTCACCGCAGGGGCTTCAACCTGCTCGAACCGTCACGGCCGGGCCATATACCTGCTCGAACCGTCAATTCTTGGCCAAATTTTGACGGTTCCAGCAGGTCAAAGGGTCGGGCGCGTGGCCGCCGTCACTCAAGGGGTTTCAACCTGCTCGAACCGTCACCGCAGGGGCTTCAACCTGCTCAAACCGTCACTTTGAGGCCAAAATTTGACGGTTTCAGCAGGTATAAGGATCGGGGGCCTCTTCGCTGACACATATTACCTTCCGATATTGAACCATTGGTTGTACGTTGGCGGTATGTCAAAATCCAGAAACATGCTGATGGGGATACTCGCACTAATGCTGATGCTTGGTGTCGTACCGGCGCAAGCTGCTGAAAGTGGATTAAATCTCACCCCCGCGCAGGAAGCTTGCATTAAAAAGGCACTAACCTCCGCCGAGTATCAGCTGTTCCTGGTGAACCCGTATGACGTGGCGCTGAAAGAAAAGACGAAGGCGTGCTTTACCAGCGGCGGCAGTGACACGGGTACCGGTTCAGGCACCGGTGGCTCCGGAAGTTCAAACGTGAAGGTCTCCAATATTCCGACGAGCGGCAAATGGATCACGGCTAATCCGATTAATCTGACCAACGTCACTTCAATCAGTGTATTTCGCTCATGTTCGGGCCATGATTACAGCGGCAGTAATACCAAAGGCCAGGTCGAGACCGACAGGTCAATGAAGCATTACATCCAAACTAATGTTCCTTGGACTGCAACAGATTCGATCAAGGGTTACGCGCCATTTGCCGGCACCGTTTCAATAACCGATGAGCAGTTCCCGCTGGGCAAACAATTGGCTGTTACCTCACCGGTTACCGGATGGACGATGGTTTACTTCCACGGTGACCCTCAGGTCAAGAATGGCGCAAAAGTGAAAGCGGGCCAGGTGATAACCGCGTGGCCACCGAGTAATGCCCCCGCGGTGATTGATCAACTGCACCAGGAGGGCACGAGTTTTGATCTAGCATTTAGGACATATGACGGTAGGTATATGGACTCACCGTTGCTGCATATGTCACCCGCGGTTGCTAAATCTTGGACGGCGAAAGGGTTCACGCCCGCGCGCGCAATCGTGTCGAAGTCTGCACGTGATGCGTCACCATGCAACGGCACCTACAACGCGAGCGACTCCACGGATTTTATCCGAGCTAACTAATTGCCGGCAGGGCCAAACCCGTGTTGGCGTGGCAGCGGTACCCGTTAGGAACTTTGTAGAGGTACTGCTGGTGGTAGTCCTCCGCCAAGAAATAGATCTGCTCTGCAGCGGGGCCAATTTGTGTAGTTATCGCGGGATAACCACGATCTGAAATGACTTTGGCATAGGCGTCGCGGGTGCGCTCAATTAGGTCACGCTGCTCGTCATTCGTATAGAAAATAGCGCTGCGGTACTGCGTGCCAACATCATTACCTTGCTGGTAGCCCTGTGTGGGGTCGTGGTTCTCCCAGAAAACTTTCAGGAGCTCGTAGGTGCTCAACACGGCTGGGTCATAGGTGACCGAGATGGCTTCGGTGTGACCGGTGCGACCGGTGCAGACTTCTTCATAAGTCGGGTTAGGTGAGATCCCACCCATATATCCAGCGCTGGTAGACAGCACCCCGGGAAGGCGCCAATAGATTTCTTCGGCCCCCCAAAAACAACCCATAGCCAAGTAGATGCGATCGGTACCTGCGGCCCATGGGCCGGTGAGTGAACTACCGAGAACCGCATGGGTATCGGGAACCGTGAATACGGGTTCACGGTGGCCGGGCAGAGCGTCGGAAGGGTCAACCATTCGGGACTTACTGGATCCAAAAATACTCATACGCGTAGGGTACGAGGTATGAGTAATTCAGGCGCGGGCAATGTCGCAACCGGCGGATTTGAGACCAGGGCGATCCATGCTGGTCAGGAGCCGGATGCCTTAACCGGCGCTGTTGTAACGCCGATCTACCAGGTTTCAACATACGCCCAGGATGGAGTTGGTGGGCTCCGCGGTGGCTATGAGTACTCGCGAAGTGGTAACCCCACGCGTGCTGCTCTCGAGGAGTGCCTTGCATCTTTGGAGGCACCGGGCATTGAGAGTGCCCGCGGCCTCGCATTTGCCTCGGGCTTGGCCGCCGAGGACACCATCATTCGAACTTTGGCCCGCCCCGGCAGTCATGCAGTAATACCTGATGACGCTTATGGCGGTACCTATCGGCTTTTTGCCCGCGTCGCCGGCCCGTGGGGAGTTGAGCACACTCCGGCAGCGGTTACCGACCCTTCCGCCGTCGCGGCCGCGATCATTCCGGGCAAGACCGTACTCGTGTGGGTAGAAACTCCAACGAACCCATTATTAAATGTTGCTGATATCGCGGCGTTAGCTGATGTCGCGCATAGTGCCGGGGCGCTACTTGTTGTCGACAACACTTTCGCCTCGCCCTATCTACAGCAGCCGCTGCTGCTTGGCGCCGACATCGTCGTGCATAGCACCACGAAATATCTTGGCGGGCATAGCGACGTCATTGGGGGTGGCCTAGTAGCCGTCGACCCAGAGCTAATTGAAAAACTGAGCTACCATCAAAATGCGATGGGAGCTGTGCCAGGTCCATTTGATAGCTGGTTGGTGCTGCGTGGCATCAAAACCCTTGGCGTTCGAATGGATCGACATTGTGCAAATGCGCGCGCGGTAGTTGAACTCCTCACCTCGCATCCGAAGGTGCTCGATGTGATGTGGCCGGGGTTACCAAACCATCCAGGTCACGAAGTTGCCCTGCGGCAAATGCGTGATTTTGGCGGCATGGTTTCTTTCCGGGTCTCCGGAGGCGAATCCGC
>WLLZ01000014.1 GCA_009700485.1 Actinomycetota bacterium | reverse complement strand
CGTCTCAGAGTTACTCGGTGCCATGCTCGATCGTAACCAGATCACCAGCGATGATGTCATTAGTTTGATTTTGACCGCCACCCCGGATTTGGTATCCGCGTTTCCGGCCGCTGGTGCCCGCGACTTTGGTTTCGTCGATGTGCCGCTGCTATGTGCTCAAGAAATTAATGTGCACGGAGCCCTGCCTCGAGTCGTACGAGTTCTCATGCACATCGAAGGGGATCGCGACCGCGAACTGATTAGCCATGTCTACCTGCGCGGGGCTGAAGTGCTCCGGCAGGATCTACACCCGTGAACCTCGACCGCGGGACCGCTGTGATAGGTCCGGTACTGGTCATCGGCACCGGCTTAATAGGTACCTCAATCGCACTTGCGCTCAAGCGAGCAGGTGTCGAGGTGTTTTTGGAGGACACCGATCCAAGCCAGTTAGCTACCGCGATGGCGGCTGGCGCGGGTTTAGTTTTTCAAGAAGGGTTAATGCCTAACCTTGTGGTGGTGGCGGTGCCGCCGCGCTACGCGGGTGGGGTGCTTGCGCAGGCGTCCGAGCGATTTTCTGAGGCTACGATCACGGACGTCACTTCGGTTAAGGCTCAAGTTCTCGCAGCTGCGGTTGATCAGGGTGCCGACCCAAGGCGGTTAATAGGTGGGCACCCGATGGCCGGCCGTGAAGTTGCTGGCGCGGCCGGGGCTCGTGGTGATTTACTCGATGATCGGCTATGGGTATTGACCCCAAGTGAACTGACCACTGTCGAACACCTGAGACAGGCCTACCAACTGGTTTCAACCTGTGGCGCGTATGCGGTTGAGATGACACCCGATGAGCATGATCGCGCCGTGGCCTTGGTGTCTCACACTCCGCAACTACTTTCGAGTGCATTGGCAGCCCAATTGAGTGATGCGAGCTCAGATTATGTGCGCATCGCGGGTCAAGGATTACGCGATATGACCCGCATCGCAGCATCTGATAGTGCCCTTTGGACCGATATTCTTAGTGTTAACGCTAAGCAAGTAGCCGAAGTTCTGTCGAGCGTGGTGAATGACCTCACGGTGACACTTGCGGCTTTGCAGGCGATCGCGGCTGGCGATGCTTCGCAGACCGCAAGAGTCAGTAGTGCTTTGCAAACCGGCGCGGTGGGCCGCTCGCGGATCCCGGGTAAGCATGGTGCGGAACAAATCGAGATAGCAATTGTTGGAGTCATGCTCGCCGATAAGCCAGGTGAGTTGGCGCGATTATTTACTGCTGCGGGCGAGGCAAATATCAACCTTGAAGATGTTCGAATCGAGCATGTACTTGGCCGGCCGAGTGGCTTAGTAGAGATTTCGGTACGCCCCGACAATGTTGAGACCCTTGCCGCAGCCTTGCGTGACCGGAGTTTTGATGTCCGCATCTAATGTCTTGGTAATTGCGGTTGACGGTCCGGCAGGGTCAGGTAAATCAAGTGTCTGCCGTGGTGTGGCAGTCAAACTCGGTATGCGTTATCTCGACACCGGTGCAATGTATCGCGCCATGACCGTGGCGGTGCTTGTGGCTGGTGTTGATGTTGCTGATGAAGCCGGCGTTGAAGCGGTGGCCGAGCACACCAGCATTATCTGCGGTACTGACCCCAGTGCCCCTGAGGTCTGCCTCGATGGGCGAGATGTCGCAGAGTCCATTCGAGGTTCGGAGGTAACCGCGGCTGTTAGCGCGGTGAGCGCTGTGCCAGCTGTGCGCCAAAGACTCGTCGAGATTCAACGCTCGCAAGTACAGGCCGCCCGCGATGCCGATGTCGGCATTGTTGTAGAGGGTCGCGATATCGGTACCGTCGTCGTGCCTGAAGCCGACTTGAAGATCTTCCTCGTGGCCGACCCTGCGGTTCGTGCTCAACGTCGCGCACTGGAAAACAGTGCCGGTGAACTTCCTGAGCCGGCTAGGGTAGCGGTAACCGAGGCAGAACTGCTAAAACGTGATGCCTACGATTCCGGCCGTGAGATCTCACCCCTGACTCAGGCCGATGATGCGCGGGTTGTCGACACCACAAATTTCACATTGAATGAAGTTATCGAGCAAGTGTGTGTCCTTGCTACTGGCGTGCAGCGGTGAGTGGGCCCGATTTAGCGCAATTGGCAGGCCGGGCAGCGCACTCGCGAAATATAGGTGCCCTGCTAGCACGGACGGCATATCGCATTGAGGTGCACGGCCGCCACCATCTCCCCGCACACGGCTCAGCACTGCTAGTGGGAAGTGACTTAAATTTGTTTTCGGCCGCAATAGTTGCATCTGTGGCATGCCGACCAATTCACACATTGGCTCCCGGGGCGCTGGCGCAACTCGGTGATATTCCGGTGATTTCACCGGGAATTGCCGCCGCGCAGTGGGCACTTGAACTGCTCGAGGCCGGTGCTGCGATCATGGTTACCGCGGATGTTCCACCCCTTGGGTATTTATTGGCGCACGGGTCGGTCCCTATCACTCCGGTAGTGGTTTTCGGAGGGTCGGGAAAGGTAGCGGATGATCCGCCCAGATTGCGCTCTAAAATCGAGGTGTACTTCTGCGCACCAAGCATGACCGCGCCCAGTGCGAGCGAATTCGACACTTCGGATCCGTGTGCACTTCGGGTGGTTCAGGGCTTAAGTGAAAGGGTTCGTCAGTTGACGAGCGACGCTAGAAATGAATGTGGCAGGCGAAGTGGCCGGCCGGTAATTGGAAGGGTGCACCGATGAGTGATGGATGGGTTGCCGTAGGCGACGAAGATGAAGCCGAGCTCGATCTCAGCGCCGATGACCCAAGTGCTGCCGGAGTTGACGATGGCGGGGTTAACGACGATGGGGTTGACGATGACGGGATTGATGGCGTCGAAGACTTAGGGCTGGAGGCTGCCTTGGCTGCGGCTCGTGGCGAATTCGGCGACTTCGACAGCGCATTGGCTGAATTAACTCAACCCGGTGAAGGTGAACCCGGGCTTCCGGTGCTGGCTGTTGTTGGCCGCCCAAATGTCGGCAAATCAACCCTCGTTAATCGCATTATTGGGCGCCGCGAGGCCGTTGTCGAAGATGTACCCGGAGTTACCCGAGATCGCGTCACATATGAAGCGGAGTGGAATAGCAAGCGCTTCATGGTGATCGATACGGGCGGCTGGGATTTAAAGGTTCGAGGCTTACAGGCACAAATAGCCGCGCAGGCTGAGCGCGCGGTAAGTGATGCTGATGCTGTGGTGTTCGTGGTTGATGCGCGAGTTGGGGCGACCGACACAGACGAAGCCGTGGTGAAGGTGCTGCGCAGGTCAGGCAAGCCGGTCCTGCTCGTCGCAAATAAAGTGGATGATCGGGCCACCGAGATTGAGGCGACAAAGCTATGGTCACTTGGCTTGGGGGAGCCGCTTCCGGTATCAGCCCTGCATGGTCACGGTGCTGGCGACTTGATGGACGACATCGTGAAGATGCTTCCCGAAGTTGGGCACGGCACCTCGCGTGAAGGTGGCCCACGGCGAGTAGCGCTGCTGGGCCGCCCCAATGTTGGTAAGTCATCACTACTGAATGCCTTGGCAGGCTCCGAACGCGTTGTTGTTGATGATGTTGCCGGTACTACCGTTGATCCAGTTGATGAGTTGATCACCCTCGATGACCGCTTGTGGTGGTTCGTTGATACCGCGGGTATTCGGCGCCGGTCCAAGGATGCGAGTGGTCATGAGTACTACGCCACCCTTAGAACCCAAGGCGCCCTTGATCGGGCAGAGGTTGCCATCGTGCTGATCGATGCCTCGGCGGTACTGAGTGAGCAAGACGTGCGGATTATCTCAATGGTCAATGAATCGGGCCGTGCGCTAGTTCTCGCGTTCAATAAATGGGATCTAAGTGACGAGGATCGAAGAATCTACCTAGAGCGCGAAATTGACCGTGATTTGGCGCAAGTTGCTTGGGCCCCGAGAGTTAATATTTCAGCGCGCACCAAGCGTCACATGGACCGATTAACACCTGCCCTAGAGGCGGCGCTTGCGGGCTGGGAAACTCGAATCTCAACCGGTCGACTCAATCAGTTCTTCACCGAGTTAACCCAGGCTCACCCGCACCCATTACGTGGGGGAAAGCAGCCGCGAATCTTGTTCGCCGCTCAAGTTTCGGTAGGGCCCCCCACCTTTGCCCTATTCACCACCGGGTTCTTAGAGGCCGGCTACCGGCGTTTTATTGAGCGGCGACTGCGGGAGGACTTCGGTTTTGCTGGTACTCCGATTCGCATCGTGATGCGGGTGCGCGAGAAACGATCCCGTCGATGAAGGGCGCAGGTCAGCGCCTGTAGAGTTCGGCTGCGCGGGCTGTGGCGCAGTTTGGTAGCGCGTCCGGCTGGGGGCCGGAAGGCCGCAGGTTCAAGTCCTGTCAGCCCGACTCGAAGTCCAGTGCGTGGCTAAAAGGCCTGCACCACGATACTTAAAATCAAGCAGGCGACGGCAATCCACCACATCAGGATGCCTATAGCCACGACCCTAAGTGGTGCCCGGTATTCACCGGCGGCGTAGTGCAAGGTGTTCTTGGCGATTGCGGACAGTGGGGTCGCATCTTTTCGGGCGTCGCCGGATGGATCGCGTTGTGACCAGTAGGCGCGCTCATTCGACATTCCTAAGAGGATGAAGGCAGCGGCAAAAATCGCCAGCACAACGGCGAAGATGAGCAAGGTTAAGGCGGCCATAGACATGTCCGAACCATAGCGGTTCGCGGCTCACCGGTGATAGACGCCGGTGGAGTTGCGAATCACGAGCCTGGGTTCGAGCCCGATATGAACAGGTGGCCGGGTGGGGTCTTTGATGCGCAAGAAGAGCAGGGCGGCGGCGTCAAGACCCATCGTCGCGAGGGGCTGCGCGATTGTGGTGAGACTAATTGAACGCAGGCCACCGAGTGCCATACCGTCATAGCCGATTATCGATAGCTCATCGGGCACCTTAAGGCCACGGTCTGCGGCTGCCGCGAGTGCGCCGACCGCGGCCAGGTCATTAGCGACAAAAATCGCACTGTGCCCCATCTTGGAGTCCAGGGCCGCGCAAGTCCCGCGGTAGCCACCTTCATCGGTAAAGGCACCTTCGTAGCTGGCCAGTTGCGTGGCGAGGCCGTAGCCTGTCATTGCGGACTCGTATCCGGATTTGCGCATAAGTGCGACTTTATTATCACCGCCGGTGATGTGCGCGATGGCTCGATGGCCAAGGCTATAGAGGTGATCGACGGCCATTCGCCCCCCGGCGTTGTCGTCATTGCTGATGGAATCGAGACCGGCGATATCAGACTCTGCGCGACTGATAATTACCGTGGGGCAGTAACCCTTGATGGCCGCACGTGCACCGGCGGGCATGCGGTGCCCAATTATCACTAGCCCCTCAACTTGAAATTCAAGTAATTTCTCGATCTCGCTCTGCTCCAATTCGGCGACTTCGCTGCCGGTAACGAGCATGGTGTGGTACCCGCTCGCGCGAACTTGCCGTTGCACTCCATCGATAATTTCGGCGGAAATTGGATTATGTAAATCCTGAACCAGAACCCCAATTGTGTTACTTCGCCGATCGGCAAGACTGCGTGCTGCGGCATTGGGGCGGTAGCCAAGTTCGTCAGCCGCAGCCCGAATTGCGGTCAGGCTTTCTGGTGAAACCCGGCCGCTGTCGCGCATTGCCAATGAGACCAATGACTTGGAGACACCGGCCAGTGCGGCGACATCCTTAATTGTCGGTCTGGGTGCTGCCATCCTCAGTTGATTTCGTCGATGCTGACCTGCCGGCCTTGGGTCGCTGAGATGGCGGCCGCCATGGCAATTGCTACCGGTGCGCGGCCGTCGGCGCCGGAGACCGGTGAGGCCCCGCCATTCAAAGCGTAATTGGTGAAGGCCAGCCATTCATTCTTGAAAGACTCGGCGTATCGCTCGAGGAAGAAGTATTGGAACGGGGCCTGCTGGGAGGATTCCGACAAGTAGATCTGTGAGTTGTTGACCCGCTGATTGTCCGAGATTGCCATACCCGATGTCCCGAAGGCCTCTACCCGCTGGTCGTAGCCGTAGACGGCTTTTCGGCTGCCATCAATTGTGGTGATGGCTCCGTTGGCGTGCGTCAGAACCGCAATGGCAGTATCGAAATCACCTAGAGCTGCGATTTGCTCATCGAAGAGGGCTGCTCCTTGTGCCCAAACCTTAACCACGGGGGAGCCCATGATGAAGTTGGCCATATCAAAATCGTGGATGAGCATGTCGGTCCAAATCCCACCGCTCATCTTGAGGTATTCAATTGGTGGTGGGGCCGGATCCCGACTGGTGATGCGCGCCATAGTGAGTCTGCCGAGGGCACCAGACCTCGCAGCCTGCTGAACGCTGGCGTGCCCGGGATCAAATCTTCGATTGAACCCAACCATGAATGGCACCCCGGCCGCCTCGATTGCTGCTAGGGCGGCATCAACCTCAGCCAGAGACATGCTTATCGGTTTCTCGCAGAATACTGCCTTGCCGGCGGCGGCCGCTTTGATGATCAGTTCAACGTGGGTTGGGGTGGCGGTGCAGATCGCGATGGCGTCAACATCAGGGGCGGCAAGCAGCTCATCGATATCGGAGGCGACAGCAACATCAAACTGGTTGGCGGCGGCGGCTGCGGTATCGGCCGAGATGTCGTAGACGGCGGTTAGCCGCGCATTTGGTACTTGTTCGGTGATGACACGCGCATGTAGTTGGCCGATCCGGCCGACTCCGGCGATGGCGATGCCCAACTTGCCGGTTGTTGTCATGGCCTGCGCCTCCAGATCGAGTGCTTGCGTTCGTCTGCATATTGTGGCACGCTGCGTTGGACCGTTCCAATACCCGTTCCGATACCCCGGGAAATCCACCATGACTGACCTGATGTCAAGAGTTGCCTCGGCCCCTATCTCATGGGGGATCTGCGAGGTACCGGGCTGGGGGGCGATGTTGCCCCCCGGCCGGGTATTGGGGGAGATGGCCAGTTTGGGGCTTTCGGCCACCGAACTCGGCGCCCCGGGATTCCTGCCAACCTCCCCGGAGGCGGTGAAAGCCGAACTCGCCGAGTTCGAGATGACTTTGCTGGGCGGATTCACTCCGCTGGTATTACATGATCGGCGTCAGCGGGCTGCGACGATCGCCAGCGCCATGGCGACCGCCGCCTTATTCGAGCGGGCCGGTGCTACCGAGTTCATTTCAGCGGTGGTGATGGACGAGGGCTGGTCGGCCCCGCGAGCCCTGGACGCGGCTGAGATGTCCCACATGATCGAAATGTTTGACATCATCGATGAAATTTGTGCGGCACACGGGCTGCAGCAGGTACTGCACCCACACGTTCAAACCTTGGTTGAAAACGCAAGTGATGTGCGAAGGGTACTAGATAACTGTGCGGTCAAATGGTGCCTAGATACTGGTCACCTCGCAATCGGCGGCGTCGATCCCGTTGAATTCGCGCGCGAGGCGGCCGAGCGGGTTGGTCATGTGCACCTAAAGGATGTGAACATGAAGATGGCTGGTCCGGTGCTAAGCCATGAGATGTCGATCATGGCTGGTGTCCAAGGTGGACTCTTTACCCCGCTGGGGCAAGGTGATGTCCAAATCTCGGAGGTGATCGAGACTTTAGAGCTTGGCGGGTACCGCGGGTGGTACGTCATTGAGCAGGACACCGCGATCACCGGTGCGCTACCTGATGCCGGTGCCGGGCCAATCTCCGCAGTCTCGGAGTCCCTAGCCTATCTTCGTGATGTAGTAGCCCCCAAAGTAAATCGGTAGTAGGCCACGTTATGGCTTTGGACTTAATCACAGTTGGGCGGATCAGTGTTGATCTTTATGCCCAGGAGGCTTATCAATCTTTTGCGGACCCGCAGACATTTAGAAAATCGATCGGGGGCAGTCCCACCAATGTCGCAGTTGCGGCATCACGCCTTGGGCTTGCGGCTGCGGTGGCAACCAAAGTCGGTAGTGATCTGTTGGCACCGTATGTCCTGGGTAAGCTCACTAGTTTCGGAGTCGATACCGAATTCGTGGGGATAGAGCCCGGGGGCCAGACCCCGGTAGTCCTCGCTTCATTGGACCCACCCGAGGATCCATCCATCATTTTTTACCGGGGTGCTGCAGCTCCCGATACCAATATCTTGGCCTCGGATATTTCACCAGCAACGATCCAAGAGGCCAAAGCCCTGTGGATTAGTGCCTGTGCATTGGCTACGGGTGAAACGGCGGCCGCCTGTTTCAATTGGCTTGAGCAGCGTGCGCGAAAGACCCACACCTTAATTGACCTAGATTACCGTCCAAGTTTGTGGTCGGATGTCACGCCGGCACGGGCCGCCGCCCAGCGCGCAATTGCCTTATCGACGGTGGTGGTGGGCAATATCGCCGAATGTGACATGGCGATCGGTGAGACCGATCCGCTTGCGATTGCAGATAACCTGCTGAATCGCGGTGTCACCTTGGCCTGCATAAAGATGGGTGGTGGGGGAGTTCTGCTTGCCAGTGCGACCGAGCGGGTACGTGTTGAGCCATTGCGAATACAATTGGTCTGTGGTCTTGGTGCCGGGGATGCGTTTGGTGGCGCCCTCGTTTATGGGCTTATAAATGGGTTGTCGCTTCTTGCCATGGGCGAATTGGCCAACGGTGCCGGAGCCTATGTGGCATCGCGTTTGATGTGTGCTGATTCCATGCCACAGTTGGAGGCGCTGACCGATTTCATTTCAGTGCATCGGAAGGGATCGAGCACGTGAGCGTCTTGAAAACTCCGCAATACCTCGAGCTGATTGAGGCCCGCGTGCGCGAGCCAGCGGCCCTTGTGCGGGCATTAAGTGGCCGCACCAAAAGGTCGATCGCCGGGGCCGATGGACGGCTCATGCTCCTTGCCGCCGACCACACCGCGCGCGGCATGCTCGCCGCCGGCCGCGATCCAATGGCACTCGCCAATCGGTTTACCCTGCTGGATCGGCTGATACGAGGGTTGGCTACCTCCGGTGTCGATGGCGTTCTAGCCAGTGCGGACATCCTTGAAGAACTCGCATTCCTGGGCGCCCTTGAGGGCAAACTAGCCATTGGAACGATGAATCGTGGCGGCATCATCGGCGCTAAGTGGGAACTTGATGACCGGCTCACGGCATATGACGTAGCGCATATTGCCTCGATGGGGCTCGATGGAGGCAAGACGTTGTTGCGGCTCGAGGACACCGATCCGGGACTACCTTCCACGCTTGAACTAGTGGCACGCACTACGACCGCGTTGGCTGACCTCGGCTTACTGTCCTTGATCGAGCCGCTGCCGTACTTGAAGGATGCACAAGGTGGCGCCTTTCTTGATCCATCGGAGGATAAATTGATCAAGGCTGTGGCCATCGCATCCGCGCTGGGCTCAAGCTCGGCATACACCTGGCTCAAAATCCCGGCCACCGCGAATCCAGAAAAAGTCGCCGCGGCAACGTCCTGCCCGATACTGCTGCTGGGGGGTGATCCCGGTGCCAACTGGGAGCAGGTATTCGATAATTGGGAATCGGCATTGGCGGTGCCGAATATTCGCGGACTGGTCCCCGGGCGCGCCTTGCTGTATCCCGAATCTTTGAGTGTCGAGGAAGCAGTGAGCCGCGCTGCTGCCATGGTGCACGGGGGAGCGCGATGAAAGTGAATTGGCACCGGCCAGCGGGAGAACTTGCCACCGAAAACACTTTGGTCAGCGTTGATCCGCAGGTTGCGGGTTGGGCATTTTGTGGTGTCGAGGTTTTCGAGGTCAGCGAAACCATTTCTTTTACCCGCGAGATGGACGGCATTGAAGGAGTACTTGTTCCGCTTTCGGCTCGCGATTTGCTTGTCACTGTCGACGAAATTACCTATCCGATGGCTGGGCGCCGTGGTGTATTCGATGCGGTAAGTGACTGGCTTTATGTGCCGCTGGGAGCGACATTGACCGTCAGCGCCGGTGCCGGTGAAGTCGCCCTTTGTACCGCTCGGGCCACGCATGTCTACCCGGCCTGCTACACGCCGGCTTCCGAAGTCGTGGTCGAAGTACGCGGTGCCGGTCGCGCTACTCGTCAGGTCACCAATATCGCTACGCCGGATTCATTTAGGGCGGCCGACAAAATCAATGTGTGCGAGGTGCTCACCCCCGGTGGCAATTTGTCCTCTTGGCCGCCGCACCGCCATGACGGAATCACTGATTGCCCAACCAATAACGAGGAGATCTATTACTTCCGAATTGGCAAGCAGGAGTCAGCTCATGGTGACCAGGAAGGGAAAGGGTTGTTTCACGTCTACACCGTAGATGGCAGCGTCGACGACACCGTCACGATTCATGATGGGGATATCTATCTCATTCCGCAGGGCTACCACGGCCCAACTATCGCGCCCCCGGAGTATCCGATGTACTTTCTAAATGTGCTAGCAGGTCCGGCTGCCGATAGAACAATGAGTTTTTGTGATGATCCGGCCCACCATTGGATTCGCGCAGACTGGCAGTCACTTGAGCCGGACCCACGGTGCCCGGTCACCTCCGCCCTCGGCAGGGTGCAGCGATGAAGAAGATCCGCATAGCGGTGCTCGGCCTCGGATGGATGGGGCAGGCTCACAGCCGTTCTGCGCTGCGCATCCCTTCGTTGTTCCCCGAGCGTGAGTTCAACCCCGAGTTAGTGGTGTGCGCAGACACCGATGCGAGTCGGCGTGAGCGGGCCGTTGCGGATTTTGGTTTCCGCCGTGCTACCGATGACTGGCGGGCGGCCGCGACCGCCGATGACGTCGACGCTGTTTGGGTTACCGCGCCCAACATGATGCACCTTCCGATGATTGAAGCTGCGACGGCTGCAGGTAAAGCTGTTTTCAGTGAGAAGCCAATCGGTGGCAAGCCAGAGCAGACGGTTCAAGCGTTTGCGTATGCCAAGGCCACTGGTGTGGCGACCGGCGTCGGATACAACTACTTGTGGTCACCGTTGGTCATCCATGCGCGTGACCTGATAAGTGGTGGGGCGCTCGGGCAGATCACGCATTACCGCGGTCGCTTCCTGTCTATGTACGGAAGTGATGAACTTGGTCTACTAACCTGGAGATTCAAGCTGGACGAGGCGGGATACGGAGTCTCCAGCGATATTCTCAGCCACTCAGTGTCGATGGCTCAATACCTAGTGGGAGATATCAGTGAAGTTGTCGGAATGCGCAACACCACTATTGCGCGGCGGCCCTTGCCAACAGGGGCCGCGAGTCACTACGGGCAAGGTGAGCCCAGCGATCCAACAGGTGAAGTCGAGAATGAGGATTTTGCTTCGATGCTCTGCCGATTCGCAAATGGCGCAACGGGCACTTTCGAAGTCAGTCGCACTGTTGTGGGCCCCGAGAGTCAAAATGCTTTTGAGGTATACGGCACCAAAGGTGCACTTTCCTGGAGTCTTGAACAGCTAAATGAACTTATGTACTATCGCAAGGATGTAGGGGTAAATTCTGGGTACACAACTATTTTCGGCGGAGATCGATTCCCGTACCAAGGGGCGTTTGCGCCGGGTCAAGCAAATAGCATCGGCTTTGAGGATCTAATTGCCATCGAGGATTACGCTTTCATGCAGTCCATGGCGACCGGCGAGACTTTCCATCCTGGATTTGCGGAAGCCGTTGACGTCGTAAGCGTGCAACAGGCATTAATTGATTCATGGGAGTCGCGCACCTGGGAGACCGTTCGCGATCTTAAGGCAGGGTATTGATGAAATCAGTAGGTGTAGACACTCGTTTAACTACCTCCGAAGCAATCGTCCGATACCTCATCGCGCAGCGTATCCAGGTCGACGGTATTGAAGTGCCGCTATTTCCCGGGGTCTTTGCCATCTTCGGGCACGGCAATGTCACCAGCCTTGGTCATAGTCTGGAGATGCATCGTGATGAACTGCCGGTATGGCGGGGGCAAAGTGAAGAGGGGATGGGGCTTGCCGCCGCGGCGTTCGCCAAGGCGATGCGTCGCCAGCAGGTGATGGTTTGCACCTCATCAATCGGCCCGGGAGCCACGAATCTGGTAACTGCAGCGGCTGTTGGCATGGCTAATCGATTGCCGATGCTCATCATCTCCGGCGATACTTTCGTCACAAGGATTCCGGACCCGGTCTTGCAGCAGGTTGAACATTTTGGTTCCCCATCGACAACCGTCAATGACGCCTTCCGGCCGGTGGTCCGATTCTGGGACCGCATTACCCATCCGGCCCAGGTGCTTACCGCGCTACCCCAGGTGGTTTCGATGCTCCTAGATCCCGGTGAGTGTGGTCCGGCATTTCTTGGGCTCCCGCAGGATGTAGCCGCCACCGCACATGACTATCCGGAGTCCTTCTTCGAGCGAAAAGTGCGCGCGATCCCACGCCCGCGACCTGACGTCGATGAGGTCTTAGCTGCCGTGAATTTGCTAAAGACCGCGAAGCACCCGGTACTTATTGCCGGCGGTGGCGTGCACTACTCACGTGCCGAGGCAGAACTTGCAACTTTCGCCTTAGCCCACGGCATTCCCGTTGTCGAGACCATCGCGGGTAAATCATCACTACTTGCCGACCACCCTTGTTATGTCGGGCCACTTGGGGTTACTGGCGCCGACGCGACCAATGCCTTTTGCGCCCAGGCCGATGTGATCATCGCCGTCGGGACTCGGCTGCAGGATTTCACCACCGGTTCCTGGACCCTATTTTCACCCACGGCGCGGTTCATCTCGATCAATGCGGCGCGCTTTGATGCCATTAAGCGGGTGTCGGTTGCGGTAGTCGGTGATGCTCGCGAATGCTTGTCGGGTCTGACCGATGGGCTTAGCGGCTGGAGTGCGCCGGATAGTTGGTTACAAAGTGGCGCGCGGTCACGGGTAGAACTGCAAGAATTGGTGGACAGCAGGGCGGGGGCTGACGAAATCGCACCGATGAGTTACGCGCAGGTTATTGCCGCGGTCTATGCGGCCGCGACGCCCGATGATTATGTGTTAACGGCTGCCGGCGGATTACCAGGTGAGCTCAATGCGAACTGGATGAGTAAGGGAATCACCACATTTGATTGCGACTACGGCTTCTCTTGTATGGGCTACGAGATCTCCGGTGCCTGGGGTGCGGCATTTGCTCGCGATAAGGGCGAAGTATTCGCATTGGTTGGAGATGGATCCTACTTGATGCTCAATAGCGATATCTATGCGTCGGTGCTTTCAGGGAAGAAGTTCATTCTCGTGGTTTTGGACAATGCCGGCTATGCGGTAATCGAAAGGCTTCAGGTAGGTAAGGGCGGGCGCTCTTATAACAACATGCTTCGCGATTCACGCGGTGACGGCAGCGAGGTTCGCGTTGATTTTCGCGCCCACGCGCAGGCCATGGGAGCTTGGGCGGTGCAGGCGGAAAGCGTGGAGGAGCTGGCGGCGGCACTTGTGACCGCCCGCGCAAGTGCGCGAACCAGTGTCATCGTGGTTAGTGCCCGTGAAAACGATTGGACCCCCGGGGGTGCCTTTTGGCAGGTTGGGGTTCCGGAGTCAAGTGAATTAGCCGAAGTGCGCTCAGCCCGCGAACAAATGGATTCTGGTTTATCCGCCCAGCGCTCGGTTTGACTATCACTCCGAGGTGACTAGGTAGCGCAAAAATATCGAACCGTCACTGGTAAGTACCTGTTGTGGCTGCAATGTCAATCCAGGGAATTGTGAGGGGCTTAGCAGGCGCGCTGCTGAGCCCACGAAAACGGGGCTTACTGTCAGCAGCAGCTCATCAAGGGCGTTGGCTTCAAGTAGTGCCGTAAGTAGTGTTGGCCCACCCTCGCAGTGGATACGCATTAGCCCTCGGGCGGCGAGGGCGTCGATGGCGGTGCGTAGGTCAACCTTTTGGGCCCCGCAAGCGATCAGGTCGATTCGACCTGCGAGGTCACTTGGAGCGGCGTCGATTGCGACCTGCGAGGTGAGCACCATTCCCCTTGGGGTTTGCCCAGACGCCTCGGCGAATAGGGCCAAGCCTGCGGGTAAATTCAAAGTGTTGGAGACGATGGCAATTGGCATTCGGGCGGGACGATAGTTCTCAGTGCGAACCGTGCTAGCACCCACCAAAATCACCTCGGCAGCACGGCGCAATTGGCCAAAGAGGGCGCGATCGGCGGTGGATGAGATGGATTTCGAGAGCCCATCGGACCCGGCAATACTGCCATCGAGGGTCATCACCATATTGGCCCTCACCCATGGAAGACCCCGGTTAAGGGGCCAGGGGTAGGCCGCGGCCAGGTCTGGCTCCGAAAGCTCAATAATCGGCGCTGGCCACACTCTTTTCACCAGGTCATCGTCGCATGGTCGAGTTATGTGGTTTGCTATGCCCATGGAGATGACCGGAATAATCTCAGGGCTCTTCGCAGGGATCATTATTGGGCTCATTGCGCGCCTGTTGGTGCCGACTATGCAATCAATCGGCTGCATAGTAACGATCATTATCGGTGTGCTTGGCGCATTCCTTGGCCTGGCGGCAGCCAATGCATTTGGCTACGGCAATTCATGGTTACTCGTATTCATCACACAAATATTCATCGCGACCATCCTGGTTGCGATTGTTGCAGCACTGTTCCGTCGCAGTAATACTGGATAATAACAATTTCACTTCGATCCGATATCTAGCAGGAGGTTTCAAATCATGCGTGGACGCCTACTCCGGACCGCAGCAGTTGTCGGTACCGCCAAAGTCACAGCCAATGCGATCGATGATCGCCACGACGCAAAGGCTGCCGCTGCTGCTGAGGAAGCCGCTCCCGCCGCGCCTGCAGCCCCGGCTGCCCCAGCGTTAGCGCCGAGTGATGACATCGTCACCCAGTTGACCAAGCTTGGTGAGCTAAAGGGTGCTGGCGTCCTCAGTGAAGCTGAGTTCGAAGCCGCCAAGGCGAAACTGCTGGGCTAATTGCGACACTCGGTGTTGGATTTCCAAGGCCGAGGGGCTCTTGTCACTGGTGCTGGCGCCAGTGACGGCATTGGTTATGCCACGGCAAGACTCTTAGCGGACTCAGGCGCAGCGGTCTTCTTGGTATCACTTGGTGGGCGTGCCGTTGACAGGGCTCAGGAGCTAACCGCGGCCGGACACCTCGCGTACGGTGCCAGTTGCGATCTGACCGATCCCGATGCAGTTAAGGCGCTCATGCAAGAGGTTCATGCCCGTTTGCCAGCCCTTCACGTGGTTGTCAACAATGCGGGCATGACTAGCACCGCCGGTGACTTGGCAAGGGAGTCGGGAACGGTCGACGAAGTTGAGTTCGCCGGCTGGCGGGCAGGTATCGCCCGCAATCTTGATTCCGCTTTCTTGGTCACCAAAGCTGCATTGCCTGCGCTGCGGGCCAGCGGATCAGGGCGAATCGTCATGGTTGCCAGCGTTACCGGCCCGGTGATGGCAATGCGTGGTGAGGTTGCCTATGCGGCGTCCAAGTCGGGCCTGGTTGGCTTAGCTCGCGCTATTGCAATTGATGAAGCCCGCCACGGCGTAACCGCAAATGCGGTCGCACCGGGCTGGATCACCACCGGATCCCAGACACCACACGAGTATGAGCAGGGGCTACGTACCCCGATGGGGCGATCTGCTCGACCAGAAGAGGTTGCCTCGGCGATCACCTGGCTAGCTTCACCCGGTGCCTCTTATGTCACCGGCCAGTGCCTAGTGGTCGATGGCGGCAACTCCATTGCAGAGGAACGCAGATAAGCGTCTGTTGGCCTTGGTCACTGGGGGTAGCCCCTTAATTATTGAGCCACCAGCGGCCTTTCCTTGATTTTACCCCCGGGACGTGTTCTTTTAAGGACTCAATGATTAACCGTCAAGCAACTACAAGGTAGGAGCAGTAGGGACTGCCCCGGTTGTCTTCGTGTTGAGCGACCACTTAAGGACCTTGGCATTGGCTTTTCGTCCAACGATGTTAAATGGCGTGTCTTGGTTATTGGTGTCAACGCTCACCCAAGCCCCGCTCCCACGACTATCGCGTCATAGGTTCTCGTCAAGGATGCCTGCTGTAACTAAGCGCATTCGACGGTTGGTTGGATCGTAGAACGGAGTTAGTGAAACGGTGGCAGGTTGTGGAATTCCTTTGCACTGAATGGCAAAGCTTGAATTGAGGTCGATTGCCGGGTCGATCACTCCAATGCCAACGGACCGCTGCAGTGTGTGCCCGTATGCCCCACTAGTGAGCCGACCTACTGGTTTACCATCCGCAAGGATTGCTTCTTCATGAACGAGGTAGACATCTGGATTTTCGAGTAAAACGTGAACGGTCCGGTGTCTGGGGTTACTGGGATCTAGCCGAGTGAGTGCGTCGCTGCCATGGAAAGTGGCATCTCGATTTTTACGGATCGTAAATCCAAGTCCAGCGGAGTAGGGGTCGTCATGTGGCCCGATGTCGTGCCCGAGATGGCGGTACCCCTTCTCAACTCGCAATGAATCGAGCGCGAAGAATCCAACCGGTCGAAGACCAAGATCATCGCCATTGGACAGCAATGCTTGGTAGACGTTGACGGCTAGATCCGAAGGGACATACAGCTCGTAGCCCAACTCACCGGAGAAACTCAACCGCAGAGCCAAGCCGAGTCCATCCCCTACCTCGACGACGCGGCCCGTATAGGGCGGATGCGCGTCGTTAGACCACAAGTCTGGAGAGACTCGGGAAAGGAGCTCTGCGCTCTTGGGCCCCATGACAGCGATAGTCGCGGTTGCCGTGGTGATGTCGTGTACGGAAGCGTCGAAGCTACGCGCGCGACGGTTCAGGAGTGAAAACGTCTTTGTATGAGTCGCCGAAGGGGTAACAACCATGAAGCGATCGTGAGCCAGTCGGGTAATCGTTCCGTCCAATTCGATTCCGCCACCGGAGTTCAAAAAAAGTGTGTAGACAACCCGACCAACATTGACATCGACATTAGCGGTAGCTGCACTTTCACAGACAGCGAGCGCCTGGGGACCGTACACTTCAAATTTTGCGAAGGCACTGAGGTCGAGCACACCGACACCTGTCCGAACGGCGTGATGCTCTAGGGCAACCTGATCAAACCACCCTGGCTTGGCGAAAGAGTACGAGTCTTCAACGGTTGGCCCGCCGAACCAGATGGCACGCTCCATGCCATTGATCTCGCCGAACCGGGCGTCGAGCTCGGCGAGGACAGCGTGCAATGGGCCACGTCTAACCCCGCGGGCTGTTTGGGACTGGTAGTTAGGCCAATGCATTGCGTAGAGCCGACCAAGGCTCTCCCGGGTTCGCTCATGTAGATAGCGCCGATTGCTCTGATGGCGGGAAAAGCGCTGGACATCGACAAGTGTGGAGTCGAAGTCTGGATGACCATTCATAATCCACGAGGCCAACTCCCGTCCTACCCCCGGGGCGTAGATTATTCCCTGCGAATTCATGCCAGCAGCAACGAATAGATTCTCGACCTCCGCAGTTTCCCCAATTAGCAGGTTCGTATCCGGCGTGAAACTCTCGGGTGCGTTCAAGAAACGGTCGTATCCGACTTCTGCAAGAACTGGAATTGTGCGCTCTGCTTGCGAACGGACAGGTTGAAAGTGTTCCCAATTAGGGTCAAATTCCGCAAAGCCAGAGGTGACAATCTCCGGCGTGGATCGAGGAATTCCCTTTGGCTCGAAGGCGCCAACCAGAAGCTGATCACCTTCGGTGCGGACGTAGTAACTGTTATCAACATCACGTAAGACCGGTAGTGGCTGCTGCAGATTAACAATACTGTTAGATCTCACATGGACATGCTCGGCTGCGAAAAGTGGTAGGTGCACACCAGCCGAGAAGGCAAGATCTCTACTCCACAACCCACAAGCGAGCACTACATAGTCGGCGTGTACATCGCCATTGTCCGTTCGAACTCCTCGGATCACTCCGTCGGATGTTAGGAGTTCATGAACTTGAACATGTTCACGAATGGCTACACCGAGTAATGATGCTTCCTTTGCCAGAGCGATGGCCGCATAACCCGGGTTGACGTACCCATCATCGGGAAAATGTAATCCAGCAAGGACTCCTGACATGTCGGCAAGAGGCCAAAGACCGGCGATCTCTTCCTTGGTTATGAGTGCCGAGGCGACACCGCAAAGTTGGGCCGTGTCGTGTGCATCGATTATTTCATCAACCCGCTCCGCCGTGCGCGCAATGGTGATGGAGCCCGCCTGTGTTAGGCCCAGATCGGTCTTACTCTGCAAACGGGAGTACAGATCTGGTCCGTACTGCGCTAGGCGCGTCAGGGATACCGAACCCCGGGCATTTGCGATGAGACCTGCCGCGTGCCAGGTTGTCCCACTGGTCAGGACATTGCGTTCAATAAGGAGCACGTCAGCGATACCGAGTTTTCCGAGGTGGAAAGCAACACTTGAACCAACAATTCCGCCACCCACCACGATCACCGACGCGCGCTTGGGGAGCGGGTCACGCGCCTGCGAAGTGATGAGCGCGGCACTTAGCGTCCTGTCAGCGAGCCGATCCATGCCCCCATCATTGCCCATAAGTGGTACGGAATGCATGATTTGGCAACGAACTCCTTCAGCATTCGCGCACTAGCATTGAAGGGGGTCCAGTACTGACTGGAACCGAATCAAGGCCTCTGCGGCAGATTACCCCTGGCAATTACGGTGGGCCTGAGGTTCCGTCACATCTCAACCATCTCAACGGCTGAGTTCCTATAGTGGACCGTACAAGACTTGAACTTGTGGCCTCTCCCGTGTCAGGGGAACGCTCTAGCCAACTGAGCTAACGGTCCATGCTGTGAAAACGAAGGCTACCAGTGCGGAGCCGACCAAATGTGCGTGGGTTACCGCACTCGTGGAGGTGGAGACGGGATTTGAACCCGTGTACGCGGCTTTGCAGGCCGCTACCTCGCCTCTCGGTCACTCCACCATGGCGCCGTGCCACCCACTCGTGGTGTCTGGCATTTTCGAGCGGACGACGGGATTCGAACCCGCGACCCTCACCTTGGCAAGGTGATGCGCTACCAGCTGCGCTACGTCCGCATACGACCTGAAAGAGTATTCGCAATTTCAGGCCGAAAGGGAACAATATCTGACGAAGGGTTGGACATAGCATGATGGGGCCCATGACGCAGGCTTTTGCTCACTTGGGGGGCAGGTGGGCTACCGGGGTCAGCGACGTCACAAACGACCTCGGGGCTTTGGACGGTGGGGGCCGCTGGGCTGTGTTGTTGCCCTATAGCGGCCCTCCGGTCGCTATTAGGTTCAGAAGTTGGCTTGAGCAGCCCAGAGTGGTTAGGCCGCTGGGGCTTGGGTCGAGCGAGGTTGGTCCGATTAGGTGGCAGGGTCCACCGGCCAATTCATGGAGCTCGTCGGTCGACGAACCTGAGTACCTAGCTGCGGTTGAGGAGGTAAGAACCGCTATCGCGGCAGGATCGGTGTATCAGGCAAATATTTGCCGGGTATTGAGCGCCCAACTACCTGATACAGGGCAAAGCGATATTGCCGGCCTGTATGAGTTGCTGCGGGTTGGTAATCCAGCCCCTTATTCCGGGATGATCTGCGCCCCTGAACTTGGCATCGAAGTAGTCACTGCGAGTCCAGAACTGTTCTTGGAGCGCCAAGAAGGTGTTATTCGCTCAGGTCCGATCAAAGGCACCGGGAAGGTGGCGGGGGATCTAACCGCCAAGGATGAAGCCGAAAACGTGATGATCGTGGATTTAGTGCGCAATGATTTATCAAAAGTCTGTGCAACGGGCTCAGTTACGGTGCCAGAACTTCTTAAAGTGGAGGTGCATCCTGGACTCGTGCATTTGGCCTCATATATCTCCGGGACATTGCTTCCGGACGCCGGTTGGCCGCAGATAATCGAGGCAACCTTCCCCCCGGGCTCGATAACGGGAGCGCCGAAATCGTCCGCCATCCGGATAATTGGTGAGCTTGAGCCGGCACCTCGCGAGTACTACTGCGGCGCGATTGGCTGGGTTGATGCCGACGAAGGCACCGCATGTTTAGCAGTCGCGATCCGAACTTTTTGGAAGTCAGCTGGACAATTGCATTTTGGCACCGGTGCTGGCATAACTTGGTCATCGGATGCGCAGGCCGAATGGCGCGAAACGCAGCTCAAAGCAGCGCACCTGACCACTGTTGCTGCTGGCTCATGGCAAAGTTAGACCCCATGTGGATGAAGCAGCAATGATGATCTGGGTTGGCGATCGAGATTTTGGCTCGCTGGTATCGCAAGATGAAGCACTGGTTTCGGTTTTGGATCACGGCTTCACCGTGGCCGATGGCATATTCGAAACACTGAAAGTTGTTAATGGTTCTGCATTTGCCATCAGTCGACACCTTCGGCGCCTAAGCGCCTCTGCTCGCGCAATGGGTTTGGTTGATCCTGATCTCGATGTCATTCGCGCGGCTGTTGGTGAAGTGCTCTTCGCGAACCGGCCCCTGCTAGCGGGGCCGGGCCGCCTGCGCATCACCTACACCGGGGGCTTCGCGCCCTTGGGGAGTGATCGCGGGGCCGCTGTGCCAACCCTCGTGGTGGCCGTGTCGCCACAGGTCCCCTGGCCCGATACCACCACCGTGGTGACCGTGCCTTGGGTACGAAATGAAAGATCTGCCATAGCGGGGGTTAAGACAACTTCGTACGCCGAGAATGTCGTCGCCTTGCTGCGGGCTCACGAGCTTGGAGCCTCCGAAGCAATCTTGGCTAACACTCGTGGTGAACTTTGTGAAGGCACCGGCACCAACATTTTTGTGATCATCGATGGACAAGTTTTTACCCCGCCACTGACGAGTGGTTGCCTTGCTGGGGTAACCCGCGAATTAATTCTTGAATGGTTCGATGTCACAGAGCAGGAGCTTGATTTATCGGTGCTACCCGGCGCCGATGAGGTTTTCATTTCTTCATCAACTAGAGATGTGCACCCGGTGGTGCGGGTGGATGAGCGGGTCTGGGCCAAGGCCGGGCCGATCGCCTCAGCGATGCGCGAGGAGTTCGCGGTGCGCGCAGCAGCAGATATTGACCCGTAATTCAGTACTAAAAACTTTGGCCCCCCACTTTCGTGAGGGGCCAAAGTAATGCGGCTTGCGGTATCACCTACCTCGGTCGCATCTGGTGGGATGCTGGACGGGTGTAATGTCGGCCGCAGGCCGACTTTCGTTTTCGTCCTGCGTTCAGCGCACTCGGTAGGTGAAGTTGACAACCATGCTGTTCCACTGGCCCGGCACCGCCTGAGCGATGCCCCTAATCTGGCACGCCCCGGAACCCGTCATGCGCACCATCACGGAGCCGTTTGAAGGGAGCGTCACGCGGCAGACCCCACGGCTGTTGATGGCCCGCCAGTTGATGGCCTGGCCGGCGCTGGTGTCGCTACCGCCGTTGGCCTCGAGTCGGATGGTGCGACCGCGGTTCACGCGACCGGACGCCTGAGGTTGGAAGGTCAGCATCTGGTTGCCGGGGACCGCGAGGACGGTGTAGCTCTGCTGGTTGGCCGCGTATCCGGGGCCGCCTGGGCTGGAGGCGACCAGGTTGCATTGGCCGGTTCCGACGTCGACGGTAAGCGACAGCCCACTCACGTTGCAGGGACCGGTATCCGAGAGGGTCACCGCTGCGCCTGACTGTGTCGAGGCCTTGAAGGTGAAGGTCGTGCCGTTGGACGCGGTGTACACCCCGCCGGGATTCCACGTCCCGAGCCCCGGGGCTATTAGGGTGATGGTGTCCTTCGCGGCGGCACCGGCGACGACCGTCACCGTCTCGGAAGTTGATCCGGAACCGCCTGTAGTGGTCATGTAGTTCGCTCCGAGGCTAATCTGCCCGAGCATGGTTGGAGTCCACGTGAAGGATGCCTGGCCTTGGGCGTTCAGCGGGTTGGATCCACTGATCGGCTGGTTATTGACAGTGAAGGACGCGGATCCCTGTGTGCCGCTCGGGAAGACGGTCGCGGTGAGCTGAACCGGGACGCCCTGCGTCATCGTGGCCGGGGCAGTTATGGAGATGTTGGCGCCGCTGGGCGTGGCGATGACGGAGTCCTGAGGGGACACCGACGTCGTGGCATTACTGTCGCCGTTGTAGGTGGCGATGAAGAAGAAGGTTCCGGCTGTCGTCGGATTCCACCAGTAGTAGGCGAAGGACTGCCCGGCGCCCGGACCGGGTGTCAGGCCCAAAGTCTGGAGCACGGCGCCGTTGGCATTCCGCACGACCACCTGGCCGCTGGGCGTGTATGTGCTAGGGCTTGCCGACTGGACGGTGACGTTCACCCGGACCGCTTGGTTGAGCGGGGCCGTGTTGGGCGTGTTGATGACCGTCGTCGTGGCCACCTGGGTGATAGTCGCTGCGGGAATGGTCGAGGTCGTAGTGCAGTCGCCCATCGAGAACGTTGCCGCACCCACGTTCGCGGCGGTCCACTGGAAAGTCAGCGTGCTGCCCTGCACGGTCCCGATAGCGGAGACCTGGGCCACACCGTTGATGGTGGGTGTTACGGTGCAGGTGCTCTGCCCCACGGCGTTGAACGTGACATCCGTGACCGTGACGGTCTGGGGGACGCCGACGGCTCCGCCGAAGCCGGTGACGGCCGCTTGCGCGGGGGTCGACACGAACCCAACGGCGCCGAGGATGAGCGCCGAAGCAGCAACGGCTCTCGTGACAATGGCACCGACTGCGCGGCCGGTGGAGCGAGAAAGGGTCATAGCTGATCGTCCTTCCATTGGGTTTTTTACGACAATAACCCATGTCTCACGCTGAAGCCGGCTACACGCGCAGATTGGCCGCGAGGAAAGGGGGGAGCCCCTTGCGCTAAAGTTTCAACCCTTCGGGCGATTGGCTCAGTGGTAGAGCACTCGCTTCACACGCGAGGGGTCACTGGTTCGAACCCAGTATCGCCCACCGAAGGCCCTCTTGTAAGGGGAGAAACCTTATGTGAAGGGTTTTCCCCCATGGCAGTTTGCGAACAACCTCTTGAAAGCCAAGCAACAAGTTCGGTATGGGCAACGGTTCCGCAAGTAACCGGCCCCCAACCAAATGCGGTCAGGGGCCAGTGACAGGGATTAAACACCCCGCCTAGTGGTAGGGAACGGTGCTACTCTTCATTACCCTCAAAGCAGTTCCAATAGGGACTATTTAGGGTGGCCATCGAGGAGGGGTTTAGGGTGCCGCCGGTACCGGCCACACCGGGCCGTACCCAACCAACACCGAGTGCGATCCGATCGGTCGGCGCTGAACTAGCAGGTGAATTAACGTCTGTACTTGGCATAATGTGCTCCTATCTTGTAGTTGCTTTTCGGATAATCCTTACCACATCATGACAACACGTCCCGGGGATAAAATCAAGTAGATAAATCTGGTGGCTCGATTATTAGGGGGCTACCCCCCTGATCTGATGCAACGTCGGGTGAAAGCTTCGGTATTTCAGTCGAGTACGGCAATCGACACGGGTCGTTGGGTGGAGCTCCTAGGCTTGAAGCAGTGGCAACTTGCCGCCATGATTGGCTCGTGTCGACATCGGAGAGAGTGGCGAGGGCTGGGGTCTGGACCCGGCAGGGCATCATCGAGGTACTTGCGAACTTACTGGTCATCGCCGCTGTCCCTTTAATTGCGCGCAGCCTGTGGCCGATGTTCCGCGAAGGCATAACGAACTTTGGATTCGCTGAAATTGTCGAGAAATTGGCCGGAGCCGGCGGCTGGACTGACGTTGGCTGGGAAGTGGCGTCAACAATTGGTCTTATCAAGCCTGACTTTTCGGCTTATGACTCCCTTGAGGTGTTGCACCCCCTCGTTGGGATGCAGCTGGACTTCGTAGATTTGTCGGTGAACTCGCACCCACCATTTGCGATTCCACTCGGGTTGCCGTTGGCGTACCTAGATTATGGCTGGTGGTTGTCCTTTTACGTGATTGCTAGTTTCTGCCTGATCGCGCTCAGTATGCGCCTGATGCGGGTTCCTGCCTATATCGCTTATCCACTAGCGCTCGGAATTTGCCTGACAATCCCGGGGCGCTGGGGATTGATGAGCACCTATCCGTTGTCGGCCGTCCTCATTGCCCTCGCCTGGAAGTACCGGCGCCACCCGGCGATCGCCGGCGCCGCATACGGTGTCTACGGATCCTCACGGGGTATCGGGTTGTTAATGCTCTTCTATCCGCTGTGGCGAAGGCAGTGGAAGACTTTGATCATCGGTGCGGCTATTCCCGTGGCCCTTTTGGCAATCGCGGTGGCGTTGGAGCCGACGGTTATCACCGCATTCCTTGAAAGTTCACGAGCTTCAATCGCCGCATCTTTACAGCGCAGTGACCTCATGACGGTGGGGGCTCTGCTGCGAAGGAATGGGTCCCAGGAGTACGTGGGATGGCTGATTGCAGGGGTGTTGGCGGCGATCGCGCTTTGGCGAAAGCAAGAGCCATTTTGGGTGATCAACTGGTTCATTCTGGCCGTTAGCCCTATCGCTTGGCTGCACACCTTCGTCATGGCGATACCACTACTTGTCGTGGTCTGGCGATCAAGCAAATTGGGCGTTGTTCTCGTGCTCATCGCGGCTGCCTCGGTGGTCTCACCACCACCGCTGATTTCTACCTACTTCTCAATCAACTGGGTGGTGGTAATAGCGATTTCTGGTATTGCGCTACTTGCCTGCCCGATACCGCGCGAGCTGGAGTATCCAAAACCTGCGTAACCACATAGGGGGCCCATACCCCGGCTACGCCATGTGCGGTGCCTTGGATAGTGCATGGGCCCAAAATCCGTGCCCGGGCGAAATGCGCCCCGCTTGCGGTGGAGCAATTCGCGTCGCCCTTGATTACCTTCCAGTTAATCCCCATGCCGGCATTTGTTCGATTATCACCGGTAATGAGGTCGATATTGCGACCACTCCCTTGCTGCTCAGAGCGCGATAGGATTTTTGCGGTTTGGGTGCCAAGCACAAGCTTCAATGAAGTGTTTGCGATCGCGCCCTCATAGCCTTGGCCATAAGGCGCATTCGCGCTTAATATGCATTCGCCGCTGCCACTTATTGCGGTGATAGTCAGCCCGCTAGCGATGCAACCACCGGCGGCCGTGAATGAAGATATCGCGCCAGATGGTGATGTGATCTCAAATATCTGACTCTGTCCGTACGCGAGTGCAGTTCGTGGAGGCGCGAAATAAATGATGGCAGGGCCCTTGCTGGGCAAAACATTTACCCACATATGTGCGACTCCGAACACGTTCGGATTGTTGAGCTGGCTGAAACTCACTCCGATGTCTTGCCAGCCAAGAGATTGGGTGACGAATGGGAAGGTGGCCTTGCCACTGTTTACGGTAATCGACGCCGACAAAGGCGAACCATTGATGGTGAAAGCGACGCTGCCTTGCAAAGTTGTCGGGTAGGTTGTCGCGATTAAGTTGCTGGTGATTCCGCGGTAGATTTGGGGTACTTCTATTTGCACAATTTGACCGTTGGGCGT
>WLLZ01000139.1 GCA_009700485.1 Actinomycetota bacterium | reverse complement strand
CGCACCGCAGGCTCGAGCCCGGCCTCGGCATTTGCTATTTGCTCAGTAGGTACGCGAAGGGCGGGCGGGCGTACGCCATCTAGCCGTTCGGACCACCGAAGTACCGCCTCGGCGCCTTCTTCGCGGACTTCACGCAAAATTGGCGCTATCTGCTCGGCCGCATCAGCAACGTCCATGGCGGCTCGAGGCACCGCCAATCTCGGGTCAATCGAGGAACCACGAAGGTCGATGCGTCGGATCACGTGGCGCAGTTTACGCTGCCCATGTACTTTCCACGCTGCCGCTCTTCCCCCTCAACACCGTTTTGGTGCCGGGGCTGGTCATGCCACTGCATATATTCGAGCCCAGATACTGCGAACTCATTGAAAAGCTGCTCTCCAACCCTGACGAAAATGCTCGAGAATTCGGGATTATTGCGGTCCGCGATGGCAGATCGTTGGAGGAAAACGGTGTTGAGGCACTCTACGACGTAGGCACCGCGGCGGTGCTCCGAAAAGTCGACCGCCTCGATGATGGCCAATTCGACATTGTGACAATCGGCTCGCGGCGGTTCTTGATTCATGCGGTCGACACCAGCGCACCACTTGCCACCGCGACCGTTGAGTTTATCGAAGACCCAACCAGCGATGTCAGCCCACGCCAACTGCAGCAGGTCGCTCAGCGATTCACCACCTACCGAACCGTGCTCGGTGGCCGCCTCGATGATGGCGACGCCAGTGCCGATGACCTACCGGCGGAGGCAACCGTCCTCAGTTATCTAATAACCGCCTCGATGGTGCTGCCAACAAATGAAAGACAGGCGCTATTGAGTGCGGTGGATGCAAAGGAGCGCTTGACCTTGGCCAGCACCCTGTTGGCGCGTGAGAATGGGATTATCGCAGTCTTGTCAGCGGTACCCGCGATCGATCTCTTGCCCTCGATCGACTCGCCGAATTGAGTTCAGGTGTGAATAAAAAAACAAGCGTCCAGCGTGGCGGGTCAGGCACTCCCGCCACCGTCGCACTCATTGCCGCAGGGATCAATTTTTCGATACATGGTTACGAGCACGAAGCCGGAGCACATGCATTTGGAGCCGAAGCGGCGGCCGCCTTGCAATTAGACCCCGCCGTGGTGTTCAAAACGCTGATCGTCGATGTTGACGAATTACCAACGGTTGCCATTGTGCCGGTCAATGCGATGCTCGACCTAAAAGCTCATGCCGCACGCTGCGGTGGCCGCAAAGCAGTAATGGCCGAACAGGATGCCGCTGAGCGGCTCACCGGTTATGTAGTCGGCGGAATCAGCCCGATTGCCCAAAAACGCAAACTGAAAACCGTTTTGGATGAGAGCGCACTAACACTCGACACGATTTATGTATCGGGCGGAAAACGCGGTCTGGACATTGGATTGAGCCCTACCGACCTCGCACTAGTGACCGATGCGCTTACCGGCTCGATCGCGCGTTTTTCTTAGCCGCACCCCACCAGTCAGCAAATGACACAGCAAAAATTACCAGGGCGGCTGTTATTGGCCACACTAGAAGCAACGCTGGCATAGAAACCTTTAATGGCGCTTCGATAACCGCCTCATCCATGGTGGTCGCGATCAGACCGGTGATGTCAACTGATCCGAGTCGACTCCCAACAAACCACATCAGAATTGACCCAACACCACCGGCGAGCAGGCCAGCCACTAATACCGAAAGTGGGTGCTCGCGGCGCATCACCAGCAGCCCAATGGTTACAGCGAGGCCGGCAAATATCGCAAGTGCGGCGAAGGAAACGTCAGCCGCCAAATAGCCGTCGGGTTGGTAGTTGGCCGGGTAGGCGTCGCCAGATCGCACCACCAAAGGCACTCTGGGGGCTAACCGCCACCAGATGACACCGAGTGCCAGCCCACTCAGCGCACCCACGGCGAGACCGGCGGTGATAACGGCAGAAGTGCGGCGGATGAAAGTCATCAGGCTCCGGGTAAATTCGCTGGATTAACTTGGATTAATTAAGGCAGGTCGGGCCGAGTAGTGCTTTTAGATCTCCGTAAAGTGATGAGGACGGCGTAACACGCAATTTGTCATCGAGTAGCAATACCGTGGTGCTGACTCCGCCGGTCAGGTGCAGGTGGACTTCGGTGGTACCTGGATGACCCGCAAGTACCTCCTTCAGTTTATCGACTAGAGGTGGGATGCACCGCGTTGCCGGCATGGTCAGGCGCATTGGACCCGAGGCGGCTTCACTCAGATCAGGCAACGTTACACTGAGGGCCACAACTCGCACCCCATCTTCGTCACTGCGATCGACTCGACCTCTAACAACGACGACGACATCTTCGACCAGCAAGGTACTAACCGGCAGATAGGTCTGCGGGAAAACCATTATCTCGACAGAACCTTCGAGATCTTCGAGCGTAATAATTGCCCAAGTGGAGCCTTGCTTTGTTGTCTTACGTTGCACGCTGGTAATGAGCCCACCGATAGTTGCCACCGTGGAATCTGCTCGTTCGTCATTAAGGAGAGCTGCGATTGATCGGTCGGTGAGCTGCGCCAAGGCGCGCTCGGCACCATGTAATGGATGATCCGACACGTAGAGACCGAGCATTTCGCGCTCATGCGCGAGTAATACCGATTTCTCCCACTCCCCCAAGGAGATTTCAGCTTGTGCAACTATGGCAAAATCACCCTGTGCCTCTAGGCCACCGAAAAGATCGAATTGGCCGATTGCCTCGGCGCGCTTGATATCGACCGCAGAGTCGACAACTTCTTCATGAACATGCACCAGACCTTTACGGGTATGCCCGAAGGAGTCAAAAGCGCCCGCCTTTACAAGTGACTCAACTACCCGCTTATTACAAACTGACACTTCAACTTTCGCGATGAAGTCATGGAAGTTTTCAAATCGGCCAACCCGCCGCCGGGTAGCAATAATGGAATCCACCACGTTGCCGCCGACATTACGAATGGCAGATAGTCCAAATCGAATATCGGTACCCCGTGGCGTGAAATCGAAATCCGAGTCATTAACATCCGGCGGCAATACCTTGATGCCCATCCGGCGGCACTCATTTAGGTAGATCGCAGAGCGATCTTTATCGTCCTTGACCGAGGTAAGCAGCGCAGCCATGTATTCGGCCGGGTAATTGGCCTTGAGATAGGCAGTCCAGTAGGAGACCATCCCGTATCCGGCGGTGTGGGCCTTATTGAAGGCATAGTCAGAGAATGGAACCAAGATCTCCCAGAGCCGGGTGATCGCTTCATCGGAGAAATTATTGGCATGCATCCCGGCCTCGAATGGCACAAACTCCTTCTTCAGGATTTCGCGCTTCTTCTTGCTCATCGCCCGGCGCAGTAGGTCTGCTTTGCCCAGGGAGTAGCCGGCCAATTTTTGAGCGATCGCCATGACTTGCTCTTGATAGACAATCAGGCCGTAAGTATCACCGAGGATTTCGGCGAGTGGTTCCTCAAGTTCGGGATGAATCGGGATAACAGGCTTCCGGCCATTTTTGCGGTCGGCATAGTCATTGTGGGCATTTGCGCCCATCGGGCCAGGCCGGTACAGGGCCAATACCGCGGAGATATCTTCAAAACTATCCGGTTGCATTGACCGAAGCAGAGCCCGCATCGGGCCACCGTCAAGCTGGAAGACACCCAAGGTGTCGCCACGTGCGAGTAATTCATAGGTCGTCTTGTCATCCAGTGTTAAGTCTTCTAGAACTACGACTTCTGATCGATTTGCCTCGATGTACTTAAGGCAATCGTCAAGCACCGTGAGGTTGCGTAGCCCAAGGAAATCCATCTTCAGAAGTCCGAGTGCCTCGCAGGCGCCCATGTCGAATTGGGTGATGATGGCACCATCTTGAGCGCGGCGCCAGACCGGAATGACGTCCATCAAAGGTTCGCGACATAAAATAACGCCAGCAGCGTGCACCCCAGGTTGACGCTTCAAACCCTCAAGGCCGCGGGCGGTATCAACAATTCGGCGCGCATCATCATCGGCTTCGTACAAGGTGCGAAATTCGGTAGCCTCGCTGTAACGGGAATCCTTTGGGTCAAACACGCCAGCCAGTGAGATTTCTTTACCCATTACCGCCGGGGGCATTGACTTGGTGATGCGATCACCGAGTGCATATGGGTAGCCTAAAACCCTGGCACTATCCTTAATCGCCGCCTTTGCCTTAATGGATCCATAGGTGATGATCTGCGCCACGTGGGCTTCGCCGTATTTATCGGTTGCATACCGGATCATGTCTGCGCGACGACGCTCATCGAAGTCAATATCAATATCAGGCATCGAAATGCGCTCAGGATTCAAAAAACGCTCGAACAGCAATCCGTGCCTGATCGGATCTAGATCGGTGATACCTAGTGCGTATGCCAGCATCGATCCGGCCGCCGAACCGCGGCCGGGGCCGACTCGAATCCCGTTGGTCTTCGCATAGCGAACTAGATCGGCAACCACCAGAAAATAACCCGGGAAGCCCATTTGGCAAATGACACCAACCTCGTAGGTGGCCTGGGCTCGCACATTGTCAGGGATGGTGTCGCCGAACCGGTGATGTAAGCCGATTTCAACTTCCTTGACCAACCATGACTCCTCGGACTCACCCTCAGGTACCGGCGATTGCGGCATCAAGTTGGCACCTTCGGCGAACTCAACATTGCAGCGCTCAGCAATCAATAACGAGTTATCGCGGGCCTCGGGTAGTTCACTCCACAGTTCACGCATCTCCTGTGAGCTCTTAAGATAAAAATCGCGGGCATCAAATCTAAAACGCTTCGGATCATCCATCGTGGTACGCGTGCCGATACACAGCAGCACAT
>WLLZ01000138.1 GCA_009700485.1 Actinomycetota bacterium | reverse complement strand
TCGATATGACGGATCTGCGTCATCATCAAGAAGCCGACCACAACCAGCGCTGGCGTCGCCGCTTCGTAGGGGATGACCGTCACCAAAGGTGAGATGAACATTGCCACCAAGAACAGTGCGCCGGTGATGATCGAAGCAATGCCGGTACGGGCGCCTTCACCAATACCTGACGCAGATTCAATGTACGAAGTGTTACTCGATACCGAAGCAGCACCACCGGCTACCGCCGCGATTGAGTCGACAACCAAGATACTCTCGAAGTGTGGGATGTCGCCCTTCTCATCGAGTAGGTTGGCCTCACCGGCAAGGCCGAATGCGGTGCCCATCGTGTCAAAGAAGTCACTGAGCATCAACGAGAAGATCGCGAGCAGCGCCGCGATGACTCCGATGATCTGGAAGCTGCCGAAGAGATTGAACTGGCCGAGCAGACCAAGATCTGGGGTGGCCACAATCTGGTCTGGCACCTTCGGCACGTTCAGGCCCCACCCGACCGGGTTGACGGCGCCATCGGCACCGAACTTCGGGCCGACCTTGGCAACAGATTCAATGATGATCGCGACCACGGCGGTACCCAAAATGCCGATAAGGATGGCGCCGCGAACTTTCTTGACCACCAAGATGATCGTTAAAATAAGGCCAAAGCAGAAGGTGAAGATCGGCCAGCCGGCAAGTGCCCCCGCCGGACCGAATGTCACCAGTACCGGGCCCGGGCGCACCAAACCTGAGTCAACCAGGCCGATGATGGTGATGAAAAGGCCGATACCAACACCGATCGCATATTTCAGCTGTTCGGGCACGGCGTGGAACACCGCCGATCTAAACCCGGTCAGCACCAAAATCAAGATCAGCACACCTTCGAGGACCACCAGGCCCATCGCATCGGCCCAGGTCATCTGCGGGGCCAAGGTGAAAGCCACAAAACCGTTCAGGCCTAGCCCTGCGGCCACCGCGATCGGAAAGCGCCCGAAAACTCCCATCAGGATTGTCATCAGGCCGGCAACCAAGGCGGTGGCGGCGGTGACCATCGTGATGGCCTTGATCACATCGGTCGTGCCGCCGATGAAATTGCCGTTCATGTCTTTGGCGGTGCCGATGATCAGCGGGTTGAGCACCACGATATAAGCCATCGTGAAGAAGGTGACAAAGCCACCTCGAATTTCACGTCCGTAAGTCGAACCACGTTCACTAAGTGAAAACCAGCGATCCATGCTGCTGGTAGGTGCTGGGGGGGCAGAAACGGCCATTATTCCTCCGATGGGCGCTGACAGTCGGCTCACTATTGGTGACCCGGGTTGTCGGCCAGGGGGAAACCTGAAACAGCATCAGCCCGACGTTCCGCGCGCAGAGTATCGTAGGAATCATGGCGGAGTCAGGAGAAGTTAGCGCGTCGTTAAAAGCAAGTTCACCACATTTGCATCATCAGGACAATGCGTTTATTCCTGTCACAGTAGGCACAGGAGTTTGGCTAGTTGTCGGTGTCGTCTTGGCGCTCTTCCACGGCCAACTCGGCATCGAGAGTTGGTGGGTCGGTGTCGCCATCACCGGTTTCATCTGCGGAGTCGGTGGCATCTGCTACCTCAAGTATCGCGCCCGCCGCGAGCAGCGTCTCATCTCCAAGACCGGCAGCAATTAAATCTTCCGGTAATTGCTCCGCGTCGTCTAAATCAGGCGCCGTTAAATCCAGGTGATCCCAGCCAAATTCATCGGTGGCGTTCTCGGCCAGGGGCACACTTACTTCCAGGGTTACCTCGGAGTGCCCACCGCAGCCATAATTCATCGCCACCACATGGCCATCTGCTGGCGCAATCAAATTCGCGCACACCCCAAACATCTGACCAAGGGGGCCCCCAATGGGAAGCAAGAATCCACAGGTGCTGCAGTTATTCGTGGCCGACTTGGCCATCGCAGCGCTCGGGCCCATGTCGCCCTCGAACCAACGCTCAGCGGCTTCATCGCGGCCGACAACTGATAACACCCGAACCCGGCCTAGCCCGAGTTCCCAAAATCCATTGAGCGGGCTAGCTGAGCTTGCCGTCTCAAGATCATCTTCACCGGTTAAACCGGCGATAAGGCGCAGATCATCCGTCGGGGTGACGAGAACATCACCCACGCCAAGATCACCCGGCTGCACGCGCTCACTCCAGGGCACCCACGGCGGGGCAACGAGGGAATCAGGGCCGGGTAAGAGCACGACGTCACAGACGGTTATTTCGTCTTGCTCAGGTGCCCGGGCAACCGTGACCGCCCAACGCCAACCGAGATAGCCGGGGTGCAAGCAGGTAAACAGGTGGGTGGCTAGGCGCTCATCTTCCATCGCCATTTCAAGGTGCTCACCGACGTAAGCGGCCTCGGCTTCGATGACAGCGGCTTCGCGCGCCAACTCAATGGCCGCGCCCAATTGCTGGTCATCCAACACCTTTTGCATACCCCGATTGTGGCCCACCGGCGCTCGGCCCAGCCCACCGCCCTCGGCCCATTTGCCTGAGTGCGCACGTTTTGGTCGTCAAATCCGGATTTTCAGCCAATTTCACGACCAAAACGTGCGCACTCACGAATCCTCGCTATTGCATTGAGGTTTGCGGCAGAGGGATAAGGTCGCTGACGTGCTCATTGACCTAGCAGTTGTGGTCGCCACCTTCGCCCTAATCTTCCCGGCTGAGCTACCAGACAAAACCTTCATAGCCACCTTGGTGCTGTCTACGCGCTATCGACATCTACCGGTGTGGCTCGGTGTCAGCGCCGCCTTCGCGGTGCAGGTCACAATCGCGGTGACCGCTGGCGGGTTGCTGGCCTTACTCCCCCAACGGTTGGTGCTCGGCGTTACCGCTGCCCTCTTTGCGGTCGGCGCGGTCGTTCTCGTTATTGGCGGACTTAAATCTCGCGCTGGTGAATTAGCGGCCGAGCACGATGAGCAGGTTGCCCTCGAAGCCAAGGTGTCAACCGACTTGGTAAAGCAAGCCTCGGCCTGGAAAGTCTTCGCTACCAGTTTCGTTGTGCTATTCACCGCGGAGTGGGGTGATCTCTCCCAGCTACTGACGGCGGGGTTGGCAGCGCGCACCGGTCAACCGCTGTCGGTGTTCATCGGTTCGTGGGTGGCACTGATCTTGGTCGCCGGCATCGCCGTCTTGGCCGGACGCTGGCTACAACAGCGGGTACCTATCTGGCGGATTCGGTTGGTGTCGGGAGCGATCCTCGCAGCGCTGGCGATCTGGACGATCGCGGAGATCGTCCAGTAACAATGCGGACGATCGCGGAGATCGTCCAGTAATAATGTGGACGATCGCGGAGATCGTCCAGTAATAATGTGGACGATCGCGGAGATCGTCCAGTAATAATGTGGACGATCGCGGAGATCGTCCAGTAATAATGCGGACGATCGCGGAGATCGTCCAGTAACAATGCGGACGATCGCGGAGATCGTCCAGAAATAAGTTACTGACCGACTAAATATCTAGGTCGTCAGCAACCGCACGGAGCACCGCAGCGATTTTTTGTGCAGCAGCATCCGGCGGGAATTTACCTCGCTGAAGTTGATTTGATACCCCGTCGAGCAACTTGATTAGATCCTCGACTATCCCGGCGAGATCACCGGCATCTTTACGTGAACTCTTTACGACCGACGGTGGTGGTCCGATTATCGCAACGGTCAGGGCTTGCTTACCGCGCTTGCCGTCGACAATGCCGAACTCGACCTTGGTGCCCGGCTTGAGCGAGGGCACCCCGGCCGGCAGGGTCGAGACGTGAACAAAGACGTCTTCGCCTTCATCTGAGTTGATGAAGCCGAAGCCTTTTTCCGCGTCGTACCACTTAACGATTCCCGTTGGCATGAGTGAAGGCTACCGACCCACCAATAAGATGGTGCGGGTGAGTCCGCGCAGCTTGGCCGATGCCCTCCGACAGCGCGATGACCTAGCCCTAGCCGCCCTCTTGACCCGGCGCCCTGACCTACTGCATCCCATCCCCTCTGATATCACCGCACTGGCGGCCAGATCCACCACCGGACCCTCGGTTTCACGGTGCTTAGATACCCTCGATGCCCTGACCATCTACGTGCTGGCGGTGGTCGCCCGACAGTCGGTCGAGCTGCCAGCACTGCCCCAAGAGGTCGCCAGGGCCGTTATTGAAGATTTGGACGACTCCGCCCGCGGCGCCGCCGAAGCCGCATTGCGCGACCTCCAAGAACTCGCCCTGGTTTGGGGTACCGATGATGAAATCCGCGCCATTCATGCGGTGCGCGACCACCTGACTGAGGTGGTTGCGCCAACTTGGCCACCACCGAGTATTTCGGCCGCCACCGAAAATACCCAGTCAGCCATGGGAGATGAGCAAGCCGGAGTCCATGCTCGAGAGGCAATAGCGCAGGTACGCGATCTTCTTGATGCCTGGGCCGTTGATCCACCGAGTGTTTTGCGCGCTGGCGGCCTCGCAGTTCGAGATTTCTCCGCAACCGCGCGTGACTTAAATACCGATGCACCGACCGCAGCACTTTGGATCGAAATCGCGCACGCGGCCGGTTTACTTGATGACGACGGCGAGGAACGCCCATCATGGGTTCCGACCGACCGATTCGACACCTGGCTTGATAAATCGGCCGCCGAGCAATGGGTCGCACTTGCCCAAGCTTGGCTCACCTCGCCAAGGCTCTCTTCACTTGCGACTGACAAATCAACACTCTTAGCGAATGACTCCGAACGCCGAGCTGTCGTCACCTTGCGCGCACAGGTTATGCAGCAACTAGCCGCAGCAACGTCACCTGTTGATCCTGACGAACTCATCGCAATCCTTGACTACTCGCAGCCAAGGCGAAGTGGAGAGCTTCGTTCACAGGTGGTGCACG
>WLLZ01000137.1 GCA_009700485.1 Actinomycetota bacterium | reverse complement strand
AGGGCCGGAGGGACTTGAACCCCCAACCGTCGGTGTTGGAGACCGGTGCTCTACCAATTGAGCTACGACCCTTTGGCCGACCGAGTGTCAACCTGTGGGCAGGCTGACGCCAACGGACCAACCGCGTGCGAGAGTCTACGGGCCCACCCGCAGAAGGGTCCAATCCGGCCCGGTGGCACCGGTAAAACCCGCTGATCGCCTCGATCTGCACCGCCGCGAGCCCGGGATCGGCCGCCTGAAATACTCCCTCCATGACCTTGCCGCCCACCGCCCGTGTTTCCCGCCGCATCGCAGCCATCACCGAGTCAGCGACTTTAGCCGTGGATGCCAAAGCCAAGGCGCTAAAAGCCGCAGGACGGCCGGTAATTGGCTTCGGCGCGGGTGAACCTGACTTCCCGACCCCCGGATACATCGTCGAGGCGGCAATTGCCGCGGCCCTGTTACCCAAGTGGCACCGATACACCCCCGCGGGTGGCCTACCGGAATTAAAGGAGGCGATCACCGCCAAGACCCTGCGTGATTCGGGCTACGCGGTAACCGCCGCTCAGGTCCTGGTCACCAATGGCGGTAAGCAGGCTTTGTATAACGCTTTTGCGGCACTCCTTGACCCAGCCGATGAGGTCATCTTGCCCGCCCCGTACTGGACCACCTACCCAGAATCGATCCGGCTGGCCGGCGGGGTGCCCGTTGAAGTAATGACCGATGAAACCAGCGGATACCGGGCTACCGTCGCCCAACTTGAGGCAGCCCGCACGCCTCGTACCAAGGTCTTAGTATTCGTCTCCCCCTCAAATCCAACCGGCGCGGTCTACTCCCCCGCCGAAACTAAACTCATCGGCGAGTGGGCACTCGCAAACGGTATCTGGGTGGTCACCGATGAAATCTACGAACACCTCGTTTACGGCGACGCTGAGTTTTCTTCCATGCCCGTGCTCGTACCTGGGCTAGCCGATACCTGCGTGATCATCAACGGGGTGGCAAAAACCTATGCGATGACCGGGTGGCGGGTTGGATGGATGATCGGCCCGCCAGATGTCATCAAGGCCGCTACCAACCTGCAGTCACATTCAACTTCGAATGTCGCGAATATTTCGCAGATAGCAGCGGTAGCGGCACTATCCGGTGACCTTGCTGCTGTTGATGAAATGAAAATCGCATTTGATCGCAGGCGCAAACTAATAACACACCTGCTAGATGCAATACCGGGTATTACTTGCCCATTGCCCGAGGGCGCGTTCTACGTCTACCCATCGGTCAAAGGCCTGATCGGTAAAACAATTCGCGGAAAAGAGATAACTTCATCGGCCGATCTTGCCGATGTCATTTTGGACGAAGCTGAAGTCGCAGTGGTGCCCGGTGAGGCATTTGGCACACCGGGATATCTACGGCTCTCGTATGCAATCGGAGATGACGACATCGTCGAGGGCGTCACTCGGATGGCTGAGTTACTCGGTGAGGCTACGTAACTCAGTCACTAGCTCAGGCCAGCAAGTGCGCAGTTAACTAATGTTGGCTCAGGTTCCAAGGTGATAGCGTGCTTTGTGAAAACTAATTGCTGAATATGGTCTGCTAACTCGATAACTTCGGCTGTCGTGGCCCCGCTTGTGGTAACGATAGCCAAAGTATGCTTTTTTGAAACTCGAGCATGTGCGTCTTCGGTGAGGCGCCACCCTTTAGTAACGCCTGCATCCTCTATTAACCAAGCCGCACTCAATTTCACGCCGGCAGCCGCTGGATACCTCGGACAAGTTGCCGGGATACCTGAAGCAATTTCTTCACTCACTATCGGGTTCATAAAAAATGAACCTGCACTACGGCTGTCTTCGTCGTGAATATCAACCACCATGCCTTTTGCTGCCCTTAGTGCCAGCACCGCAGACCTCACTTCGACTGGAGTTGCTGACCCCCCAACTTCAATACCTAAGTAGGCAGCTAGGTCGGCATATCGAACAATGCACTGTGAATCAATCCGCAACGAGATATCTACGGCCACTATGAGCCTGCGATTTGGCTCACGTTTGAAGATACTTGATCGATATTCAAACATGCACTCAGCATTATCGAAAACTTCAATTGAACCGGTGGTGCGATCCAGTACTCGAACTGACTCAATAACCTGCGAAATCTCCTGACCGTATGCTCCAACATTTTGAATTGGCGTTGCACCAACCAGGCCTGGGATACCCGAAAGGGCTTCAATGCCCGACCAACCATTGACAACGCAGAGTTCAACAAGTTCATCCCAAGGCTCACCAGCCGCTATCGTTAACCGCACTGTACTTTCACCGGCTTTGATCTCAATCCCCCGAGTTGCAACCTGCAGAACAGTGCCTCGAAACGGTTCGTCGCCCATCACTATGTTGCTACCCCCACCAAGAATTAGCACGTTCTCACGAGCGTCATCTAACTTGCGAACGCGTTCGATGAGCTCATTGGTGGCAACACAGGTGCGCAGAACATCAGGTGCGCCGCCAACACCCAAGGTGGTGAGATCCGCTAAGCGCATAACAGTGAGCCTATGAGGGTCGCGGGGCCAGCAGGTCAACACGTCCACGAAATTGCTGAAGGAGTCGGTCATAGTTCTTCTTCGACTCTCTATCTCGAAGTTCTGGATCCGAGTCGTGGTACCCGTGGTGGCGAGCTTGCTCAACCGGTAGGACCCCGCTGGGCACGACCAGACGCCCGCCAGCGGCACGCAATAACAATGACCACTCGAGGTCAGCATTGCGATAGAACCTCGCCTTGGGGCTCGGCGGCGTGGCGCGCGCAGCCGCTCCGTCAACCACCATCAAATAGCCCAACAGCACATCAACCTCACCGGGGCCCGCGTCTACCACCGACCGCCAGTCTGCAGTATCAACGTCGGTGCCTTTCCAGCCGGCACCCACAACACCTGGCTCGGCCAATGCGGTTAGCAACGGGGTAATCGCATCACCGGTCAGTACCGATGAAAGATCCATCACCACATGCGCGGGCGCCGGGTCCAAGGAAATTAGCGCAGCACATGCCTTACCCCAGCCAACATGTTCTAAGGTCTGGGCAACGTGGACAACACGCACCCGGCCTGGGTTAAGTGCGGCCAGTTCATGGGCAACCATGCCTGCACCATCAACATTACCTAAGTCAAGGACAATTACCGCAACCTCTTTTGGCGCGTGAGTCAACAGCGCGGTCAAGCAGATGCGCACATCGTCGGGCCAGCCATCAACGATGAGTCCGACCCCGCACCCGGCCGCGCCGACAGGCTGGCTTTGAACGAGTACATCAGCGATGGTCGCAAAAACTTCAAATGGTGGCTTAGCCGAAAGCCTGAACCCATCGGCGGTATCGGCAAGGACCCAGCCCGAATGAAGTATTTGACCTCGTAATTGATCGGCAAGTTCGTAATCATTAGCGGCGCGTGCAACTTGCCGGCGCTCAGCGAGTTCGATGATCTCCGTTGGAACTTCGTTCACGCGAGCTGAACCACAGCCTGTGCTTTACCAAGCACGGTTTGCCCAGAGCTGGATGCAGTCAACGTGACGCGAACACGACCTGCGTCAAGTAACTCAGTTACCTCACCGCTGATTTCAAGAAGCGCCCCAATACCGTCGTCAGGTACCGGGACTGGCCTTGTGAAACGGACCCCGTACTCGACAACAGCACCAGGATCGCCAACCCAATCGGTAACTACGCGAATAGCAGCGCCCATAGTGAACATCCCGTGGGCAATCACATTTGGTAGCCCTACCGAAGTGGCGAAACGTTCGTTCCAATGGATGATGTTGAAATCGCCAGAGGCACCCGCATACTTAATCAAGTTAAGACGCTGGATCGGTACCGACAGGGCGGGCAGCTTGGTGCCAACCTCAACATCGGTGAATTTCAAATTTGTCGTCACTGGGCATCCGTTCCGCGAGCCACGATCACCATGGTGGTGACAACCACCGGCTCCCCGGATGTCGTACTCACGTCACTCCTGACGGTGATCATGTCATTTCCGGCGGCAGCACGAATATTCGCAATCGTGTTTACGACCACAAGTTCGTCACCAGCAACAATTGGGCGGGCGTAGACGAAGGACTCTTCGCCGTGGACCACCTTCGTGTAGTCAAGGCCCAGATCTGGATCGAGGATTGCCACCTCGGCTGATGCGTGCACGAATGCGATCGCGAAAGTCGGCGGTGCCACCACGTCGGCATAGCCAAGGCCCTGCGCTGCCGAAACATCGTGGTAGGCAGGGTTAGAGTCGCCAATAGCGAGCGCGAATTCGCGAATCTTCTCGCGACCGACGAGATAGGGCTCACTCGGCGGGTAAGTTCGGCCAATGAAATCCGGGTTTAGCGCCATCGGTTATGCGACGCAGAACTAGCGGGTCTCTTTGTGCACGGTGTGCTTATTGCACTTGGGGCAGAACTTCTTTGCCTCAAGTCGATCTGGATCGTTGCGACGATTCTTCTTGGTGATGTAGTTGCGATCCTTGCATTCTTCGCACGCCATCGTGATCTTCGGTCGTACATCGCTGGCCTTGGCCACTTGACTTCCTCTTCCCTAACAGCCACGCGGTCGCGTGACATTTGTCGTTCTCCTTGCGGAGTAGCGGAGGCCGGATTTGAACCGGCGACACAGCGATTATGAGCCGCTTGCTCTACCAACTGAGCTACCCCGCCTTGGGGTGCCTCCGCGGGGGCGGGTGCACCAACCGAGCCCCAATACGGAATCGAACCGTAGACCTTCTCCTTACCATGGAGACGCTCTGCCGTCTGAGCTATTGGGGCACAAAGCCCCGCAAGCGTACAAGAGAGACAACCAAGAACGAAAATGGTACCCAATCTGCAAGATTTAGCTCGAACCCCAATACTTTGT
>WLLZ01000136.1 GCA_009700485.1 Actinomycetota bacterium | reverse complement strand
CAAAACTTTCTCGGCTGGCTACTGATGGCTTTTGTGCTTATGTGGTTACTAGATCGCCTGCCGCGCAAGATCGCCAAGGACGGCGTACCGACCTTGATGCTTAGTTGGATCTACCTCTCGAATGTGCTTGCGGCAGCAGTATTTTTCGGGCGCCCTAGCGTCGCGCTCTGGGGCGCGCTCTGCATGGGCGTCGTGGTAATCCCCTGGTGGTGGCGCACTTGGAGCCAACCGCAGTGGTGATTCGAAAATTGGCGGCCGCCGGCACACTTACCGCAGTTGGAATCGCGATACATACGGCGATCAATCTGAGGTACTTACGGTCACCGGCTAGCAACGGGCCACGTGTCAACGAGCAAGTAAGTGTCTTAATCCCCGCTCGCAATGAAGCCGGCCATATTGCGGCTACTGTTCGAAGTGTTTTGGCTCAAAAAGGTCTAGCCCACCTAGAGGTCATAGTCCTTGACGACGGATCCACCGATGGCACCGCAGCAATCGTGGCCGCCATCGATGACCCGCGCCTTCAATTGATTACCGGCGGCGATGGCCCACTACCCGCAGGCTGGCTGGGCAAACCATGGGCATGTGCACGACTTGCTGAGTCGGCCTCAGGATCAGTGCTTGTCTTCATAGATGCTGATGTAACCCTTGAGCCCGAGGCAATTCGCGGCACCGTCGAACTACTTCGCGAGCAAGGTTTCGCGCTAGTCTCCCCCTACCCAAGACAGATTGCCGTTACCTGGCTCGAACGCCTAGTGCAACCGCTAATCGCGTGGTCTTGGAGTGCAACTGTTCCACTGCGCCTTGCAGAGAGATCGTCTCGGCCGTCTTTATCCGCCGCAAATGGCCAATTCATCGTCATTGATGCGCAGGTTTACCGATCCTTGGGTGGCCATGAAGTCGTTGCACATGAAGTTATCGAGGATGTCGCTCTAATGCGAGCTGTCAAAGTATTCGGGCATCAGGCCGCAACTGTTGATGGCTCAAAGATCGCTAGCTGCCGAATGTACGGAGCGACCAACGAAGTTGTTGATGGCTACACAAAATCACTCTGGTCAGCCTTCAATGGCCCGGCCGGATCCTTGGCGGTAAACGGGCTACTACTCACCGCCTATGTGGCACCCGCGATTGCGATGCTGGCGGGTCGGGGCAAAACTCGTGCAATCGGCGCAGTTGGCTACGCGGCCGGTGTCACCAGCCGAGCGCTAGTTGCGAATCGCACCGGAGAGCGAGCCTGGCCTGATGCGCTAGCCCACCCGGTCTCAGTGACCGCATTTTGCGGCCTTAACTTTATTTCTTGGTCACGTCACCTGCGTGGCACCAATACCTGGAAAGGCCGACCGGTAACCGCGGTTAACAAATGCTCGACAGGCTCATAGGCTGGTGCCGTGTCGGCTAATGAAAAAGTAATCGTGATTGGCGCCGGTGCCGGTGGTTTGGCCACCGCGGCCCGCCTCGCGGCCAAAGGTAAGTCCGTAACGGTTTTGGAGCAGGCCAATTATTTCGGCGGAAAACTCGCCGCCTATCGGCGAGATGGATATGTTTTCGATACCGGTCCGTCGCTTTTCACCCTGCCTGCGGTTTACCGAGATCTATTTCTGAAGACCGGGGCACCCCTTGAGGAGGCCGTTAACCTTCAGCCTCTTGACCCGGCATTTCGCTACCAATTCAGCGACGGGGCCACTGTAGTGATGCCCGGTGTCGGGGCTGGCCAATGCGCTGACGCACTTGCGGACGGGCTCGGTGGCAAGGCGGCTAGCGAGTGGCGCTCCCTCATTAAGCGCGGCGGTGCAATGTGGCAGATCACGAGGGAGCCATTCCTGCAATCCCCCTTGAAGGGGTGGCGAGGTGTCATGTCACTTGCCAAGAATCCACGTGATGTGCAAACTATCGCCCCCTTCACCACCTTGCGGTCACTAGGTGAAAACACCTTCAGCGATAAGAGACTAGTTACGCTCCTTGACCGTTACGCCACTTACACGGGATCAGATCCGCGTAAGGCCCCAGCGGTTCTGGCGACAGTGCCATATGTCGAGCAGACATTCGGCGCTTGGCATCTTGGTGGAGGAATCAGCACACTCGCAACCGCATTAGTGCAACGATGCCTAGACCTTGGCGTAGAAATTCGCGCCAATACCGATGTTACCTCAATCACCACAGGTGGCAGCCAGATCACCGGGGTCCGCACGCGTGACGAATCACTTTCCGCCAATATTGTGGTGGCCAATGCTGATGCCGGACAGGTGTACGGCTCCCTTCTTGACTCATCGGCCGCCCAGAAGATTAACAGCGAAATCGCGAAATCGACACCGTCGCTGGCCGGATTCGTGCTGCTTCTTGCCGTAAACGGGCGAACCACCGGCCTCCAACACCACAATGTCTGGTTCCCCGAAGATTATGACGCGGAATTCGACTCGATTTTTGGCCGAAAAACTGTTCCTGTCAACGACCCGGCCATCTACGTGTGCCTACCAGATGACCCACTAATGCGACCTGACAACGATCACGAATCCTGGTTTGTCTTGGTCAATGCACCCCGCCATGGTGATGGCTCAAATAGCACATTGAATTGGGACGAACCCGGTTTGGCCGAGCACTATGCCGATCACGTTCTGGATGTTCTGGCACGACGCGGCATGGACGTACGACCTCGTATTCGCTGGCGCGAGATTCGCACGCCTGCTGATCTTGAACGTGGGGTACGCGCACCCGGTGGGGCGATTTACGGGACTTCGAGTAACGGTGCCCGAGCGGCATTCACCAGGCCCGCCAATCAGTCGCCGATTAATGGGCTTTACCTGGTCGGCGGGTCGTCACACCCAGGTGGTGGGCTCCCACTTGTCGGCATGAGCGCCGAGATCGTTGCCAACCTAATTAACTCGGCTAAACCTGGTTAAGCCCTAAGGCTTCGTACACCTCACGGGTCGAGGTAGAACGATTGAGTGTGTAAAAGTGCAGGCCCGGAGCTCCCATGGCTAATAGTTTTGCACCCAAATCGGCCGCGACCTCGACGCCTAGTTCATGGACCGCGCTTTGGTTATCTTTGATTTTCCCGAATTTGTCGGCCAAGTCACTCGGGAACTGCGCACCCGATAGCACAGCAAAGCGCTCAATCTGCGCGACATTAGTCACCGGCATCAAACCTGGCACGATTGGCATCGTGCACCCGTGAGCGGCCGCGCGAGTTACCAGCCGCTCATAGTCTTCGGCACGAAAGAAGAATTGCGTGATGGCAAATTCGGCACCCGCATCTTGCTTAGCCGCCAATACTCGCGCATCATCCTCAAAATCGCCAGACTCCGGGTGGCCCTCCGGAAATGCAGCTACTCCAACGCTGAATGCACCAAGTTCCCTAACCAACGCTACAAGCTCATCGGCATGCCGTAACCCACCGGGGTGTTGCACCCATTGGGATTCTGGGCCGGCGGTGGGATCACCCCGCAATGCCATGATGGTATTTACTCCAGCGTCGGAGTACTGCGCGATTACTTTCCGCAGATCATCAACGCTGGCATCGACGCAGGTTAAATGCGCGACCGGCAGCAACGTGGTGTGCTCAGCGATCTGCTTGGTGATGCGCACCGTGCGGTCTTGGGTAGAGCCGCCGGCACCATAAGTAACCGACACAAAAGTCGGCTTAAGTGCCTCCAACTCGCGGACCGTCTGCCAAAGTGCCTGCTCCCCCGCGTCAGTCTTGGGCGGGAAGAGCTCGAAGGAGAAACTGTGGCCGCCACCAGCGAGCACCGCGCCAAGACTGGGAGCAGTTCGGGTCGGCGACATGTTCAAACCTTAGCCCAGCCAAACCTTGGCCCAGCTAAATACCAACCGCTCAGCCGAATCCCCCTGCAGGCTCTAGACTCAGGCGGTGCCTGCGCAATCCGCACCTCCCGGAAAAATCTCGCCATTTGATGTGGCAGACCTCCGCGAACGCGTTCAGCGAACAATTAACAAAGTGCTGGCGCAGGAGTCTTTTCGGCTTACCAATATTGATGACGACTTGTTACCACTTGTTGAGGCGCTCACCGCTCTACTTGCCGGCGGTAAGCGAGTGCGGCCGGCATTTTGCTACTGGGGATGGCGCGGCGCGCTGACCGGGGAGCAGCCCCCCATTGAGATTGACGAGCCTGCGATGGCAGCGTCAGCTGCACTCGAATTCTTGCAGGCGTGCGCCCTTATCCACGATGACGTAATGGACGGATCAGATACCCGACGAGGGCAACCAGCCGCTCACCGGCGTTTCGCAAACCTGCACCGTAGCCATTCATGGATGGGCTCCCCCGAACATTTTGGCCTCGGAGCCGCGATCTTGCTAGGCGACATGTGCCTGTCCTGGTCTGACCAAGTTCTGCTCACCAGCGGAATGCCAGACGCTGCTTTAAATCGCGCTAAGCCCGTCTATGACGAGATGCGAACCGAACTCATGGCGGGCCAGTACCTTGACCTCTTGGAGCAAGCCCGGGGTGGTGGCTCAATCGAGAGGGCACTTCGAGTAGTTCGCTACAAGTCTGCCAAGTACACCATCGAGAAACCGCTGCATCTGGGCGCCGCTCTTGCCGGAGCCTCTCCCGATGTATCCACTATTTACACTGAATTTGGCCTACCCTTGGGCGAAGCATTTCAATTGCGCGATGACGTGCTCGGCGTGTTCGGTGACCCGAAAGAAACCGGTAAGCCAGCAGGTGACGATCTACGCGAAGGCAAACGCACGGTACTTATTGCCATCGCATCTGAGCGGGCATCAAGTGCGCAGCTGTCAGCAATACGTACTCACCTCGGAGATCCCGGACTTGACCTTTCCGGAGTTGACGAACTCCGCCAAATCATCACGGATACCGGTGCCCTAGACCATGCTGAGCAACTTATCGCGAGCCTGCTCCAGAGCTCACTTTTAGCAATTGAGACTGATGCAATCAACCCTGCCGCTCGGGTCATCTTCACAGACCTGGCCCATGCGGCCACCACCCGATCAGTTTAAATGCTATTCACGCAAAGGGGACTTTAATGAACT
>WLLZ01000135.1 GCA_009700485.1 Actinomycetota bacterium | reverse complement strand
TCGGTGCCGCATTCGCAGCATCCGCGAGTAGCGTCATCCGAGAACAGTTTGGCGACTACTCAACCGCCTGGTTTTTAGCCGGTGCACTCGCCCTAATTGCAGCGGTTGCCGCATTTATGATCCCGCGCCGATCATTTGAACCCGCCGTCACTTAACGAATACATGAACCAAGTCAAGATCAACGCGAACCGGTAACTCAGCCAGGAGATCGGCAACACTGTCGCGAAAATCAACAAACATGCCGGCGCTTACGACATCGAGGGCCTCATCGCCAGAGGTAAACACCCCGATACCGCGGATTACCCCGGCGGTTGGGTCACCGGTGACCAAGATGAGGTCCTCTGTTGGGTTGCTCTCGCCGAATCGATCAGCGAAATCCACGTAAGCCTCCATGACAGTTTCGTATTGCCCAGGCTTGACGCGCATGGTGTATTCGATGACGCTGCTCATGGATTCTCCTCAGAATAAGCTCGGAGACCCCACCGTAGCGCCTCCTAAGTGGCTGAACCCACGAAGCCCTACTTAGATTTTTACCGCAATTTGGCCAAGTGTTGACCGTCACTTCGCTACCGACCCGCGACCATTGCAACATGACTTCTATCACCCCGCGCCTGCTACCCCCTGATCCAGTTACTGGTCGGGCCCTCGACTTGCGCTCACTTAGTGCACATGAGGCCCACTTCGGCCCAGCCCCTGGGGTCGCGGTGGCAACAAAAGGTCGGCCAGGGTCACTAATCGACGAAATATCAGCATCCGGACTGCGGGGGCGCGGGGGCGGCTGGTTTCCCACGGCTCGCAAGATGCACGCCGTGGTTGAGAGCGCTGCAGCTCGTAAGGCGCTTAGTAGCGGTCGTAAAACGGTCGTAATCGCAAATGCCATGGAAGGCGAGCCCGCAAGCAGCAAGGACGCAACTCTGCTTTCGCATTCACCACATCTTGTAATCGAAGGCATACAGGCTGCCGCCGCCACTATTGGCGCATCTAACGCTTACTTGGCGGTTCATCGAGGTTCACCACTTATCCCAATTCTTGACGAAGTCTTGGCACAGCGCAGTGGAATTGATCGAATCCCTGTCGAATTGATAACCCCACCGGCCCGTTACGTAGCTAGCGAAGAATCCGCACTGACCCACTGGGCCGGCGACGGTGAAGCAACTCCGGTTTACGGCGCTCGACCGTTTCAGCGCGGCATGAATGGTCGACCTACCTTGGTACAAAATGCGGAGACGCTTGCACACATCGCACTAATCGCCCGCAATGGCGGGGCTTGGTTTGCCAGTGCTGGCGTTCCGGATGCACCAGGGACAACCTTGGTGAGTGTTGGTGGCGCAGTTGCACAACACGGTGTTGTTGAAGTGGCTACCGGCTCACCAGTAACCGACATCTTGAACCGCTGCGGTGGAGCTACCGGTGCCATTCAGGGCTTTTTGACCGGTGGCTATGGCGGTGCTTGGGTATCAACTACGGCACTACAAACAACAACGTGGGCGCCTGATCCGGTGCGCGAAGCCGGCGGCGTTATTGGTGCCGGTATTTTGTGGGCACTCGGAAGCCAACACTGCCCGCTGGAAGAAATTGCGCGCGTTGCGATGTGGATGGCCGGTGAGAGTGCCGGACAGTGTGGCCCCTGCCGATTCGGGCTACCTACGGTCGCCGACGATCTGGCCACGCTGGCAGGCCGCCAAGGCTCAACCCAAGACCTCCACCGGCTCAACGAACGGCTGGCTTTGATCGTCAATCGCGGTGGCTGCAAGCACCCAGATGGGACCGCGCGCTTTATCAGCACCGGTATCCATACTTTCCATGCGGAAGTAGCCCATCATGTCAATGGTCATTGCAGCGCGAGCAGCAACCACTTCGCATTACCCATACCTGCCGGCCGAGCCGTGCCGGTCAAGCGCGCGGGAAAGGACTTCAGATGAACCACCCTCGACCTGGTCTCAGCAAATTACATCTTGACCCAACGGTATGCGACGCACATGGCTTCTGCGCTGAAGCCTTGCCCGAGCTAATCAGCCTCGACGAATGGGAGTTTCCGGTATTTATCAGCGGCGGACTGACCGTGGAAGTACCGCACGAGCTCATTGGAGAAGCCAAGCGGGCCGTCAGCGCCTGCCCGGTGCTGGCGTTGAGGCTTTCCAAAGAGGACTAACTCGGTCCAGTTTCCTTAACTGCCCTTTACCTAACCTTGGAGCAGCCTTGGCCAAGGGTTGCCTAGATTGTAAATAGAACAGAAACCACCGAAAAGCAAGTGAGAGGACCAAGGCCATGGCAAGAACCAGTGAAGCATCAATCCGCCGCCCAAACCACCGGCACAACTCAACCACCGCAAAGATTGTGTCTGCCAGCTTGGCCACCGCAACCTGCATCGGAGTCGTGGGAGTCCTTGGAGTACGGGCCGCGGAGGAAGCCTCCGCGTCTGATCTAGCCGCCTCTAGCCAAAATGACAGTGCTCAAACAACTGCACCTACTGTCGCAACTTCTTCTAGTGGAATGACCCAGGCAGACTTGGATGCTTACGCGGCGCAACTTGAGCAAGAACGGCAAAAACTTGTTGACTACCGTGCCAAGTTAGTTGAGGCAGCTACCCAAATACAACAGTCATCCACCGGCAACATGTCTATCGCAGCGGTAGTCAAATCAAAGGCTCCAGCCAAAGTTAAGCCAGCCAAAAAAACCACACCCCAGAAGGCCACTGCTCAACCAGTTCGCCAACCAGTTGCTGCAACTAAACCGACACCTGCATCTGCACCAGCGCCGCAGCCCGCCCCACGTCCCCAGTCCAACACCAAAAGCAGTTAAGAGGAAATAAATGTCATCAACGCGCCGAACAGCAACCGTCCAAAAGACGCAATCCGTCCCCTCCACTTCGAAGGTAAGGCAAGTCGGTTGGGTGCTGCTCCCGCTGCGCATTTTCCTCGGCGCCACAATGATCTACGCCGGCCTGCTGAAATTCTTTGACAGCAGCTATCTCGACCCTAATTCACCAAGCGGAGTCCAAAGCCAGATGTTGGCCTCGGCCGCAACGAGCCCGATAAGTGCTTTGGTAACTTTCACAGCTGGGCACGCCACGTTATTTGGGCTAACGATCGCCCTCGGCGAACTGGCAGTGGGGCTCGGCATCCTTCTTGGCCTGTGGACTCGGGTTGCTGCTCTAGGTGGACTGCTCCTGAGCTTCTCATTTCTACTTACCGTCAGCTGGGGCGTTACACCATATTTCTTCGGCCCAGACATAGTTTTCCTGTTCGCTTTCACCCCCCTCTTAATTGGAGGCGATGGTGGCTTGCTTTCCCTGAACGCCATCATCAAGAATGCGACTCGACGGCAAATGCGCCTCGCTGTCCCGGCGCCAGCGATCGAGTCTGAGCAAACTAAAGCCGAAGTTGATCGGCGAACCGTAATCCGCACTGGTGTCATTGCCGGTACGATAGGGGCCGGGGCCATCGCGCTGGGTGCGGTGGGCCGCATGTTTGCCGGTAGCGGATCTGATTCAGTGACGGCAGCTGGCGCTGCGGCCAACCTCCCCACAACCCAGTCACCCATGACAGCACCAACGGGGGCACCTGCCGGGCCGCCAAAGGGCGGAGTACCAATAGCTAATGCCTCAAGTGTTGCTGTTGGAACCGTGACCGCCTTCACCGATCCGAAGACTAACTCCGCCTCGTTCTTATTACAGCCCAAGGCTGGTACCTACCTGGCATACAACGGCGCATGCACCCACCAAGGATGCACCTGCGGCTATGACCAGCCGAGCAATCAATTTCGCTGCCCATGCCATGGTGCGGTTTTCGATGGAGATACCGGGGATGTTCTGCGCGGTCCAGCCAAACGGCCGCTGGAGCAGATATCCGTGGTCGAGTCCGGTGGCGTAATTTACGCGGTCTAACCGCCTACCATTTCGCTAGGCGCACGGCCGCCCGGCGGATCACCCGCGATGCTTCGCCTTGGGGCGCAGGCTCCTGGGCGTGCTCATTTAGTGTTACCCCTGCGTCTTTTACTAAATTGTTGAACTCAACTCGTTCAAGGTCGCCAAGTTTCGGCCAGTCACCTGTGAGTGCCGGCGGTGCCTCAAACCACACCTGCCACCTAGGGTCGCCCGCGAAGTCCAAATGACTTAAGCCCCCTGTCAGCAACTGCTCCGACTTGAGGGTGTCATGCACATTCGGTGCCAAGAGCAGGCGTTCACCGCTTCTGCCTGACAGTGCCGCGATGAGCAGGCGCCGCGACTTATTTGAAATGAGCCCCTCCGGCACCATTGGATTTACTTCCTGCAGATAACGGAGTGCGGCAGCTGACAGCGACTCATTAATCGCTGTTGTTGATTCCGCTAATTGAAAAGGCGGTGGCGTGAGCGCAGCAAGGGCAAAAAGCGTCTGCCACATATCCTCAAGGTGGCCTACGCGCACATAGGGCCGCAGCGTAAAAGTGATCTCGCTGCGCAATGGCCGCTCCCATATTTTCACGAAGGCCGCATGGTCGAAGAATGCCCGCGCCTGTAATGCATACTTTCGGTTAAAGCCATGAGTTCGACCAGCCTTGATTGTTTCAGCGAACGCGCTCGGAGCTAGGTCGTCTGGGCGCCGCACGTATGCGAAAACCTTAATCCGGTCGAAAAATCTGCCGAGGAACTCGTATAGGCCATCAACTTCATCTGGGCCGCGTAATCTCGTTGAAAGGTGCTCGCTCGTAAATAACCAAGTACCGTCGGTCAAGTCTCGTTCAAACTTCTTCGCCAGCTTTACTTGCATCTCCAACTGATCTTCAGGGCTTTCGACCGCGTAGGCCCGGCCAAGGCGCCCGGGCTGAGCCGCAAAAGCAGCCGCAAGCTCACCGTGGTTGTCGCCGTGGAATAACTTTGGGAGCTTAACTCCTGCGGACTCGAGTTCTTTGCGATTCAACCCAATCATTCCTTGCCAAGTGGTGGTGCCCGTCTTGGCTCTCCCAATATGCAAGATCAATTCGCGCATGAATCAGGAATCCTCAACCGTGGTGCCACTTTGCTCCTTGCGTGCTGCGCGTTCAG
>WLLZ01000134.1 GCA_009700485.1 Actinomycetota bacterium | reverse complement strand
TTGTGCCTCATAGGTATAGAAGCCGCGACCAGACTTTCGGCCGCGCAGCCCTGCGGTGACCATCTGCTTGATGATCGGCGAGGGAGCATGGAGCCGGTCGCGACCCTCTTTGTACATCGTGTCGAGGATCTCATAGGCGGTATCAAGCCCAATTAGGTCAAGCAGGGCCAGCGGCCCCATCGGCAACCCGCAGCCAAGTCGCATTGAGGCATCAATATCTTCACGGGTCGCGTATTTCTGTTCATACATCTTGACCGCATGGTTTAGGTAGCCAAATAGCAGCGCATTTGCGATGAACCCGGCCTTATCTCCAACAACGACCGGCTCCTTTCCGAGCCCGCGGGCGAACTCGGCCACCGCATCTACTACCTCAGGTGAAGAAACCACGGTGCGAACAATTTCAACGAAAGCTTGTACCGGAGCCGGGTTAAAGAAGTGCAGGCCTACTACCTGCGAGGGCCGCCCGGTAGCAACGGAGATTTCAGTTACCGAGAGCGACGACGTATTGCTAGCTAAAATTGCATGCGGTGGAGTAATGGCATCAAGGGCGGCAAATAAAGCACTCTTGATCTCCATGCTTTCGGGCACGGCTTCAACCACGAGATCAACTTCGGATAAGTCCTTGAGGCTAGTCGTGAAAGTGATGCGCGAAAGCAGCGCGATGCGCTCCTCCTCCGATAACTTACCCTTCGCGACGGCTCTGGTGGTTGAGCCTTCGATGGTCTTAACACCCCGCGCCAGATCTACCTCGGTGGTCTCCACCGCCCAGACCTGCGATCCGCTGCGGGCGATGACTTCGGCAATACCCGCACCCATGGTGCCTAAACCAATGACGCCGACTCTGGTAATCGAACCGGACGCGGAAGTGGTTGAAGAATTGCTCATGGGTGGATTCTGTCAGTTGATCAGAACAGTCGAAGACTTGGATCAGCGGTGCCCAAAAGCTCGTCATAATCCAAGAGCACACACCTGATCCCGCGATCCTCCGCCAAGGTCCGGGCCTGGGGTTTGATCTCCTGGGCCGCAAAAACCCCCAGCACTGGGGCGAGCAACGCATCGCGGTTTAAGAGGGTCAAATACCGAGTTAATTGCTCTACCCCGTCGATCTCACCGCGCCGCTTGATCTCCACCGCCACCGTGGCCCCAGCGCCATCTCGGCAGAGCAAATCAACGGGGCCAATGGGTGTTGGATACTCCCGGCGAATCAGCGTCCAGCCGGCTCCCAGCACACTCACATGGGTTGCTAGCAGGGCTTGTAGCTGGGCCTCAACGCCCACCTTTTGGAGGCCCGGGTCAACCCCAAGGTCATGCTCGGTCTCAGAGATAATCTCGTGAATGGTGACCTGCAATTGCTCCCCGGCCTTATTTTCTACTACCCAGACAATGTCGGTATTTACTTCGCCCGCACCCGCCTGAATCCGGATGGTGCACGGCGGGCTCATCCAATTTAGCGGCTTATACGAGCCGCCATCTGAGTGAATAAGTACTGATCCATCGCCTTTAACCATGATTACTCGCACGGCTTCGGGTAGGTATGCGGTCAATCTACCGACATAGTTGACGGTGCAGCGCGCGATGACTATGCGCACGGATTTGGCAATGCCGGCATCGATTTGGCAGCACGAACCGTATCGACGATGGCGCGCATAATTTCGGTGGCGTCGTAATCCTTCGGAGTGAACACCGCGGACACCCCGCGCTCACGCAACCAGTTGGCGTCGGCATCGGGAATGATGCCACCAACGACAACGGGCACCTCGCTTAGGCCGCGGGCTCGCAAGCCGTCAACCACAGCTGGCACTAACGCACGATGTGATCCGGACAAAATAGATAGCCCGACGACGTCAACATCCTCGGCAACGGCCGCCGCCACGATCTGCTCAGGGGTCAACCTGATGCCCTGGTAGATGACTTCGAAACCAGCGTCGCGGGCTCGCACCGCTATTTGCTCAGCGCCATTTGAATGCCCGTCTAGGCCAGGCTTGCCAACAAGGAGTCGAAGTGGCGACCCACATTCGCGGGAAGTGATCTCGACCGCCTGCCGCACCTCGGCCAAATCCGAACTAACCGACCCCACCACGCCGCTAATACCGGTTGGCGCCCGATACTCACCAAAAACCTCACGGAGGGTGGAAGTCCACTCACCGGTGGTGACACCGGCTCGGGCACATTCGATGGTCGCACTCATCAAGTTCGCTGAAGTTCTAGCCCTCTCCTGTAGTTCGGCCAGTGCCGTCGCAACGCGGGTGTCATCGCGTGCGGCCCGCCAAGACTGAAGATCGGCAATCGCCTGGGATTCAACTTCAGGATCAACGACAAGTACCGCCGAATCAAGATCAGCTAACAGCGGGCTGGCCTCGCTCTCTTGAAACGCATTAACTCCAACGACTATCTGCTCACCCGATTCAATTCGAGTGCGTCGCTCAGAGTGCGCTTGCACCATCTGCTGCTTCATGTAGCCACTGTCAACAGCCGCGACCGCGCCACCTAGACCCAGCACATAGTCAAGTTCGGCGGTTGCCTCGGCAAGCATTTCAGTCACGATCTTTTCAACAACAACTGAGCCGGTGAAGAGATCGTCGTACTCCAGCAGATCGCTCTCGAATGCAAGTACTTGTTGAATGCGAAGTGACCACTGCTGATCCCACGGTCGGGGCAAACCTAATGCCTCGTTCCAGGTCGGCAGTTGGATCGCCCGAGCTCTGGCATCCTTTGACATCGTGACAGCGAGCATCTCAAGAACTATTCGTTGCACATTGTTTTCAGGTTGCGACTCGGTCAAGCCCAGTGAATTAACCTGAACGCCGTATCTAAACCTGCGCTGGTCTGGATTTTGCACGCCGTACCGATCCAAAGTAATGCGATCCCACATTTCAACGAACGCACGCATCTTGCACATTTCCTCTACGAAACGCACCCCCGCATTAACGAAGAAGGAAATCCGAGCAACAACTTCTCCGAAGTCAGCCGGGGCCACCTGCCCCGAATCGCGAACGGCATCTAATACCGCAATTGCAGTACTCAACGCATAGGCGATTTCTTGGATGGGAGTCGCCCCAGCCTCTTGCAGGTGGTAACTGCAGATATTTATCGGGTTCCATTTGGGAATGTTCTGCACCGTATAGGTGACCATGTCCGTGGTCAACCGCAAGGATGGCCCTGGTGGAAAAACGTAGGTGCCGCGCGATAGATACTCTTTAATGATGTCATTCTGGGTTGTGCCCTGTAATAAGTTGGCCGGTACGCCAGCATCTTCAGCGGCAACCACGTACAGGGCCAACATCCACATGGCCGTTGCATTGATGGTCATGGAGGTATTCATTTTGTCGAGTGGGATGGCATCTAATAGCGTCCGCATATTGCCTAAGTGCGCAATCGGTACCCCAACTTTGCCAACCTCGCCAAGGGCCATCGGCGAATCCGGGTCGTAACCGGTTTGGGTGGGTAGATCAAATGCCACCGACAGCCCGGTTTGCCCCTTGGCTAAATTGCGCCGATACAGGGCATTGGACTCACCAGGTGAAGAGTGACCGGCATATGTCCGGATTAACCAAGGTTTGTCCTTGCGGCGCGAGTTGTCCTTCGAGGCGGTCACCCGGTAAGGGTAGCGAGGCCCAGAACCGAGGTCACCGTGCGGGAACGCCCAAAGTGGGTGAGACTTGCGGCGTGCCCTCCTGGAATGCCTACTCCTTCGCTTTTGGGCCTGTTATCGCCGTGCTGGGAATCTTGGTACTCGTCTTGATCCTGCGCTGGGCTTTTAGCCGTGGCTCCTCCGTGGTTGCTGGCCCGGCGCGTTCTGGCCCCCCTTCTGAGTACGGGATGTTGGTCGCCATCGCCTCACCAAGTACCTATATCGAAGGGGAAATCTGGCGCCGGGGGCTCCAAGAGGCTGGACTGCGGGCGAATCTGGCTCAAACTAACGAGGGCCCAAGGTTGATGGTGTGGCCCGCGGATGTCGAAACCGCCAAAAAGGTATTAGCTCGCATTAAGTAAAAAGCGACTCAGCCTCAATTCGTTCAACTTGGGCGCCGAGTACACGTAGTGCCGGTACCAAGTCGGCATAACCGCGATCAATATGCGAAACCCCGTAGATGGTCGTGGTGCCATCGGCTACCAAGCCAGCGAGCACCAAGCCAGCTCCCGCGCGAATATCGGTCGCCTCGACCGGTGCACCGGATAAATGTGAGCGGCCTCGAACCAAAGCATGATGACCATCGGTTCGCACATCGGCGCCGAGCCGGGCTAACTCCTGGACGAAGCGAAAGCGCGCTTCGAAGAGATTTTCGGTAACCAGAGCGGCGCCGCTAGCGATGGCATTTAGCGCGATGAACTGTGGTTGCAGGTCGGTCGGGAACCCCGGGTACGGCAAGGTGACAACATCGACGGCCAAGGGCCGGTTGTCCATGACCACCCGGAAACCGCCAGCGACATGACTCACCTGAGCACCCGCACTAACTAGTTTATTTAGGGCCGCGTCTAGGTGGGCTGGATTCGCGTTCAATACCGTGACATCGCCTTGAGTCATCGTGGCCGCTACCGCCCAGGTACCTGCAACGATGCGATCACTGACCGTGCAATGCGCCACCGGCTCTAAATGCTCAACGCCTTCGATGGTTAAAGTTGAGGTACCTTCACCGTCAATCGATGCACCCATGTTGATGAGCATCTGACAAATATCGACTATCTCTGGCTCGCGCGCCGCATTCTCGATAACCGTGACACCGTTGGCAGTTACGGCGGCCATCAATATTGTTTCAGTCGCCCCGACACTCGGGAAGTCCAGCCAAATTGATCCACCCGTTAATCGCTGCTGGGCCGAGGCAATTAGGTAGCCATGCTCATTGGTGACTTCAGCACCCAATTTCCGCAAGCCCGCGATATGCAGATCAAGCCCGCGCGAGCCAATGTTGTCGCCACCGGGCAATGCCACATCAGCCGCACCACATCGAGCCAGTAGCGGGCCCAGAACGCAAATTGACGCACGCATTCGACGCACGAGGTCATAGTCGGCTCGGTGGGCCAATATTTCAGGAACCGTGATACTTAC
>WLLZ01000133.1 GCA_009700485.1 Actinomycetota bacterium | reverse complement strand
GTACCCGAGCACCAATGACAGGTACTCAAGACAGCCACCGATCATTGCACCGAAAAGATTCGCGGCAAATGCTGAAGTCGGATTTTTGGCGTCCTTGAACCTGGACGTGAAAAGCAAGTTGGCGCAGAACACGGGTAAGAATGCCAAAATCACCGCAAACAGCAATCGCAGCGGTATCGGTAGGCCAAGTAGTGCCGAGTTTGGTACCAGGAAGGCAAGCAATAGTGAGGCAAATAGCGCGATGATTATCGCCCGCCTTGGCACCGTGAACTTCTTGGTGATCTCGATGGCGGCCAGCACAGCGAGCAGCACGCCGGTGAAAACCAAAGCATTCACGAGCCACGTGGTGCCAAATAGCAAGGCGAATGTAGTGATAGATCTGGTCTCAAGGAGCAAGAAAGCCACACCCATGAAGAACAGGTCAGCGTAACCGGCCATGGAGCGAAGGGGCCCACCGAAGATGCGCACGCCAAGGAGTGAGACGCCAAGGATCAGTGCTATCACCAGGAGATAAAGCGTTGGGATCGAGCGTTCCTTTAGGTACAGGAACGGGCGATCATCTACCGCGGGCGGCGGTATTTCGGCGGCGGCAATACTGGCGCGATCCCAGACGGCATTAGGGGCACACACCACATTGCCTTGCTCTTTACCGATGGCTATCACGGCTAGGGATTGCACCGCGGTGAATGTGTCGAGGCAGGGTGCGTGGCCGTATACCTCATCAACGGTGCCAGCGAGGCGATTTATCAACCACGGTTCGCGGTAGTAGTTATACATTGCGAAAACACCCTGATCTGTCAGGTGATCACGTGCGTCCTGCATTGATTGCTCGGTGAACAAATATGACTCTAGGCGCAGTTGGCTTGCGCCGGAAACCAGTGTCAACGAGTCAGGTAATGCGAAAAGAATGAGGTCGTACTTATCGGTATTACCTGACAAGAATGCGCGACCATCATTGATGTGGACCGAGACCCGTGGATCGTCATAGGGCTTATTGGGATTTATTTGCGATCCAATTTGCTGGATACGCGGATCAATCTCGACGGCATCTACGTGCTTGGCACCATTAGCGAGTGCTAGGGCGACGTCAGTGCCCGTGCCGGCGCCAACGATTAAAACATTATTAAGTGGATTACCCACGGCTCGTTCATACGGGCGGCCGTACATTGGTTCTGATTTAAGCCGCTCCTGGACGTCCATCACATTTTGATGCGGGATTCCATTGACCTGAATGGTGGTGTATTCAACAGGGGTTCCGGGATTGAAAGTTTCGGTATGCACTTTGTAGTAAGGAGACCACGAAACCCCAGCAGAAAGGGATTCGAATACCAGTAAACCGATCACCGCGACCATGGCAAAGCGCGAGAGCCACGGCAAGCGCACGCCGTAAAGCAACCACAGTGCGATGAACGTGACCACCGGCCAGATCCACGAAGGCGCGCGCAGGAACGCGATAACGGTAAATGCCAAGGTGCCGGCGATTGAGCCGATGATGTCCCAGCGGTAGGCGTCCAAAGCTCCAAAGGCGCGAAATGCGCGGCCGGTGATTTCGCCGAACATTGTCATGGTGATTGCGATGACTATGAACACCAGTGGCAATGAAACCCAAGTTGGTAGCCCGGTCGGCTGCACCATCGTAAAGAAGATCAACTCGTTGGAGGAGCCTTCAATCTTCGCGGGGAAGACCGAGATAAAAGCCACGATAATTAGCAGGCCGATCGGCACATAACGCCCGATATCGGTGGGGCGACTGGATCGCAGGAAGCCAAGGCCGATACCGAGGAATGACGCAAGCAGGATGAGATTTGAGAAGTAGGACAGGTGGACCAGGTTCGCGCCACACCAGCGGATCAAGGCTAGTTGTACGAACAGCATGAGCGCGCTGGCAACGATTAGTCGGGCGCGGCCGGTCAGGACAAAGGATGCGGGGGAAGTCACCGGGTCAGGTTAGTACCCGAAGGATCGGGTCGGCTCCCGTAGCCGAAACTCGGGCGAGCCACGAGTCGGCGATCGGCACCGGCCGCGTGGGTATCGCCCACGGCACGAACCCAGACCAAAGCCGCTTACCGCCTTGCACGACTTCGAGCCGGGGCAGTCGGCGGCGCTCGGTGAACTGCACGAGTACTTTGCCGCGAGGAGCGGTGAGTACCTCGGGGGTCAGTAAATTAGGTGTTGCCCAGTCGATCGGCCCCTCGGTGAGCAGTCGCAGGGGTGCTGTTTTCCAAGTACTTGGAGTAGTTAAGTAGGCGGCGATGGCAGCGGCGGCGTGCTCGCCATCGAGGGCACAAATATCGGCGGTGGCGGCCGGGTGCAAGACATTGCCGATTGCAAAGATGCCTGGCGTGCTGGTCGCGAGCTGAGCGTTAACCGCAGGCCCGCCCGTGCCTGGGTCAATCTCGATGCCGGCTCGTCGGGCAAGTTCATTCTCGGAAACCCAATCACCGGTGAAAACCACACTGTCACATTCGAGGATCCTGTAACGGCCCTTCGCGTCTTGGATCTGCACACCCGTGACTTGTTGGTCACCTAGAATCTCGATGACATTTGTTGAGGTCAGCAGCGGGAAGCGCCACCTAGCACGCGCGGCAAAATTAAAGGCCGAAAATGAGTCATGGCGGCGTCGCTCGGTGACCATTGCTACGACATCACATTTGGCATGACGCAAGGTGAGTACTGCCGAATACGAAACATGTTCGGCGCCAACGATCACGGCGCGCTTACCTGGTGAACCGTGTTGTAAATGCACAAGTCTTTGCAACCAGCCGGTGGTGAATACGCCCGCGGGTCTGGTACCCGGTACCAACCGCGCTGCTCGGGGCCTTTCGCGACAACCGGTGGCGATCACAATTACTTTCGCCTTGACGGTAAGGCGCCCAGAAGGAGCGGTTACTTCGATGGTGTGTTGAGTTGCATCGATATCGGTGACGGTGGCCTCTGTCATGATGCGTGCACCACCTTTGACGGCCCGCAGCGCAAGGTGGCCCGCATATATTGGCCCCCTAAGTGGTTGCCGTAAATCGCGAATCCCATAACCGTGATGATCCGAATAGCGTGGCACTCCACCGGGCTGGGTGTCGCGATCGATGATCAACACGTCACTGATACCGAGTTCACCGAGCGCATGAGCGAGAGTCAGGCCCGCTGGGCCAGCACCGATCACTACAACGTCAACATTTTGACGCGCCAAGTGTTGTTGGTCAGGCATGAGTGTGCCCTGACCACGCGGTGGTCATCTCGGTGATCAAAGCCCCGCAATGAAAACCCTGACAGCGCCCAGCGAGAGCTCTGGTGCGCCTTCGCAAGCCGTCGATATCGCCGGCGGGCACCGGGCTGGTGAGGGCATCCCTAACCTCTCCGAGGGTTACTCGTTCACATAGGCAAAGGATGCGCCCGTATGCGGGATCGGAAGCTATAAGCGCGGCATCTTGATAGGGCCGCGGCCGTGACTCCGCAAGATTTGGCATCGTCACGGTGGTGGGTGACTTCAACTCCTGCATTACGACACCGCGCTCACCTAGGTCAGCTACCACCTGCTCGGCGATAGCGAGTGAAGATGAGATCCCCGTTGATCTAATACCGCCAACGCGCACGTATTTATCGGGGAAGACCTCGTAGCAGTAGTCACTGTGTTCACTTGCTGCGCGCAGGCCCGAGTAAGTGGCGGTGACTTCCTCGTCAACAAGTCTTGGCATGATCGCGCGGCCTTTATCCATCAGGCCGGCCAAAGCCTCAGCGGTGGTATTTGTTGCGGCCTTATCGGTGAGATCTTCAGCGGTTGGCCCGAGCAGTACATTGCCGTAAATAGTTGGTGCAACCAGCACGCCCTTGGTGGTAGCCGTTGGCACCGGCAAAATCACATGTCTAACGAGTGAGCGCGCGAGTTTGTCGAACACAATCAGTTGCCCACGCCGCGGGGTGATGGTGAAACCATCATGGCCGAGTAGGCGATCCACTACGTCACTGTTAAGACCGGCCGCATTTATCACCCAGGTTGCGTACACGGTGCCAGCGGCGGTTTGTAGTTCGTGGCGGCCTTCAATGCGCGCGGCTTTTGTAACCTCAGCCTTGCGCAATAACGTGCCACCATTGACCACGAAGTCGGTCGCGAGGGCGATAACAATCGACCACGGGTCGAGTAATCCTTCATCGGGTACTAGTAGGCCACCGTGGGCACCGGGGCCCAGATTCGGTTCCAGTTCATAAACTTCTGACTTACTTTTTACTTCGATACGGGTGTAGCCGGTGGCCTGCGCATTCTTGATGATGGATTCAAGGCGCAAGAGCTGCTCATCGTCCCAAGCCACCAGCAAGGCTCCGGTGCGCTCCAGCGGCCAGCCAAAATCGGACGCTTGCTCCTGAAGTAGTTGATGCCCGCGGGCCACAAGTTTGGCCTCCAAAGTTTCGGGCTTGGCATCAAAACCGGTGTGCCAAATTGCGGTATTGGCTTTACTGGTGCCGGCGCCAACATCGGCTGCGGCTTCTAGTAGGACAACCCGCAGGCTCTGGCGCACAAAAGCGCTGGCAATCGCGCACCCGACAACACCGCCACCGACCACCGCGACGTCGTAGGTCTGCTCCACACCGTCGATTATCGCTCAAGCGGTTCGAAGATGTTTCGCGGTTGCCATCCGGCAATGATCTCGGCCTCGGCTCCGGGCCCCAACAAGCCGCGCAGGGTGGTGGCGGCAATACCAAGGGCAGTGGCGCAGCCATGGGGGTAGACCTCGATGGCAATGCCCAGATCGTCGGCCTGAAGTTGCATTAAGACCTTTGATTGAGTTAGGCCACCATCAACGCGCAGCACTTTCAGCGACTCGCCCAGATCGATTTCGACGGCGCGCACCACCGACGTGACTTCGGCTGCGAGTCCGGTAAAAAAGGCGCGCGCGATATGGCTAGGGGTGCTCGCAAGGCTGAGGCCGGTGATTTGCGCCCGCTGATTTGGCGCCCAAACCGGCGCCCCCCGACCGGTAAATACCGGCTCGAAATTCACGCCAGCGGTATCGGTAACCGCACCTGCTAGCACATCGAGATCGGCTGGGTCTTTAATTAACCCGACCCGTTGCAACCACGAGACTCCGGCTCCTGCG
>WLLZ01000132.1 GCA_009700485.1 Actinomycetota bacterium | reverse complement strand
TCCTACAACAGCTACGAAAATTGGCATTCCGGCCGCGATCACCGAGCCAAAGGCAATCAACAAGATGATGATGGCCACCCCGATGCCAATACCCTCGCTTTTCGGGGGCTCTTGCGCGGCCCACTCCAGCCCTTGGCCATTTGCGCCAACTTGAAGCTGATCAGTGTTTGCACTCCTAATCGCTGCTAGGAGAGCGGTGGCGTCACCAGCTGAAACCACTCCGTCAACAAAAGTAACGTCGGAATACGCGACGCTGCCGTCAGGGCTCACCGCTGACGATGCCGCTGCGAATGCAGCCCCCGCATCACTAATTGCTTGTTGTTGGTCTTGGGGTAGGTCCTTCAATTGGTCGGGCGTCATACCCGCCGGCGGCGCAGGGCAATTCGATCCCAGGCCCCCACGGGTCGGTAGCGTAACGCAGCTAACACTGGCAAGATCCGCGATCTGTTGCAGTACCGGTGTTATCTCACTAAGTACCAGTGGGTCGACCGCACCACCTGCCGAAGCCGATGAAAGAGCTGTGGGCGACCAAACTATTCGTGCCCCGGCCCCAGAACTTGCACCGCCATCGCCACCACTGCTCAATAGCTCCTGCGCTGCGGTTGACTCAGTCGCTGGGAGTGAGAAGGAGTCATTTAGCGCACCGCCGAGTTGGCTCCCGAGCCCAACGATCGCACCAAGTGCAATAACCCAAGCAATGAGCGCTACAACCGGACGCCGAATTGCCCATTTAGAAAGACCAGGCACGAAAAAAACACCCCAAATAAGTAGTTGACTATTAAACCAATTACCTCAATTAAACCAGCATTGAGCCATTAGCGCCAATTGGGCCTAGTGATATTAATCGCAGTCAGCTATTGCTTCTTGGACAACGATTTGCGCCAGGTTCGCAGAGTAACCGCGCCGCATGAGTAGCCCCATCAGCCGCCGGGTGCGCGCCTTGGGGGTCAAGCGCTCGGTGGCACGTATTTTCGTGGCAATCAGGCTGCGGGCCCGCTCGTACTCATCGGCCTCGGTGATTAGGGCTAAGGCAGCTTCGGCGTCCTCGTCGCTGACTCCTTTTTGACGCAACTCGTGCTTTAGCACTGATCGGGTACTGCCTTTGGTGCGCTGCCGAGATGTCACCCAAAGCTCGGCGAGTGCCGCATCATCGATAAGACCCACCTCGACATAGCGGTCCAGTACCTGCTCACGGATGGATTCTGGGATGCCCCCCGCCACCAGATCAGTTGCTAACTCGGAGCGGGTGCGCGGGGCATAATTTAGCTTGCGCAACACGATATTTCGCGCGTCCTGTTCTAAGTCTTGCTGTGAACGTTCCGGTGCGAGCGAGTCAAAATACGACTCGCTCGCCGACCTAGACCGGGAGGTGGAGGTCTTGGCTCTTCTCGTGATTTGGGGGCTACTCATTACTCCACATCAATTGGTTTTGCCGTTGCTTTCGCCGGAACTTTTGGTGCGGCCTCGGAAGTGCTCTCCATCTCCGGCAACGCCGAAGTTGGGATATCAGCCGGGGCATCAAGTTTGGCACCGATCCCCATCACCTCTTTGATTCGCTTTTCAATTTCGTTGGCGAGATCAGGATTGTCTTTTAAGAAGGTACGAGCATTCTCTTTACCTTGACCTAGTTGATCAGTCTCATAGGTAAACCACGCACCAGACTTCTTGACTATCCCTTGATCAACACCAACATCAATAAGTGAGCCTTCGCGTGAAATACCTTCGCCGTACAAAATGTCAAACTCCGCCTGCTTAAAGGGTGGGGCCACCTTGTTCTTTACGACCTTGACCCGGGTGCGGTTACCAACGGCTTCGGTACCGCCCTTAAGGGTTTCGATGCGGCGTACATCAAGACGCACCGATGAATAGAACTTCAGGGCTTTACCACCGGTTGTGGTTTCGGGTGAACCAAACATCACACCAATCTTTTCGCGCAATTGGTTGATGAAGATGCAGGTAGTGTTGGTATTACTGAGTGCACCCGCCATTTTGCGAAGTGCCTGACTCATCAAGCGTGCCTGTAGCCCAACATGGCTATCGCCCATCTCCCCTTCAATTTCAGCGCGCGGTACCAGCGCCGCAACCGAGTCGATCACGATTAGATCGAGGGCACCTGATCGCACCAAGGTGTCGGTGATTTCGAGGGCTTGTTCACCGGTATCGGGTTGAGAGACGTACAAACTGTCGAGGTCGATACCCAAGCGCGAGGCATAATCTGGATCTAGGGCGTGCTCGGCATCGATGAACGCTGCGAGCCCCCCGGCCGCCTGCACGTTCGCGATGGCATGCAGGGCCAAAGTGGTTTTACCTGAAGACTCTGGGCCGTAGATCTCCACGATCCGGCCACGGGGTAAACCGCCGATCCCCAGGGCAACATCAAGGGCGATGGAGCCGGTCGGGATGACATCAATCGGAATTCGGCCTTCTTCGCCCAAGCGCATCACCGAGCCTTTGCCGAATTGGCGTTCAATTTGGGCGAGGGCGGCATCCAGAGCCTTCTCGCGGTCACCAGCTGTACTGGCCATTGGTGGTTCTCCCTGTCTTGTCGGTGGTCAATTACTTGGTGGTCATGTTCGCTAGAACACGAAAGGTATGCCGACCCTCTGACACTCGGGGGCCGGCAGCAATCGCCTTCGTGGCCGATGTGGATGAAGGCCCACCTCGCGTCGTGACTGGAATCTATATCGAACGGGTGTTCGAATGGCGCCGACACGCCGGGAGGGCAACAACGATCCCCAGTCCAATTAATGGCACCAAAGAAGCCCCGCAAAGGGCGGCGTATGAGGCAAAAAGCACGATCAGCCCTGCGCTGACCCCACCGACTCCACCGGCCACATTCATGATCAAATCAGATAACCCCTGCACCGCTGGGCGATCAGCGGCGGCAACTTCATCCGTCAGCAGGGTTGATCCGGCAATTAGCGTGCAGGACCAACCCAAACCCAGCAGAAACAGCCCAACTCCGAGTTGCCTGGTGTCATCACCGGGGGCGAGGCCGGCGATGACGCAGGCGGCGGCCAAGATGCCAATCCCGATCACAATGACCGGGATTCGGCCAATGCGGTCGACCCCCCAGCCAACAATGGGCGAGAAGGCATACATCCCGGCCACATGCACGCTGATCACGAACCCAATGAGCTGCAGCGAGACGTCAACATGGGCCATATGGATCGGGGTCATGACCATCACCATGACCATCACTACATGCCCAATCGCAACCGTGGTGATACCCAAGATAGCCCTGGGGCGTCCGCGCACATGCCCTAAGGCATCACGTAATTTAGGCCGCTCGATCACCCCGGTAGCCGCTGAGCGATTAGCGGTTGCGAGTAAGTATGGGTCTGGCCTAAGGAACAAGAACAAAGTAACGGTGGCAGCAAGGAGGGTGATCCCGCCGAGAAGATATGGCCCCGCCAGCTGGGGTAGGCCAAGTGACATACCGATTGATCCAGAGAAGTTCAAGAGGTTTGGGCCTAGTACCGCCCCGATGGTTCCGGCCCAGACCACCCAAGAAAGTGCTCGCGCCCGATGGCTTTCCGGCGCCAAGTCCGTCGCCGTGTATCGCGCTTGATAACCGGCGGCTGAAGCCACACCAAATATCGCACAGCCGGCATAAACCAGGGCAATATTTCGAAGGACCGCACCATAAATGATGATGACGGCGCCCAGAACGCCAATACCAAATCCCGTGGTCAATGCCACCCGGCGGCCCCTACTTAGCGCGATTCGCGCCAGCGGCAAGGCGATTAAGGCCGACCCTACAATCGTGCAAGTCTGGGCTAATCCGGCAGCCGCCTCCGAGTCAGCGATTGAACCCGCGATCAGGGCCCCGGCGGGCACCGCCACGGCGATTGCAATACCGCTCATTACTTGAGCCGCAGACAACACCCAGATTGTTTTGCGCTGAACGCGCGACACCTCTGATACCGATAGTGCTAACTGACCGCTCACCCTGGACGCGATCCATGCTCAAGGCGCTCAAGCAGGGCTGCGCGTACCGCCTGGTCATCACGCGGTAGCCCAAGGCTCGAATAGGCATCGACCAATACCTGCGGATCGTCCACCCAATCCTCATACGCCACGCACGCCGCCCGGAGGGGTCCGAAGAAATTGTTTAGGTCCGCGGTCGCGCTCAACAGCCAATCTCGAGTCGTGGTTAGCACTTCAAGTGCGTCGATATTCTCTGGCCACCAGCCACTGCGCGCTGCATTAACAGGCTCGCGGACATTGATCACGTAACGCAAGCCCGGAAATAACCTACCGAGGAAAATTAGGTGTTGGAGTAATTCGTCATAGGACGCAAAATGGCCGGGCTCATATCGAACCTCCTTAAACCCGATCCAATTAGTGCTGGCCGCGGGCCTGAGCAGGTAGTCAATTACATGACGGCGAATATCGGCAAGCACCGCGATGGGATCCAACTGCGCAGATCCGTACCAGGGGTGGGTCGATTTGCCAGCATGATGCCGGTCGGCGACTTCGGCGATCGACTGAAGGTACGTGCCAAGCCCGCGCATCGCCGCATAATTTTCACCACGCAACAACACCCCCGGCAAAGCATTAAGGCTCGCTTGAATCGCCGTGCTACCGGTGCGGCCGTAAGTAACTACCGTGACGTAGGAGTACTCCTTTGGTACATCACGACGTAACCGCATGGGATCGACCCTAGATCAAAGCGCTGGGTACCTCAGTAGCCGCGCAGACAGCCCGCCAAATCTCGCGGGTTTCGACACCCGCCGCGATCGCTTGAACGACGGTCAAGCCAATACCAGCTAGCACAAAATCATTCGCCCAAGAGCGCGCATAAACCGGGCCGAGAACCGTATCCATCCGCTCCCAAAAGTCAGCCAGGCTCACAACTGGTTACAGAACAAACGCCGAAATACGGGTATCAAAATCGCCCGTTTCAGCTTCAGCCATGTTGGAACTGACCGATGACAACACCGCCGACAGCGGTACATCAAGGGCGCCGCAGATGGCGGCTAGTAACTCACTGGATGCTTCCTTTTGGCCGCGCTCAACCTCTGAGAGGTAGCCCAGCGAGACCGCGGCTGCGGCCGAGACATCACGAAGGGTGCGACCTTGGTCTTG
>WLLZ01000131.1 GCA_009700485.1 Actinomycetota bacterium | reverse complement strand
GCCGAAGAATCCTCGGTCGGCCGACATCGGGCTCGGATGCGCGGCCGAAGAATCCTCGGTCGGCCGACATCGGGCTCGGATGCGCGCTCGCGATGATCGGCACATCGGGTAATGCAGGCGCGAGTGACTGGGCATCCTTGCCCCATAAAATTGCGACAAGGGGCTGATCATCGCGATCAACGAGAGCTTTGATCGCGGCGTCGGTCACTTGCTCCCAGCCGATGCCCCGGTGGCTGCCAGGTTCACCGGCCTGCACGGTGAGCACTCGGTTAAGTAGCAGCACTCCTTGTTTCGTCCACCCTGACAGGTCGCCATGAGGCGGGGTGGCCACGCCCAGATCGCTGGCCAACTCCTTGAAAATATTCTGCAAACTGCGCGGTAGTGGCCGAACATCTGGTGCGACCGCAAACGAGAGCCCGATCGGGTGCCCCGGGGTGGGGTAGGGATCTTGGCCAACGATCAGCACTCGCACATCGGGTAGTGGTTGCGCGAATGCCCGCAAAATTTGGTCACCGGCTGGTAGCCAGGGGCGCCCACCCGCAGTCTCGGCACGCAGAAATTCACCAATAGCGGTGATGGTGTCCGCTTGGCCGGAAAGTGCTTCAACCCACGTGGGATGCACCAACTCACTTAGCGGTTTTGCCCCGCCGGTAATTTAGCGCGCGCCTGTTGGATCGGGGTGGGTTGGGTAAACGTCCAGGTCAACGGCTTTGACGCTGACCCAGACTCGGGTACCGGGTGCCAGACCAAGTTCGGTGACGGCGCCGGGGGTGACGGCGGCGACAACATCTGGCGGGCCAGCAATTTGCACCCGCACCCGATCATGTGAGGCTTCCAGGGCCATGATGGTGCCGGGCCAGACATTGCGCGGACTACCTTCTGGCTGCACGCGGTGCACCGAAACCGACTCGGGGCGAATCACGGCAAGCACCGGACCGGCTGCATCAATATCGGCCGTGTGCAAAACCCCTCCGTCATCAAGAGTTAATTCACCACTCCGGGTATTGCCGCGCAGCAAGGTGACGCCGATCAGTGCTGCCGCATAAGGGGTGGCAGGGCGCCGGGCTATCTCAGCCGGAGTTGCATCTTGCACGACGACGCCGCTTTCCAACACTATGACTCGATCAGCCAGCAGCATCGCATCAAGTGGGTCATGGGTTACAAATACAGTGCATCCAGCAAAGGTTGATAGCTGCTGAGCCAGTTCGATGCGGATCTTGGATCGGGTTTGAATGTCGAGGGCCGCAAGAGGTTCATCGAGCAGCAGCACATCAGGTCTAGTTACTAAAGCCCGTGCCAGGGCGACACGTTGCGCTTGACCACCTGAGAGTGAAGCCGGCCTGCGTTCGGCGAGATCATTGATTCCGAGTTGGGTCAACACTTCGTTGGCAAGTTGATCGGCGGCCTTACGGCCACTTCCGCGTGATCTGGGGCCGAAGGCAACATTTGCCAAGACGGTCAGGTGCGGAAATATTGCGTAGTCCTGAAAGACATATCCAACCGATCTGGCCGGTGGACGTAGAAAGACTTTTTTAGCATCGTCAACGGTCACAGAGTTAATCGTGATAGAGCCAGTATCAACCGCGCTTAAGCCGGCGATGGTTCTCAGTAAGGTGGATTTACCGGCACCATTTGGTCCGAGTATCGCAATTACGCTGCCGGGTTCGAACTCTGCTTTGAACTTTAGGGTGAACTCACCTCGATGCGAAGTGAAGTTGGCAGTAACGCTCATGAGGACCCCGGCCTAAGGTAGCGGCCCCGCAGCGCAACCAGCACCACTATGCAAACAGTTAGCATCACCAGGCTCAAAGCAATGGCGGTCGACCTATCAGTCTCGAGGGCTTGGTAGACAGCCAGTGGCATTGATTGGGTGACCCCAGGGAAGTTGCCAGCAAAGGTGATGGTGGCACCGAATTCACCAAGTGCCCGGGCCCAGCAAAGGACCGCACCGGCCACCAGCGACGGGCCCACCATTGGCAAGGTGATGCGCCGGAAAATGGTCCACTGCGATGCCCCCAAAGTCGACGCGGCGTCCTCGAAGCGGCCGTCCAAGGACCTAAATGCGCCCTCCATGGTGATGATCAAGAAGGGCATCGCAACAAATGTCGCGGCTATAACGACTCCGGCCGTGCTGAATGGCAATTGGATACCCAGGCCGGAGTAGAGCCATTGGCCCACCAGCCCGCGCCGGCCAAAGGCTGTCAACAAGATGACACCGGAAACAACCGGTGGCAATAGCAGCGGCACGATCACCAATGCGCGTAGCACCCGGGTACCGGGAAGTATTTCCCGCGCGAGCAGCCAGGCCAGCGGGGTGCCTATCACGATGGCGATTGCGGTGGCCGCAATCGAGGTGATCAACGAGATGCGCAATGCTTCAAGGGCGACCTGGGAGGTGAGGATGGACCCGAATGAGCCCCACGGTGCTTCGGCGAGTAGCCCGACCAACGGTATAACGAGGAAAGCAATCGCTACTAGGCCCGGAATCAAGAGAAATAGCGGCCGCTGTGAAGTTGGTTGGCTCCTATTCACGGCCTCATGAACCCATAAGCTTGAAGTATCCACTGGGCGCTAAATGAGTAGTGCAGGTAATCGGCGAAAGCTTTTGCCGCCGTGGGATTTGCTGAAGCCTTGACTGCCGCGACCGGGTAACTGGTAACTACATTGAGTGCTGAGGGTATAGCGGCTGAGGTGACCTTGGATCCGGCCCACTGAATGTCGGTGACGTAAACGATGCCGGCATCGACCTCATCAGCAATTACTTTGCTGAGAACCATTCGCACATCAAGCTCGCGGGTGACCGGAGTGACGGTGATATTGGCATTCTTGAAAAGATCGCGGGCCGCGGCCCCGCATGGCACCAGTACGTCGCATATTGCGACAAGAACCCCTGGTCGAGCGAGATCGGCGAGTGCCGTGACATTAGCTGGATTGCCAGCCGGCATGGCGATTGCCATGGTGTTCTTGGCGAACTTGAGTGGATTAATCACGGTACCGGCGGAAACCGCGTTGGCCATGGTGAGCTCTGATGCCGTTGCGAGGATATCGACGGGAGCACCGGCATTTAGTTGCGCAACGAGAGCCGAGCTACCACCGAAGTTGAACTTGACCGTGACTTTGGGAAACCGCTTTGTGAAAGCGGCTGCTATTACCGGAAGCACATCGATTAATGAGTCAGCGGCGGATATGGTGATGGCGCCGCTAGGGGCTTCGAAAGCCGCCGGACTTGCGGTGTTGTCAGCTGTTTTCGAAATGGCGGCACCGGCGGGCGGGGCACCGCCGAGTGCAATCAGCGTGCCGGCAACAGCAACACTTAAATAGCCCGCGAGCTTCATGGTGATTCATCCAGCTCGACAACGACATTGGTGGCCTTGATACTCGCGGCGGCGCGTACCCCTGGCTCAAGCCCAAGCTCATCGGCGGCCTCGCGGCTCATTAGTGAAACAACCCGGTGCGGGCCGGCCTGAATCTCGACCAAGGCCATCACCCCATCGCGCTCAACGCGCGTGACGATGCCAGCGAAACGGTTGCGAGCTGAAGTCGGTACTGGGGCGGGTAGTCGCGGGGACGCCTGCGCCATCAGGGCGGCCACCGCGGCGCCTTCGACGGTCATTGGCCCACTTGTGCCAGCGGTGGCTTCGAGCCGGCCGGTGTCGATCCAGCGGCGAACGGTGTCGTCGCTGACGGTGAGCAGCTCCGCGGCTTCGGAAATCCGTAATTGCGTCATAAAAAAGGAATATATCCCATATTGGCGGTTAATAAAATACAAATACTACGAAAAAGCGGGGCGGGTGGTTGCCCACCCGCCCCGCTTCCCTACCTCAGCGCTATTTTGCGTTCGGACGCTTCAGGGCATCCGGTTCGTACTGGCCGTCGTTATTAACACCGGCGGTGGCGTACTCGATCGCCTTGGCCTTCTTCAGGGCCGAGGCGGTCTTTGCATTCACCATCGCATTGAGTGTGCTGACGGCGTTGGTTATTTGAGCGCCTCCAGCGATCCCAAAGAACGTGCAATGACCAACACCGGAGGTGTTTGCCGCTGCAGAGGCAGCCGCATCAGGTGATTTACCGCCTGCTGCGAACTTGGTGTAGCCATCAGGTGATGGAACCGTGTAGTACTGCGCGATCTTCAGCAGCTTGCTCTTCGCACCGCTCTTGGCGAGCTTGGCGTAGAACTCACTGGTGTTGCCGGCGGCCACGATTGAGTCGTAGGTCGTCGAGATCAACAGAGTGGGCACAGAGTAGACACCCTTTGCCGCCGGCAGTGCGCGGACTGCCGCGACCGCTGCCGCATTTGCACCAAAGCGTACGGTTGCATCACCCTTCGATACATCCAGCTTCGCGAGCATCGCATTTAATAGGTTCGGCATCACGGTCGACGCATTCAACGTGTCGCCGAACTCACCGCGCTGCTCGGACGAAAGCAGGTTGGTGTACGACACATTGATATTGTCATTGAAGTTGGCCGTGGTGGTCGCCGGGATGCTGGCGATGGCGCGAGCACGCTGTTCGAGTTCGTACCTGCCTAGGATGCCAAGTGCGGCAGCCCCACCCACGTTTTGCAGCATTGCAGCGGCGCTGTTTGCCCCGGCAGATGCTGGCGAGTAGCCACCAACCACAGCGGCCAAGGTACCCAAGGTCGCGTAGGCTGGGTTAACGGTTTGGCCGTCATAAACCGTGGACTTCGTTGGTAGGCCGGCCATCAACCCAGCTAGCAGGTTTGCCTGAGCGACCGGGTAGCCAACCGCTGAAGTACTGACCGTGCCGGCGGCAACGCCGCCGAGGGTGGTCAGCACGGTGCCGAGGTCAGATAGCGCCTGGGTGTAACTCTGGTAGTTCGCGACCCGAAGGGTCGGAGCGATCAGGGTCTTCCAGGTGTACATGACGGTCATCGCGCCCGAGAACGCCTGCTCCGGGCCGGCAAGGGGTGCGCACGTCGGGAGAGACCCGGCGATCTTGCCCGGATTGCGCTCGGCAATTGTTTGAGCGATGAGTCCACCAAGGGATTCACCCCACACCATTGTCTTCTTAACGCCCTTGATCGCACCGGCGTTGATGTACTTCAGCAGGTTCTCACCTGATTCGACACCTTCAGCTGTTGCCCAACCTTGCTTGGCGTAGCCGGTGCCCGCTAGTGCG
>WLLZ01000130.1 GCA_009700485.1 Actinomycetota bacterium | reverse complement strand
TGGGCCAAAACCGCTGGAGCCGCCGCAAACACTTCGGCTAACAAATGTGGCTCACCTGAGAAATCTGGTATCAAAACTTCGACATTGGTATTGGGGTTCACTTCCTTGATCACGCGAACGGTTTCGGCATAAAGCCAGGCACCTTGATCGGGTAGATCATCACGGGCGACACCGGTGACCGTCGCGTACCGCAGGCCCATGGCGAGCACTGACTCGGCAACCCGTCGAGGCTCATCGCGATCCAATGGTGCCGGTTTGCCGGTATCGATCTGGCAGAAGTCACAGCGCCGCGTGCACTGCTCGCCGCCGATTAAGAAAGTGGCCTCACGGTCTTCCCAGCACTCGTAGATATTTGGGCATCCGGCCTCTTGGCAGACAGTGTGTAGGCCCTCTGCTTTTACCAAGGCACTGATCTTCAAGAATTCGGGGCCGGTCTTGAGTTTGGTACGAATCCACTCGGGTTTGCGCTCGATCGGCACCTCGGCGTTGCGCGCCTCGATCCGTAGCATGCGCCGGCCTTCGTTATCTGAATAAACCGGCTCGACGAGGGTCATGTGATCAGCCTATGGGGTGGACTAGCTCTGGCAGCAAGTCGATCACCGTAGGCAGTACTTCGGCGACGCTCACGGGGCGGCCAATTTCCTGGCTCAGTGAGGTTACTTCTGCATCCTTTATGCCGCAGGGCACGATCTTGTCGAACCAAGCCATATCGCAGTCACAGTTGAGTGCGAACCCGTGCATCGTGACACCTTCAGTAACTCGAATACCGATTGCGGCCACCTTGCGGTCAGGGCCGCGGTCATCGGCGGGGATCCAGACCCCACTGCGCCCGTCAATACGTACACCGGTCACCCCGAATTCACTGCAAACCAAAATAAGCATGGCTTCGATGCGACGAACGTGGGCAACAACATCTAGTGGGCTGGGGAGGTGCACAATCGGGTAGCCAACAAGTTGCCCGGGCCCGTGCCAAGTTATCTTGCCGCCGCGGTCAACCTCTATTACCGGAGTGTCATCGATTGGGCGCTCATGTGCTTCGGTTCGGCGTCCAGCGGTATAAACCGAAGGATGCTCGAGTAGGAGAACGGTGTTGCCGGTGGCACCGGAGACGACATCAGCATGCACCTGACGTTGCAGCTGCCACGCCGCGCCGTAGTCAAGCGCGTCGGCGCCGAAGCCGATCATGCGGATATCAAGTGCGGAGTCGGTGGTGGTCATCGCATGCCCAAGTCTGTCAGCACGGCATCGGCCGCCCGCCGCCCGCTCATCATCGCTCCTTGGATGGATGCTGTCTCGCGGTAATCCCCGCAGATGAACAGGCCGTCGGCAAGTTTCGCCGCACTAGGTATCTGTAGGGGCGGCATCATGGCCGGCAAAGCGTACGAAATGGCGTAGTGGGCTAGTGGCTCCCAAGCGGTGGTGTCGACACCGTACATAGTGGCCAGGTGCGCGCGTACCGCTCGTTCGTCCTCGACACTTGCGTTGGTACCCAGGGCGGATGATGAAATTAGTACCTTGCCTGCTGGTGCGTAACTGGGAGCGGCGTTTGTCATGACTACTGAATTGAGAACCGGACCGCGATTTTCGCCATCAACAACAAGTACCCCAGCTCCACCATTGAGGGTCTTTCCTGATTGCGTCGCCACGTGGTACCAAGTGGTTACCGACCTACCATGTGGCACTGTGATACTTGGATTCAATGATTTCGCCCCGCTTGGATCGGTAGCGATAACTACCGCGCGCACCCGAAACTCTCCACTGTCGGTGACAACTAATCCAGCTTTAGCTTTGGTGACGGTGGTGTTGCACCGAACCGACCCAGCTGGGAGTGAGTCGCGAAGTTGTTCGGGGAGTGCCTGCATTCCGGCACTTGGCACTGCTGGAGTGCCAGTTACAAATGACTTTAAAATTAAATCCATGAATCGCCGCGAGGTTTGTAAATCGGGCTCAAGGAAAACCCCGGTCAAGAAAGGGCGCAGTACCTTATTGAATAGGGCGTCGTCGATGCCGGCAGCACGCAGCGCAACAGCGCTCGAAAAATCTTCTTCGGACAAAATTCGGTGCGCAGGGGTGTTGGCCGCCCTGATGGCGTACCGCGCAAAGCGCGCCTTGCTAAGCAGCGAGCCGGTGCGCATGGAAGCTGAATCAACGGCCCAGCTCGGTCTACTGCGTGGGTCACCTAGTCGGGCATTTCCATCGTCGAGGGCGACCACAACACCTGGAGTAAGTGGGCGAAGTTGCAATGCGTTGTGATCAAGAACTCGTGCGGCTTCGGGATACGCGGGGTTATAGAGCTGAAATCCACGATCGAATAAAAAGCCATCGATTCGATCGGTGCGCACCCGCCCGCCTACTTCGTCGCCGGATTCAAGTACTAAGACGTTGAGCCCGTGCACTGACAACTCTCGCGCAGCAGCGAGACCGGCGAGGCCGGCGCCCACTACGACGACGTCGCACGACATTAGGCCAGGGCCGCCCGGATCGCCGACTCGATGTCTGGGTCCTGCCAGGTGAAACCTTCGGCCTCGAGCACCGCGGGCACAACTCGAATACTGCCTAGAACTTCACTGGAGAATTCACCAAGAGCGGTCTTAAGCGCGAAGCTGGGCACCGGTAACAAAGTGGGCCGGCCAAGTACCCGACCCATCGCCGCTGTGACTTCTGCATTGGTTGCAGCGTGCGGGGCGGTGAGATTGACCGGCCCTGAGATGTTTTCAGAAGTCAAGAGAAATTCGAGGGCGGCTAATTCATCACGCAGAGAGATCCAAGACCAGTACTGGCGGCCGCTGCCCATCTTGCCGCCGAGGCCGAGGCGAAAAAGCGGAAAGAGTTTCGCCCAGGCGCCACCTGCCTTGGCCACTACTAACCCGGTGCGGGCGTGCACGACACGAATCCCGGCTTGGGCAGCGGGGTCGGCGGCGGCCTCCCAGGCGCGCACCACATCGGCTAAGAATCCGGTGCCGGCCGGGTCACTTTCATCAACGGCCCGGTCACCGGTGTCGCCGTACCAGCCGATCGCCGAACCGGCAACGAGTACGCGCGGCTTAGGGTCAAGTTGGGTAATTGCCCGCACGATGGTGGCGGTGCCATCGACCCGGCTGTTAAGAATTTCGCGCTTGTAGTCATCGGTCCAGCGGTGGTCGCCAACACCAGCGCCGGCTAGGTGAATGACCGCTTCGGTACCAGCTAAGCCAACGAGGTCGACGGTGCCGGCGGCAACATCCCAGGTGACTTCATCAGGGGCTACGGCGGGCCGCCGGACAAGGCGCAGCACCTCGTGGCCCTGTGCTCGCAGATGGATTACCAGGGTCGAACCGATGAGCCCGGATGCACCGGTGATTGCGATTTTCACTTAGTCACAGTCCGAGCTCGGCCTCGAATGATGCCTCTTCGAGTCGGTGGCGCATTGTGCCAAGGAAGCGGGCGGCATCAGCCCCATCGATAATCCGGTGATCGTAGGAGAGTGCTAGGTAAACCATCGACCGGATTGCGATGACATCTTGACCGGTCGCATCGGTGACAACAATCGGCCGCTTAACGACGGCGCCGGTTCCAAGAATCGCGACCTGAGGCAGGTTGATGATTGGGGTATCGAAAAGGGCGCCGCGGCTACCGGTGTTGGTAACGGTGAAGGTGCCGCCGCTGAGCTCATCAGGGCTGACTTTGTTCGTGCGGGTGCGCTCAGCAACATCTGCGATGTGGCGCGCGAGCCCGGCGATGTTTAAGTCACCGGCCCGCTGGATCACCGGCACGAGGAGACCACGCTCGGTATCGACCGCGATACCTAGGTTCTCGGAATCGTGGTAGGTGATGGTGCCTTCGGCCATATCGATCGAGGCATTTACCTGCGGGTATTGCTTTAGGGCCTCAACCGCGGCTTTGCAGAAGAACGGTAAGAAGGTGAGTTTCACCCCTTCTCGCGCTTCGAACTCGTTCTTAACTCGATTACGAAGGCTGGCGATGAGGCTGACATCAACTTCAATGACGGTCGTCAATTGAGCAGATGTTTGGAGGGATTCAACAAGGCGTTCAGCAATTACCTTGCGCAGCCGCGGCATTTTTTCAGTGCGGCCTCGAAGTGGCGACGCCGCTGGGATGGCTGCGGTTGTAGGTGTTGCGGAAACTGCCGCTGCTGGCGCCGCTACGACCGGGGCAGCTTTCATCTGCGCAGCGTCGAGCACATCTTGTTTGCGGATGCGCCCGCCGACACCGGTGCCGGTCAAGGTGGCTAGGTCAATATCGTTTTGGGCGGCTAGGCGGCGCACCAGTGGGGTGACGTACGCGTCGGTTAACTCTGCGACCTCGGCAGGTGCTACAGCAACCGGTGCTACTGCAACTGCAACCGGTGCTACGGCAACTGGCGCACTGGCGACTGAGGCACTGGCGACTGAGGCACTGGCGACTGAGGCACTGGCACCGGTGGCAATACGACCAAGTTCACTCCCCACCGCAACGGTTTGATCTTCACCGGCGGTGATAGCGACCAAAGTGCCACTGGCAGGTGCCGGGATCTCGGTATCGACTTTGTCGGTGGAGATCTCCAAGATCGGCTCATCGGCCGTAACTTGATCACCCACCTGCTTTAACCAGCGGGTGACGGTGCCCTCGGTGACACTTTCGCCGAGTGCGGGCAAAGTGATGCTGATTTCGGTTGCGCCTTGAGTGTTAGCGGGTGGCACAACCGGTGCCTCGGTAGCGGCTGGTGCTGGAGCGGGTGCGTCATCGGCCGCGCCGATGACTGCTAGTTCTGCACCGACAAGCACGGTTTCGTCCTCCTGAGCGCGAATCGCAAGTAATACGCCGGCGGCAGGGGATGGAATTTCGGTATCGACTTTGTCGGTGGATACCTCAAGCAATGGCTCATCAGCTGCGACGGTGTCGCCAACTTGCTTTAGCCAACGCGTGACGGTGCCCTCGGTAACGCTCTCGCCGAGCTGCGGCATGGTGACTGAGAACGTCATAGTGGTAGGTCTCCTGTCGGTCTTAAGCGTGGGAATGCAGTGGCTTGCCGGCTAAAGCCAGATGGGCTTCGCCCATGGCCTCGTTTTGGGTTGGGTGGGCGTGGATCAGCGTTGCAACATCCTCGGGGTGGGCTTCCCAGTTCACGATTAATTGCGCTTCACCAATTTGCTCGCCCATCCGCGA